>NZ_CP117180.1:1200000-1500000 GCF_033971325.1 Hydrogenobacter sp. T-2
GGAGGATGCTAAGGGATTGTGGAGGAAGTCCAGCCTCAAGCATAACCTCACCGAGCATAAGAGGTGTAAGAGGTGTCCTCTCTGAGGGTTTAAGGATTACCGCATTTTCGCAGGCAAGGGCTGGTGCTACCTTATGCATGGAAAGGTTTAAGGGAAAGTTAAAGGGTGTTATGGCAGAGACTATACCCACAGGCTGACGAAGGTAAAAGCCTACTTTACCCTTTCCGTTGGGATGGGCGTCAATGGGAATGACCTCTCCTCCTATCCTTCTTGCCTCTTCCGCAGAGAAGATTAGGGTCTGTATGGCTCTTTGAACCTCCGTCCTTGCCTCTCTTATGGTTTTTCCCACCTCAAGCACAAGGGTTTTGGCAAATTCTTCCGCTCTCTTTCTGAGGATATGGCTTGCTTTCATAAGGATTTCATATCTTTCGTATGAGCTCAAGGAAGAAAGTTTTTTGTGTCCCTCCTTTGCCACCTCTATAGCCTTATAGACATCTTCCTCACTTGCCTTTGAAACCTCTGCCACAACTTCGCCAGTGTAAGGGTATACCACCGACAGTTTTTCTTCCTTTGAAACCCACTCTCCGCCAAGTAAAAGCTCCGTTCTCATGGGTTATAATTTTAACTCCATCATGCTTAGCCCAAAGGAGCAACTTAAACTTCTCAAGCAGGGAACTGTAGAGATAATAGAAGAAGAGGAGCTTTTGGAAAAGCTAAAAGAGGGTAGACCGCTTCGTATAAAGGCTGGCTTTGACCCTACCGCTCCAGACCTTCATCTTGGGCATACGGTTCTTCTTCAAAAACTGCGTCAGTTTCAACTCTTGGGGCATGAGGTCTATTTTGTGATAGGTGATTTTACCGCCATGATAGGAGACCCCACAGGAAGAAGTGAGACAAGACCGCCTCTTAGTAGGGAGCAGGTCTTAGAAAACGCCAAAACATATGAACATCAAGTCTTTAAGGTGCTTCTGCCAGAAAAAACCAACATAGTCTTTAACAGCACCTGGCTTTCTTCTCTTGGAACAGAGGGTATTATAAAGCTGGCAGGTCAATACACAGTGGCGAGGATGTTAGAAAGAGATGACTTTTCAAAAAGGTTTAAAGAGGGTAATCCCATATATATCCATGAGTTTCTCTATCCATTGCTTCAAGGTTATGACTCTGTTTTCCTAAAGGCGGATGTGGAGCTGGGTGGCACAGACCAGAAGTTTAACTTGCTTGTAGGAAGAGACCTTCAGAGAGCCCTCGGTCAAAAGCCTCAAGTGTGTATAACCATGCCACTTTTGGTGGGTCTTGACGGTGTAAAGAAGATGTCCAAGTCCTATGGCAATTACATAGGCATTACGGAAGAGCCAAACCAAATGTTTGGAAAGATTATGTCCATCTCCGATGAGCTTATGTGGAACTACTACCTTCTGCTTACAGACTATAGGCAGGAGGAGATAGAGGAGTTTAAAAAGAACTTACATCCTATGGAAGCCAAAAAGAGGCTTGCTCATTACATAGTTTCCCGTTATCACTCAAAGGAAAGTGCGGACAAAGCCCTTGAGTTCTTTGAAAAAACCTTTTCTCAAAGAGAGTTTCCAGAGGACGCACAAATCATAAAAGTTCCCGCAGGCTATCGCCAAAAGGCTCATGAATTTCTCTTTGAGTTGGGTATAGAAGCATCAAAAAACTCCGCACGCAGGCTCATAGAAGGTGGAGGTCTTAAGATAAACGGTCAAAAGATACAAGACCCAAATCAAGAAATTCAAGTATCCGAGGAGCTAAAACTTCAAGTTGGTAAAAAGAGGTTTTATAGGATTATTCCCCAGTAGAGCTCTTAACCACCTTTATCCTGCTCCAATCTATGGGACTAAGCCCAGAAGATTCTGCGTAGCTTTTAACAGTTTTGTAGTTTATGTGTTTCTCTATTTCAGCCTTTAGAGTCAGACTCCTTTCTTTTTCTCTCTTTAGCTCAGAGACCTTTTTGGCATAATCTCTTGCCACATTTAGGCTATAGGAGGAGTATAGCAGGTTAAACATAAGAAGCAAAGAAGCCAAAATTAAGTATTTCATGGCTTTTCTCCTGCCCTCAACTTTGCACTTCTACTTGCAGGATTTTTCTTCACTTCTTCCATAGTAGGCGTTATGGGTTTTTTTGTCAAGGGTTTAAGGTGTGTTTTTATAAAGTTCTTTACTATCCTGTCTTCAAGAGAATGAAAGGATATGACCACTACTCTACCTCCAGACCTAAGAAAGTCAAGGGTTTTCCGCAGGGCTATCTCAAGGCTCTTTAGCTCTTCGTTTACTTCTATCCTTATAGCCTGAAAGACCCTTGTGGCAGGATGTATCCTTCCACCCTTGTAAGGTAAGAGCGAAGTTATTATCTCCACAAGCTCAAGGGTGGTTTCTATGGGTTTTTTGGCTCTCGCCAAAACTATCGCCCTTGCTATCCTTTTTGCATAAGGCTCTTCTCCGTATTCTTTGAATATTCTTTCCAAATCCCTCTCCGAATAGTTATTGACCACTTGGTAGGCACTCAACCTGTCCTCTGGATTCATCCTCATATCCAATGGCTCGTCCCTTTGAAAGGAAAAGCCTCTTGGACTCTTTAACTGTAGCATAGAGACACCAAGGTCAAAGAGAAAGCCGTCCACCTGCGAAAGTCCTTCCATTTTGAGGACTTGGTCAAGGTCTGAAAAGTTTGCATGATAAAGGCTGTATCTACCTTCAAAGTCTTTGAGGCTTTCCTGTGCCATCTCAAGTGCGTAAGGGTCTCTGTCTATGCCTATCACAAAGGCTTGTGGGTTTTTCTCCAATATCCTACGCGTATGCCCACCAAGACCTATGGTGCAATCCACATAAAGTTTTCCTCCATTACCTAACAGTAGGTCTGTGGACTCCTCAAGAAGAACAGGGATATGCATTAATCTCCAAAAAGGTTTGACTGTCTTATTGGAGAAAAGCTCCTCCTGTGTATTGGGCTTTCTCTATAAAGTCTTATGGCACTTATATGCTCCCTTGTTGCGTAGCCCTTATGTTTTGAGAAGTTATACTGAGGGTAGAGTTTATGATAATGCTCCATTATTCTGTCTCTGAGAACCTTTGCCACAACGCTGGCACAGGCACAGCTAAGGCTCTTTTCATCACCCTTCACAAGAGGAACACATTCATAACCTTCCACAGGCAAGTAGTCGCTTATAACCACATGAAACTTGTGCTTTAGGTCTTCCAAAGCCCTTTTAAAGGCAATGAGATTGGCTTTTAAGATGCCCACCTTGTCTATTAGAAAAGAGTCCACAACCGCAGTGCCTATAGCGAGGGCTTTGGACTTTATCAGCTCATAGGCTAAATCCCTCTCCCTCTGGCTCATGGACTTGGAGTCGCCTTCTATAAAAGGTTCTATAAAGGGTGGAAGTATAACCGCACAGGCAACGAGAGGTCCAGCCAAAGGACCCCTTCCCGCTTCGTCAACACCTGCCACTAAAAGACCCTTTTCCCAATGGGGCCTTTCGTATTCTATCATGCCTTTTTCCTGAGCTCCCAGGGCTTTATCTCCCTTATCTTACCCATAGCCTCCTTGCCCTTGTATTTACGCAGGAAGTAAAGCCTTGACCTTCTGACCTTTCCATACTTGACCAGCTCAATTTTCTCTATGTTTGGGCTATAAAAGGGAAATGTCCTTTCTATACCCACTCCATAGGACTCCTTCCTTACAGTAAAGGTCTTACCTATGCCACCACCCTTTATCCTTATAACCACGCCCTCAAAGGGCTGTATCCTTTCTTTTTCTCCTTCCACTATTTTGTAGTGAACCTTTACCGTATCACCCACCTTAAAGGCTGGGTATTGTTTTTTTGGAAGATATAGCTCCTCAATTTTCTGAAGCAAGCTCATAGCTAAGACCTCCTTTTATACTTAAGACATACAATTATAGCACAGTTTGGGTTATAATAACGCAAGTTGCAAGCTATAAAAAATTGATAACCTTGAGCCCGTCATGAGGGATAGGAGGAGAAAGTTGTTTGATGATATAATCCTTTTGTGTCTTCAAAAGATATAACTCTCAAAGACATCTTTGAGGAAGTCCCACACAGGCTTAGCAAAATCCTCTCTCCAGCCCCCATTAAAGAGCTGTTGCCAACATCTCTGCCATCCACTGAGCTAAGAGTGGACTTCTTGGCAAGACTTGAGGATGAAAGCATCCTACATATGGAGTTCCAATCCTTTAACGATACAAACATGCCTTGGAGGATGCTTCGCTACTATACCGCCATAGCAGAAAAATACAAAACACACAACATAAAACAGCTCCTCGTGTATGTGGGAAATGAAAAGCTCAGGATGAAGCCCTCTCTCAAGATTAAGAACTTAGTCTTTAGGTATGAAATACTTGACATAAGACAGATAGACTGCAAGATACTACTTGAGAGCCAAGACCCTGTAGATAGGATAATGGCATGTTTGTGCAAAGTAGAGGATGAAAGATATTTGATAGAGAAACTTGTGGAGACGCTGGAAGGCATGGAAGAGGAACAAAGGAAAGACTACATCATGAAGCTATTGACATTGACAGAGCTAAGACCTAACTTAAGGATAAGGCTAACAGAGGAGGTCAAGCACATGCCTATAGTGGTTAGACCTGAGGATATAAAACTGCCAAAGAGGAAGTTGAGAAAGGACATCTTATACAGGCTTGGTCTTGAGGAAGGGTTCATAAAAGCATTGCAAGATACAGTGTTGACTCTTATAAGGGGCAAGATTGGAAGAGTTCCTGAAGGTGTAGAAGTAAAGGTGAAGGGCATAAGGGACAGGGAATATTTAAATGCTTTGATAGAGAAGTTAATAAACTCTGGAGATGTTTTGGAGCTTTTGAAGGAGGAGAGGCTTTTGAGTTGTAATTGACAGGAAAGCACTATATAATAACTTGCAATTTGGTTTATAATGGAAAAATCTCTGGGTTTTTGCTAATGGACTACTCCGCACTTGACCTTATAGCTGAGCCAATTCTGATAGTGGATAAAGAGCATCGCGTTCTCTTTGCTAACAAAAAGGCAAGAGAGGTATACGGTAATAGGGCGGAAACCTGTTATGGGCTTTCTCATTCCTTCTCAAAACCATGTTATGAATACGAGGGGCATCCATGTCCAGTTAGAAACATAAGAGAGCTGGGAATAGAAAAGTCTGGCGTCCTACATGTTCACAAAACGCAAGAGGGTGAAAGGTATTTTTATGTGTTAGCTCACTACCTTCCGGAAAAGGGCTTTTATGTGGAGTTTCATATAGACCTCTTTGACCTTATGGAAAATCTAAAGCTCAGTGGTCAGAGGACGGAGCTTTTTCTCTCTGGAGGTCCTGTGGTCTTTTTCCAATGGAAAAGGGCAGAGGGCTGGCCTGTGGAGTTTGTTTCACCCAATGTGTCTGAGTTTCTTGGATATACAGCAGAGGACTTTATATCGGGAAGAATAAGGTATTCAGAGCTTATACATCCAGAAGACTTGGAAAGGGTAGCCCAAGAGGTAATGTATCACACAGAGAAGAAATCTCCCTTTTGGACACATCAAGATTATAGGCTTAGAAGAAAAGACGGAGAATACATATGGGTTCTTGACTATACCGTGCCATTATTTAATGACAAGAATGAGATAATTGGCTACTATGGATACTTGCTAAATATAACTGAAAAACATGAACAGGAAGAGCTTTTCCATATTCTTGCAGAGTCAAACCCTCATGCGGTGCTGGTCTACGATTTTTGGCAAAACAAAATTCTCTATTTGAACCAAAGGGCGGTAAAACTTTTTGAATATAATAGAGAGGAATTACTTAACATTGAGGACCCTATAAGCCTCGTATTTTGGAGAGATAGAGAGGTGGCTTATGAAAACTTAAAGAAAAGGAAAGAGGGTGACAGAAGTCCTATCAGCTACAAGCTAAGAATTGTTACCAAGCGTGGAAAAATAAAATGGGTCAACTTATCTTCAAGTGTAGCGTCTTTCAAAGGAAAGACTGTCTCCATAATAACTCTCGTAGACATATCAGAAGAGGTAAAAAGGGAAAGAACCCTAATAAAACTTGCCACAAGAGACCAGCTTACTGGCATATTTAACAGACGGGCACTTATCCACGATTTTGAGCGTCTTTTATTTCAGGCAAAAAGATACCAGACACCCTTTTCTTTGGTCATCCTTGACATAGATAACTTCAAAAAGTTAAACGATACATACGGACATCTTGTAGGAGATAGGGTTTTAAAGGAGATGGTTAAAGAAATAAGGAGGATTCTGCGAAAAAGCGATATCTTTGGAAGATGGGGTGGTGAGGAGTTCTTGGTGCTTCTTCCTATGACCTCGGAGCCTTACGCACCTGCAGAGAAGATAAGACAAGCTGTGGAAAGCCATAAGTTTTTTGGAAACTTGAAGATAACCATATCTCTGGGAGCAACCACTTACAGGGAAGGTGATACTATGGACAGCATGATTTCAAGGGCGGACGAAGCACTTTACCAAGCAAAACAGCAGGGGAAAAACAGGGTGGTAGTTATCTAAGAGAGCTGTTCTTTTAGCTTCTCGTTCATTTCTTGGACCTTTTGCCTTAAGGATGCCTCATAGTCTTTTAGTTTTTTCTCAAGCTCTGGGTATTTTATGGAGAGTATCCTTATGGCAAGAAGCCCTGCGTTTGTGCCGTTGCCTATGCCTACGGTTGCCACTGGGATGCCTGCTGGCATCTGCACTATGGAGTAAAGGGAGTCCACACCATTTAGGTGTTTAGAAGGCACGGGGACACCTATCACTGGTAGTGTGGTCATGCTGGCGGTCATGCCCGGGAGATGTGCGGAGCCTCCTGCACCTGCTATTATTACCTCTATGCCTCTTTCTCTTGCGGTTTTTGCATATTCATACATGGCTTCTGGCGTTCTGTGGGCGGATACAACCCTGACTTCGCAGGGGACTTCAAACTGCACAAGGACTTCGTAAGCAGGCTTTAGCCACTCCCAGTCAGAAAGACTACCCATTATTATTCCCACCAAAGGACTTTTCATGCATATAATTTTATGCATGAGTATAGAGAAGTTCATGAAAGAGCTTTTTGATATGGAAGAGAGCCTCTGGCAAAGGCGTATGAAAGTCCTTTATCAGTATAAGAGAGTTCAAGAAATGAGGCAGAAGATACGAGAGATTGAAGAGGTATTTGAGGAAGAGGTAGGCATTGACCTTCAAACCGCCCTATACTTCTTGGAAGAATACGAGAGCAACCCTCAGAGCTTTGAGAGAATAAAGGAAACACTGGGAGAAGAGGTTTTTCAGACGATAGAAGCTCTTGCGGACAGGATTAGGCAGATAAGGGATATGAAGAAGGAAGTGGATGAGGTGGAAAAGGAGATATTTGAAATAGATGCGGAGATAGACGATACCTTTGAAAAGCTCCAAGAATACAAAAGAAAAATTCAGGAAATGCTATGAAAAGACCCATAATGCTAATAGACCTTGACAGGTGCATAGGTTGTCTTTCTTGTGAGGTTGCCTGTAAACAGGAAAAGGGGCTTGAGAACTTTGGCATAAGACCCATGAAGGTCTTCAGAGTAAGTGGCATTGGAGACAAGGCGGATGCCTTCTTTCTGCCTATGAACTGTTTTCACTGTGAGCCAGCACCCTGCGTTTACGCCTGTCCTACCTCCGCCATGAGGAAAAGAGAGGATGGCATAGTCTATGTGGAAGAGCTAAGGTGCATAGGCTGTAAGGCGTGCATAATTGCCTGTCCCTATGGAGCTATAGCCTTTAATCCTGCCACCATGAAGGTGGAAAAGTGTGATTATTGCTACAAAAGAGTGGATGCTGGACTTTTACCCTCTTGCGTGTCTAAGTGTGTTACCAACTGCCTGTATTTTGTGGAGATAGAGGATGTGCCAAAGGAAAGACATACCGCAAGAAGAATAGACTCAGAGCTATATAGAGAGCTTTTCCGCTGGAGGTTAGAAGAAGAACCTCTTGAGGTCCAAAACAATCCCTAAAAAGACACCCAGAGAGAGAAAAGGTCCGTATGGAAGAGCAAACTGCAGGCTTTTGTTTTTCAATATTATAGGTAGTGCATACAAAAGACCAAGCAAAGACCCCAAAAAGACCGCATATACAACACCCCAAAGACCAGCCACAGAACCTATAAAAGCCATGAGCTTTACATCTCCAAAGCCAAGCCCCTCTATTTTTCTGAGCTTTGTGTAATAGAGGTATATAAGTAGAAAGAGGACACCACCCACAAAAGCACCAAGTAGGCTTTCCTTTAGGCTAAAGTCCTGCCTTAAGACAGACACCACAAGCCCAAAGGCAAGTCCACCAAGCGTGAAAATATCTGGAAGTATAAAGGTATCCCAGTCTATAAGGCTTGCCACAAGAAGCATGGAGAAGAAAACAAAGAAAACAAGGCTCAAAAGAGGCTCTTCAAACCTTACTCTGCAGAGAACTGCCAAAAAGCCAGTAAAGGCTTCCACCAGAGGATATCTGATGGATATTTTTGCTCCGCAATGTCTACATCTACCTTTTAGGATAAGGTAAGAAACTATGGGAATGTTGTCATACCATCTTATTCTTTGACCACATTGAGGGCAATGAGAGGGAGGAGAGACAATAGAAATACCTCTGGGTATTCTATATATTAGCACGTTGTAAAAACTTCCCAGGCTTGCACCAAGTAAGAACAAGAAAACGTATTCTAAAAGTTGAAGGAACTCCACTGTGGATTAAAATTATAGTCATGAGGAAGGTCTTATACATACTGATTATTGTTTTCTTAGCCTCATGTCAGCAAAAGCAAAATGTGTCAAGTTTTGAGATAAAGGACATAGTGCCAAAGCATGAATACGCTATGCTTATAGTGGAGAGTGAGAGCTGTATTTACTGCAAACAGCTAAAAAAAGACCTTCAGAGCCCGAGCTTAGCTTCGGAGTTAGAGAACATGGATGTTTACAGCGTGCTTTATGAGAGCAACGCAAGAGTGAGATATATCCTCAAAGGGCAAGAGCATGTAAGCACGGAAGAGGAGCTTGTAAGGGCACTAAAGGTCAACTCCTTCCCTCAACTCTTCTTCTATGATAAGGAAGGCAATATAGTGCTTCATCTACCAGGCTACCAGCCACCCAAAACCCTTGCTTGCACTATTAGGTTTGTAAAAGAGGGAAAATATAAAGACACCAAGTATATGGACTACCTCAAGGCGGAAGAATGCATCTAAAAGCCATACTCTTTGACTTAGACGGGACGCTCATAGACTCTTACAGAGACATAGCCATACATCTCAACAAAACTCTAAAGGACTTTAACAAACCTCAGGTTGAGATACAAGAAGTCAGATACATGGTGGGAGGCGGTGCAAAAGAGCTTCTAAAAAGGTTCTTCCAAGATGGCATCCTTGAAGAGGCTCTAAAAGTTTTCAGAGAGTATTATCTCAAAGAGCCTGTTATTCACACAAAGCCCTTTGATGGCATAATGGAAGTTCTTGAAAGAGCAAGAAGCAAGGGTATAGAGCTTGCGGTGGTTACTAATAAGATGGAAAGCCTTTCTAAGGTCATACTTCAGGAGCTTGGTATGGCAGAGTATTTTTCAGTGGTGATTGGGGGAGACACGCTTTCTGAGAAAAAGCCTTCACCCTTGCCTGTGCTGGAAGCCCTAAGACATGTTGGTGCCTTGCCTTCAGAGGCTATCATAGTGGGAGATACGGAAGCGGACCTAAAGGCAGGCAGGCTCGCAGGTGTAAAAAGGGGTCTTGCCCTGTGGGGTTATGTTAAAGTTCAAGAAGAAGTTCCAGATTTTGAACTCCATAGCCCTTTGGATTTAGCCAATTTTTTTAATCCTTGATAACCTCAAAAACCTTAAGCCTTGAGGTAGAACCTCTTAGAAGTTGGACCTTTGACTTTGAAACTCCAAAGTGCTTTGCCAAAAGCTCTATGATTCTCTCATTGGCTCTACCATCTTCTGGTGGTTCTTTTACCGCAACCTCATATATGCCTTCCTCTACTTCTTTTACCCACTCCACCTTTGATTTAGGCTTAGCTCTTACTCTCAGTATCATTCTTCGGGCAGTTCTCTAATAGCCTTGTATTTTATCGTATATAACACCACAAAACCGTCTATGCCATGCTCTCTTGCAAGGCTTGTCTCCACCTCAAGCACTTGACCGCCTTCCTGCTCTATTGTGGATAAAACCTCGTTGAGCTTTTCGGTAATCTCTCTATCATTGCCCTCAAGGGAAATTACCATGCACCTGTATGCCATGCTTAAAAGTATATCTCATCAAGGCTATTAATTCCCTTATAAACCATAAAAAGCCTCTCAAGTCCTATGGAACAGCCCGCACAGGGAGGAAAGTCTCTGTAGGACTCAAGAAGCTCCTCGTCAAAGGGTAAATCCCTACCCCTTGCGAAGTTTTCCATCCTTCTTCTTATCTCCTCAGGGTTTGTTTCTTCACTCCAGCCGTTGGCTATCTCTATGCCCTTTATATATAGCTCAAACCTCTCCGCATAACCATCTACCACTTTGGCGTAAGAGCTTAATCTTTGAGGAAAATGGGTTATAAACTCAGGCTTTTCTCTGCCAAGATTTCTTTCCACATCCACATATATTCTGAAAAAGAGACTTTCCCAGTCTTCTTTGTCGTCAAATTCGTAGCCGTAGGCAAGTAGGTTGTTTTTGAATATTTCCTCATCCTCCGAAAGCACCACACCCGCATACTCCTCAAAGGCATGCTCAAGCCTTGTAGTCTTGTATTCCTTTGAAATTCCCAAAAACTCAAGCAAGTCAGCTATTTCTCTTATGAGATAACTGTAGTCCGCCCCAATCTTATACCACTCAAGCATGGTAAACTCTATCTTGTTGAGCCTTCCGCACTCATTGTTTCTGAAGACCTTTGCCACTTGAAATATGTCCTTTTTGTGCTTTGAGAGTAGCTTTTTCATAGAAAACTCTGGCGAGGTCTGAAGCCACAGAATCTTTTCCTTACCGCACTCCACAACCTTAAGCCCGATAGGCTCTACATTCAAGTCAACGTTGGGAAACTCAAGAAGCACGGGTGTATGGACTTCAAGATAACCTCTTTCTCTGAAGAATTCCCTTACTTTCTGAATAAACTCAGACCACTCAAAGACCATCTAAAGGATTATAACATGGGGAGAGCGACGGGAGTCGAACCCGCGACCCGTGGATCCACAGTCCACTGCTCTGCCAACTGAGCTACGCTCTCCTAATCTTTTTATTATAATCCCCTTAGCTCTTTCCTGCAAGGTTCATTATAAGGGCAGTTGCCACTGCACCAGCCATCTCCATTCTCAGCACATAAGGTCTTAGAAAAAGAGGCTTAAAACCTTTGCTTTTTAGAGTCTCCACCTCTTCAATAGACAGACCACCCTCAGGACCCACCAGAACACCGTAGCTTCTCTTAGTGAGGTCAAGGCTCTTTATATCAGCCTCTGCGGAGAAGTTATCAAGCACAAGAGAAACCTCTTCTTTGGCTTCCAACTCATATAGCCTTATAGGTCTACCTATCTCCATAGGTTTCGGTCTTTTGCATTGTTTAAAAGAGGCAAGGCTTAGCTTTTTCCATCTTTCCAACTTCTCTTCAACAACGCTTAACTTCTGAAAGCCTCTTTTACACACCAAAGGTATCAGCAAGTTTGCCCCTGTCTGGCTTGCCCTGTCTATTACTTCCTCCATAAGTCTTAGTTCTAAGGGTATACACTGGTATAGATTTACCTCTGGCTTTGGCAAAGGAATGTTTATCTCTTCCAGAGGCTTGCACAGAGCGTAGCCTTTTTCAATAGACAAAAGGATACTCAAGAATAACCTGCCTTCACAAAAAACCTCAAGCCTGTCTCCTTTTTTAACTCTTAAGGCTTTAAGGTGATTAAACTCTTGACCACCTATAACTAAGAAATCCCCCTCCTTACCAGTGCATATTAGCCTTTCCATAAGAGGAGCGGGGCGAATGCCCCGCCTGCGGTTACTTTACAGACTCTCTGAGTTCCTTCGCAGGTCTGAAGGCAACTACCTTTCTGGCTGGTATCTTTATCTCCGCGCCGGTCCTTGGGTTGCGTCCTTTCCTTTCTGCCCTTGTGCGAACTGCAAATATCCCAAATCCAGGGACAGCTACTCTTTCGCCCTTTTTAAGAGCTTCAGAGACTGCCTGAATGGCAGACTTGAGGGCGGCATCAGCTTGCTTTTTAGTAATGCCTGCCCCTTTGGCTATGGCTGAAACAAGCTCAGCTTTGGTCATGGCGTTCCCTCCTTACAAGGTTTTTTAGCAGTTTATAATGATATACCAAGTTAAGTCAAGATGCAAGAGTATTTTTGAGGATTTTAAACATGAGAAGCATAATTTTTGCAATTCTTGCAAGTTTTATGTGGGGGACAGCCCCAGTGCTTTTTAAGCTTGGTTTGAGAGGGGAGGTGCATCCTATAAGTGCCTTAGTTTTTCACAACCTTTCCGCCTTCTCGCTTGCGTTAGTGATTACAATTGTTATGGGTATGAAATTGAACTATCCATTTAGAGAAGTTATGCTTATAATGGCAGGTGGCATAATGTCAGGCTTTCTTGGACTCTTCTTTTTCTTTGAGGCTGTTAAGCGTGGAGAGGTATCGGTGGTAGCCCCTATAGCTTCCACATCACCCATTTGGGGTGCGCTTATTGCCTTTCTACTTCTTGGTGAACCCTTTAGCTGGCTCAGAGCCTTTGGTATACTTCTTGTGGTATGTGGAATAGTTTTAATAAGCCTATCCTCTGGCAAGTAGCTCTGGCTTTTCTGACAGGTTTTCTGTTATACCTGCCTTTTTCTAAATATGAGCTTTGGTTCTTTTTTCTTCCCGCTTTTATACTCCTTCTTCATATAAGGTCTGGACTTTACTGGCTTCTTTCTGGCTTTGTTTTCTTTTTTCTCTCCTTGAGGTGTGCCAACATCGCCAGTATAGACTACGGTGGCGTTAACCCTTTTCTTTCTTACGGGCTTTTCAGTCTATTTGCACTATTTCTTAGCCTCTACCAGTTTTACCTACCCTTCTGGCTGTGGAAAAGGCTTTTTGGAGGCAATTTATGGCTCTTACCCCTTTTGTATGTGGTCTTTGAAGTAATCCGCTCAAACTTTCCCTATGGAGGCTTTCCTTGGCTTATCGTGGGCTCTCTTTCCGTATACCTTCCTATTGTAAAACACAGCCTTCTGTATGCAAACGTCTATATTCAGAGCCTTTTTTTGATATACACCGCACTGTCTCTCTTACGTAGAAAGCTAAGGCTAACCATTTTTGTGTGGATTGTTCTTCTACTTATGGGCTTTTTTGCCCTCAGAGAAAAGGAAAAGGCAATGGAAAAAGCACCAGCTTTAAGGGTTGCACTGGTGCAAACCGCAGTGCCTCAGGAAGACAAACTCCAAAGGGAATCCTTTAGGAAACATGCAAGAGAAATACTTAAGCTGGTAGAAGAGGCTAATAAGAAGGGTGTGGACCTTATAGTTCTTCCAGAATCCGCCTTTCACTTTTTCTACTCAGAGGAAGATGATGAATACAACTTTGAGCTAAGGCTACTTAGCCAGAAGACACCCATTCTTGTAGGTCTTATTGACATAAGAGAAGGTCTAAAACCCTACAACTCCGCCTACCTTTTAAAGGATGGCATTGCTATCCAGAGCTACGACAAGATAAGACTTTTCCCGATAGGAGAATACATGCCCTTTCCCTTTGGCTTTCTAAAAGAGATTTTTCCAGCCATAAGTGGCATAGACTACGTCCCAGGTAAAAGTCTAATGCCTTTAGAATACAAAACCATGAGGATAGCCACACCCATATGCTTTGAAGTAGCCTATCATGGTCTTGTTATGGAGCTTTCTAAGAGGGCAAACCTCATAGCAGTCCTTACCAATGACGGCTGGTTTAAGAACTCTGACTGTGTAAGCCAACACTACCTCTGGGCAAGGGTAAGGGCTTTGGAAACCGGTAAATATGTGCTTTGGGTAAACAACTCAGGAGACACTGGCATAATAGACCCTATGGGTAGGGTCCTTGAGAGGATGCCATATATGAAAAGAGGTGTAGTTTATGGAGAGGTCTTACTTATTGACTAACCTACCAAACCTCTTATCCCTTCTTAGGCTAATACTTAGTCCGACGCTTCTTTTTGCTCCAAAGGATTACATAATTTTTATCTTTCTTCCACTTGCTATCTCTGACGCTCTGGATGGATTCCTTGCAAGGAAGTTAAAGGCTCAAACAGAGCTTGGCAAGGTGCTTGACCCTTTGGCGGACAAGGTAATGGTCCTGTGTGGACTTTTTGTATGCACCTTTAGGTTTAATCTTTTGCCTCCTGCCTTCCTTTACGCTGTTTTGTCAAGAGACTTGTTTCTCCTTATAGGCGGGCTTGTCCTTACCAGCAGATATGGAAAGGTTCCTTCCGCAAGGTTTTTAGGTAAGGCTTTTACCCTTACGCTGTCCCTTTTTATTCTTCTGTGTCTTGCAGGTTATTCTTCTCAGTTTATGCTCTGGGTTAGCGCGCTTATGCTTTTTCTTTCTTGGTTAGACTATGCCCTCTTTGGATTAAAAAGGCTCAGAAGTCAAACTTCCTTCTCAACCTAACTCTTGCCTCTTGAGTTCTGTCAGAGTAGTATCTGCCACCTATGGAGGTGTTGGGTGTGAGTTTTACATCTCCACCTGTATAAGTTTCCTTTGGGTTTTTCAGAGTGCTTTGCCTGTGTTCTACCGTTATTCTTGGAGTTAGGTCTTTGGAAATAGTCGCATTCAACCCAACCTCTCCTGTGGGAGATACCGACGGTGATACCTGGACTCTTATATCAAGACCTGTTGCGCGGTTTGCACCCTTTAGGAGACCACTTATCTGTGGTATCTGGCTTATAAGGGCACTGCCTACTGGTATTAGTCCTTCCGCTTCTCCACCACCGAGGACCAGCGCGGTGAGCACCTCTCTTATATCTCTGGGTGGCTCAGACCTGACTATCACCTTTGGATATTGAGGGTTTCCCTTAAGGTCAATTATTATGCTGTAGTCTGGTGTAGGGGTCAATATGGTAAGGTCCATCTGACTGTCCTTATTTGTAAGAGTTAGCTCGCCCCTTCTAACATAGAACTCCCTTTCAAAGTATCTCAAAGCACCTCCCTTAAGGTAAGCCTTTACCGTATAGTTGGGCTCATAAAAAGTGCCTCTTATCTTTGCAGAAAGGTCCGTATACACATAGCCCTCTGGAAGATTAAGTCTTAAAGGTTCAGAAGAGACAATAGATAGGTCAAGATTGACTCTCTTATAGCCTTCAGGACTTGCTCCAGCCCCTCTGTTGATTCTTTGCACATTAAGGACTCCAGAGGTATAAAACTCACCCTTTATATTTAAGTTCCTATAATCGGAGCTTAAAAGTCCCTTTCCAGAAACAAACATATTTGCTCTTATGGCATCACTTCTGTAGAGAATAGGTAGTTGTGTAGCTTCAAAGCTAAGCTGTGCGGTTTTTTCATCTCCCTGCAAGCCCAGAAGAATAGAAGCCCTTTCGTTTCCGCTTAGCCTTGCAAAGCCAGAGAGTTTGTTATCTTTAAAGCTTACCTCAAGCATGCCAGAAAGTGGAACTGCAAGGTATCTAGACCTAAGGGTTATCCTTTCAGAGCTTGCCTTGAAACTCAATCTGTCTGTGTAAGACAGCTTATAGGATATCTTACCCTCAGCATCCGCAAGGACCCTGCTTCTTATCACAGAAAAAAACCTGCTAAGATCAATAGTTCCTTCAGAGGAAAGCCTTAAACCATCCTCATAAGAGAGGTCAAGCCAACCTTCAATAACTCCATACATCTTACCCTTGAGTGAAACACTTTTAGCCTCATATTCTCCCTTTTGAAACTCTATGATTGAAAGTCTTTCTTGCCCTATGCTAAGTGTAAATGGTTCAACCTCTATGCTACCTCTTTCTATGCTTCCATACAATTTCACCTTAGGCACTACAAGGGTGATAACACCCTCTTTAAGGGTGAAACCTTTTATTAAGGCGTTTAGTTTGTCTTCCCTCATTTCTAAGTTTGCACTAATTGGGAAACTGTAGTTTTTATATTTACCCCTGCCTAAAACCTCAAGATTTATATCCCTATTCCTCCCACTCAAGCGGTATTCTGAGGCTATAAAAAGATCGCCTTGAGTGTGCTTTAGAGTGCCCTCAAGTTTGTAGGAGAACTCCCTGTAGTCATAATAACCTCTACCTCTTAGCTCATCTTTAAGGTCAAAGGAGAAGAAAATTTTCTGACCCTCTAGCCTTCCCTCAAATCCACCCTCTGGGTAAGAGAACTGAAAGGCATTTACATCCCATAGTTTTCCTCTAAAGTTGCCCTTTAACTGCTCACCCATTTTTTCTATCTCAAAGGATAGACCAGCCCAAGAAGACACCTTTTCTCTTACAACTCTACCTTCAATTCTTCCAGAACTCCATAGCCTGTTTTCTTTTACTTTCAAATCCACCCCTCCACTCAAAGATTCCAACTCAACGCCTGCATATAGAAGGTCCAAGCCTTCGAGCATTAAACTACCAAAGAAATCCTTATTCTTTAAAGAGCCTCTTCCTGAAAGAGAATAGCCCACTCCACTGAGGTTTATCCTATAGTTTTCTCCTTCAAGAAAAAGTTCGTAGTTGGAGTTTCCAAGGCTTATATCTCTTAAAAATAGGTTCTCAAGCCTTCCTCTTCCATAGCTAAATGCTTGACCTTCTTGAAGCCTAAAAGATCCATTGTAGGAAACTACCGCAGATAATTCCTTTTGCTTTATACTGTATCCTATTAGGTTCACGTTTCCCGTAAAATCTCTACCGTAGAAACTTCCGCTAAAGGAGAATAAGAAAGGTTGAGATACAGACAGCTCCATGTTTCCCCTTATCACACCTTCATAGTTGAGAGACAACCTAAAGCTGACGCCCATAAGCTCTTGGGTCTCAAAGTTTACTACAGGAGAATAGGACTGGAGATTTAAGGTCCTTTTTCTTAGGTCAAGCTCAAGCTGTCCATTAGCTACCGCAGAAATGCTCTGTTTTATTCCAATTAGCCGTCGGTCTACCGGAAAACCTCTAAACGTCGCCTGCAAGATTCCTTCCCTTAGAGAATAGTCAACTTCGGCAATAGTGAAGCGGTCTGTTATTACCGTTTTAATCTGGCTTCTTTCCCTCCATTTCCAAAGGTATTCTCCTTCCAACTTTAGATTCCTGAATTCCTTCCTATTTTTTATATCAAGCATCTCTGAAGACCCAGAGAAGTTCGCAATTACTTGAGTGTAGCTAAGATTTCCTGATAGTTTTATTTTAATCCTCGTGAGAGAAAAACTCTCCCTTTGAATAGGCTCTATGTATCCCTCTGCGTCAAAGCTTCCCCTCTTTCCTTCCCATACTCCCTTTAAGCTAACTTCATAAAGTTCGCTTTTCACTTGAGCTTGGTCTACTATAATTCTCTTCCCCTCTATGTGGGCTTTTTTAAGAAAGACCTCAATGTGGTGCATGTCCTTATAATGCTGCCAATAAGCCTGCATCCACCCAGTAGAATAGAGCTCTCCTTTTCTTAACTCTATCCTTGGTATAAAAAGAGTGAGACTTTCTCCATTATGGACATGGTTTGCGGAAATGTATAGCTTGTCTATCCTCAGGTTTAACCTACTTGCAAGTTTTACAAGAGGTCCAAAGTCATAGTCAAAAGGTTTATCAGAAGGTGGAGCTTTGGAAACCTCTATAAAACTAAGCTCACCAGCCTTAATATCCCATGGTCTTATAGCTCCGTCGTAGACAAAGATATGAAAAGCTTTTTCCTTAAGAGGCACATATAAAAGAAAACTCCTAAAGCTTAGACCCCTTTCAAAGCTAAGTCTTATCCCCTCTACCTCAATCTCTATGTTCCTCGCCATAAGATAGGGCTTTATAAAAAGAAAGTAGAGGGCAAGGAGCAGGAGTATAAAATAACCTATCACCTGCATAGATTTAGGTTATCATAGTTTCCATGGACAGTGTGCTTCTTATTCTCTTTGCCTACCTGTATGGCTCAGTGCTTTTTGGAGAGCATATAGCGAAGGCAAGAGGTGTGGATATAAGGTCTGTGGGTAGTGGAAACGTTGGTGCTACCAATGTGGGAAGAGCACTGGGTAAAAAATACGCTGTTTTGGTCTTTCTACTTGACTTTTCCAAGGGTTTAATTCCTATGCTTCTTGCAAGGCTCTACTTTGGACTTGATAGCTGGACTGCCTTTTTTGTAGGTCTTGCAAGCCTTCTGGGGCATATGTATCCAGTTTTTCACAACTTCAAAGGTGGAAAGGGTGTGGCTACCGCCTTTGGCACTCTTACTGCGGTCTCTCCACTAATTGCGGTTCTTTCCATAGCCTTCTGGGGGCTTATATTTAGGTGGAAAAGTATAGTTTCTGTTGCTTCTCTTTCTGCTTCCGCTCTTGCGGTTTTGCTCCTTCTTTTTTCAGATTACCCCTTCAAAATATTCTTTATGGCACTCCTTATGTTCTTCCTTATCCTATACAGGCACAAGGATAATCTTGCGAGGCTCTTAGAGGGTAAGGAACACAGCTTTAGGTCGTGATAGCGGTTATTTCTTTTAACCTAATCTTGCTCCTTTTCAGAGTGTTTTATGTAGTTTACTACCCCCTTGACCTCACACCAGAGGAAGCCCAATACTGGGATTGGTCGAGGCACTTAGACCTAAGCTACTATTCAAAACCACCTATGGTTGCCTATTTGAACTTTTTGACAAGAGAAATCTTTGGTGTTTCAGAGCTTGCGGTAAGGATAACACCTATAGTTTTTTCCTTTCTACTTTCTTTGCTTACTTACCTTTTTGTAAAAAAAGTTTTTGACGAGAGGTCTGCCATAATAGCCTCTACCTTGCCACAGATAACCATAGGCTTTGGCATAAACTCTCTGCTGATGACCACAGATGCGCCTTTTATCTTCTTTTGGTCTTTGAGTCTTATGGTGCTGTTTTTTGCTTTTGAGAAAAACCTTCTTTGGCTCTGGCTTTTGGCGGGATTTTTGGGTGGTCTTGCCTTTTTGAGTAAGTATCCAGCGGTTTTTCTTGTTCCCTGTGCACTTTTATATGGCATCTTCTTTAAAAGAAGCCTGCTTAAAGACTACAAGCCTTATCTTAGTCTAATTCCCGCCTTTCTTTTATCCTTGCCTGTTTTGTATTGGAACTATAAGCATGACTTCGTCTCCTTCAAACATGTTTCTACCCTTGCCAGCAAGTCCGCAAGCCTTTTAAACTTTGGCTCTTTCCTTGAGTTTCTTGCAGGTCAGGTTCTTTTGCTTTCAATTATTCCCTTTCTACTTTTGCCATACCTCTGGTTCAAAAACATAAAGAAAGAAAAAACCGCTTTTTTTGTTTTTTTCTCCCTTATACCCTTTCTCTTCTTTGCGGTGCTTTCTATTTTCAAAAGGGTAGAAGCCAACTGGGCTGGGTTTTCTTACTTTTCCGCCTTTATTTTGGTGAGCCTATATCTTTCAAAAAGCAGGCTACTTTTGCCTTCCTACCTTCTGGCAGGACTTTTGTTTGTGTTTTTGCACTTTACTCCTCTTCTTGATAAGGTTGGGCTTGGAGGGCTTCTCCCGCCTCACAGAGACCCCACAAAGGCAGGCATAGGTTGGTCTCAACTGGGAGAGGTAGTTTCAGAAATGAGAACAGCACAGGAGAGTATCATAAGCCCCCACTATCAAATTAGTGCGGAGCTCGCCTTCTATGTAAGAGGAAACCCAAGAACTTATTGCATAAACCTTGGAAGAAGAATGAACCAGTATGACCTTTGGGAAAAGGACTATGAAGGCAACGCCATCTTTGTCGATTATGCACCCATAAACCCAAGAGTCCTATCCGCAAGTGAGGGTATAATAGAAGAGGCAGAGCTTCCCATCTTTTGGAGAGGTAGGGAGATAAGGAGGTTTTACATATACAAGCTCAAAAATCTTAAAAAAGTGGAGGAAGAGATGCCAGGGAGTTATTAGGTTTTTAATGAGTTTATACTTGGTTGGGTTTTTCCTCTATTATTCTCTGCCCTATGTTTATGTTGACCATGTAAACTATTCCATTCCTTCTCCAGTGCCTATACCCTTTCAAAAGCGATGCGCATGCGTTATAAACCCCAAAAGCGTCTACAACAGCCCCTTGGGAAACCCGAGGAAGCTTCAAGAAGAGTTAGAAAAGAGAAATGCTTTAGCTTGTCATATGGAAGAGGAAAGAGTAAAGGGCTACCAAGATATCGGGCTTAGTAAATGGCTTTTATATTTTCTCTTTGAATACATACCTAAAACCCTTCTTCTTGAAAAGCCTTCAGACCCCTATTCTCTCATTAGTCTAAGCCAATGTAAACCCCTGGCATCAGATATGCCAATAATCATTTCCCTATGGAAGTTAGACATACCCAGTTACAGCTTTATACTGAGAGATAGGAAGAACCTATACTATGCAGGTCAGTGCGACCCTCACGAGAACACAGCCCTCATACCCTTCACAGGAAGCAAGAACCCACAAATATACGCGTATTCGCGAGCGGGTTTTTTCTTCCCAGGCGACCAGTTTAAAACCCCTGCAGTGCTAAGTGCAGACTTTTACGAAAAGAGAGTTTTGATATTTCTCTTAAGGGATGGCACAATATATAAGGTCTTTGACCAAAGGTCTATAAGAGAAACTCTACAAGATAGTGGCAATTATAGTGTGCAGGTCTACACTTACCGTCTTCGTTTTTGGAGGTTTTACTTTGGGCTTAGGTTTCTCTCCTGCACCCCAGCCTTTCACGCCATATAAGAAAGACCCATCTTATCGCCATATCTATGGATGAGAACCTTCTTTAAGTCCATGTATTTTTCAAGGTTTGGGTCTTCCTCAAGGGTCTTTTTTGCGTCTTCCTTTGCAAGCTCAAGCATAACCCTGTCTTGAGCCCTTGCAAGGTTTGCCACCATAAAGCCAAAGTATCCTGACTGAGAAACACCCAATAGCTCTCCAGGACCTCTCAGCTTTAGGTCTTCCTCTGCAATCTCAAAGCCGTTATTAGACTTTACCACAACCTTTAACCTCTTCATAGCCTCTTGGTCCTTCTTTAGTTCATCTGGCACCACAAGGTAGCAATAGGCTTGTTTGTCTGACCTTCCTACCCTTCCTCTAAGCTGATGAAGCTGAGAAAGACCAAACCGGTGTGCGGATTCTATAACCATAAGGGTTGCGGATGGCACATCCACGCCCACCTCCACCACAGTGGTAGCCACAAGGATATCTCCAGTGTCTTTGAACCTCTCCATAAATTCTCTCTTTTCTTCGTCCCTTAGCTTTCCATGAAGCAATAGCACCTCCTTGTCTGGAAAAAGGCTTTTCCACCTTTCATATTCCTTTACTGCGGACTTCATATCAAGGCTTTCTGATTCTTCAATAAGAGGATAGATAACATAGACCTTGTTTCCCAGCGAAAGCTCTCCCCTTACTGCCTGCAAAACCTTGTCAAACTCCGAATCAAATAGGAGCTTTGTAATAACAGGTTTTCTACCAATAGGCATCTGGTCTATTATTGAAAGGTCAAGGTCTCCATACAAGGAAAGAGCAAGGGTTCTCGGTATGGGCGTAGCACTCATCACAAGGCTATGAGGATAATAACCTTTACCCTTCTCCAAAAGAAGTTTCCTCTGCATAACACCAAAACGATGCTGTTCGTCCACCACCACAAAGGCAAGCCTATGAAACTCCACGCTCTCTTGAATTAGGGCGTGAGTGCCTACAAGCACCTTTATGTTTCCCCTTTCTGTATGAAAAAGCACGCTTTTTCTCTTAGACCCCTTTACAGACCCAGTCAAAAGACCCACATGAACCCCAAGAGGCTCAAGAAACTTCCTAAAGTTTTCGTAATGCTGAAGTGCCAATATCTCCGTAGGGACCATTATGGCACTTTGATAGCCTTCCCTTGCAAAGGCGTAAGCTATAGCCATAGCCACAACCGTCTTTCCACTTCCCACATCACCCTGCAAAAGCCTATTCATAGGTCTGTCTTCCTTTATGTCCGTCAGTATTTCCCTTATAGCCTTCATTTGAGCCTGAGTGAGCTTAAAAGGCAAAGAAGCTAAAAATTCCTTAATATGCTTTTCTGGTTCTTTGAGGGCTACCGCAGGTTGGCTCTTTACCTGAGACTTTATAAGATGTAAAGAAAGCTGAAACAGGAAAAGGTCTTCGTATATGAGCCTTTTTTGAAAAGGCGTGGAAAAGCTGTTTAGGTCTTCTTCGGAAAACCCGATTGGTCTATGTAAAAGGTATAGGCTTTCTCCAATAGGTGGGAAGTTTCTCTCTTTTATGACCCACTCAGGAAGATATTCAGGCATATACTTTGTAGTTTCAGAAAGTTTGTAGAGAATGCTCCTTATTCTTTCGTGTCTTTTCTCTGCGGATATACTCCTTAGCTCTCCGTCCACCCTTATATAGTAAAAGGGCAAAACCCTTCCAACCTCCGTCTCTTTTAGAAACTCGGGATGAACCATATACCTTTCGCCCGCAAACTCCTTTAGCTTTCCATAGACTATAAGCTCTTGACCTTTTCTGAAGCTATAAAGAGGTCTTTTGTCCTTGTAGCGAAACCTCAAATATAGGCTTTCTGTGCTATCCTCACACAAAACCCAAGCGGGATATTTTTCTTGTGGGTCATAACCTGTGGCAACCACTTTAACCTTTAAGGCTACCTTCTGCCCAGGCTTTGTGGTCTTTACCGTGTATAAAAGCCTTCTGTCTTCATACCTCAGCGGAGCAAACCAAAGGGCAGAATAGAGGTCTTTTATTCCAAAGGCTTTGAGGGTCTTCTTTTCCTTCTCATCAAGTATTTTTAGTTTATCCACAGGTTTGAAAAATGCCTCTATAGGCTTTTTCTCTACCTTGGAAAAGTCTACCTCAAGGGTAGGTAAAGGATGCCTTAGCCTATCCTCAATGACCTTTAGAATAGCCTTTTTCTTCTCAAAAGGAAGTTTGTCAAAATCCCTTAACATTTCAAGGTATGAGGGCTCAAGGCTGTCCTTTAAAAGGTTAAAAAGATACAGACCAACGCCAAAACTCCTCCTGAGACGCTTATAGTCTTCCTGGGATAAGTCTTTTATGAGCTTTACTGCCTTTTCTACTTTGTTCTCAGACATGGTTCAGTTGCTGGTTATTACCGCTTATAGCCCTTTTTGGCTGAGCTTCAAAAAACAAAGCACTACCACCCACAAAAGGTTCTACGTAAGTCCGATATTTTGATGGCATACAAGCCACAAGCAAGTTCACTATCTGCCTTTTCCCACATGCCCATTTAACAAAGGTTTTGAGTTTTCCCGGGAGAAGGGTCATAACAATTTTCTATTATATCTGTTAAGCCTAAAACCTATGCTTGTTATAATTTTCGTGTGTTCTCAAAGGACATAGCCTTAAAAGACATATTTGAAGAAATCCCACACAGACTTAGCAAAATACTTGCACCCGCACCCATAAAAGAGCTACTGCCTACCAACTTCCCTTCCACAGAGCTAAGGGTGGACTTCTTGGCAAGGCTTGAGGATGAAAGCATACTGCATATAGAGTTCCAGTCATTTAACGACACTAATATGCCCTTTAGAATGCTACGCTATTACCTTGCCATATTAGAGAGATATCCAAGCAGTCCTATAAAACAGCTCCTTGTGTATGTGGGAAACAGAAAGCTCAGAATGAAGTCAAGGCTAAGGCTTAGAAACCTTACCTTTAGCTATGAGATGCTTGACATAAGGCAGATAGACTGCAAGGTGCTTTTGGAAAGTCCAGACCCTATGGATAGGCTACTGGCATGTCTTTGTAGGGTTGAGGGCGAAGACTATCTTATCCAGAAGCTCATAAGGACTATGGAAGGCATGAACGAGGAAGAAAGAAAGGACTATCTTTTGAAAATCTTGACGCTAACGGAACTAAGACCTAACTTAAGGATAAGGCTAACAGAGGAGGTCAGGCACATGCCTATAGTGGTTAGACCTGAGGATATAAGACTGCCAAAGAGTATATGGTTATAACTCTCGCAGAGGGTAAACTTGGCTATGTGCCACAGGGTTTGCAAGGAAAGGTAATAAAGATAAAAGATAGAGAGTTTCTACATGCTTTAATTAAAAAGTTGATAAGTTCTGAAAATCTTTTGGAAGTATTAGGGCAGGAGCTGAAACTTTGACCCATAAGGTATATAATAACTCTCTGTGAAATTTCCACCGCAGGAACGGTTTTTCAACTTTGAGGAGTCAGAAAAGTTAAAGAAGTTTTTCCTAAAGGCTTGTGAGGTTTTTACTGAATATAGGTATATTATGCTACCTTCCATTGAGCTATACAGTCCAAGGCTTTATGATGAAGGTGCTTTCGTCGTAGGGAATTTGCAGGATGGAAGTCTTTTGTGTCTAAGAAAAGACTGGACGGTAAGCCTTGCAAGATTCTTAAGCCTTCAAAGGGATCTGGAACTTCCTCTTAGAGTTTTTTACTTTGGAAATACCTTTTCCACCAATATGGAGTTTGAGAGTTTTCAGGTGGGAATTGAGCTTCTTGGAGAGGCTTCTCCAAAGGCGGAAGTGGAAGTTATTCAAAAGATTGCAGACTATCTGAGGGCTTGTGGCCTTTCTGAGCTAACCGTAAGCGTGGGGCATGTGGGAATAGCCAAGGGTCTTCTCAAAAGATACGGAGAGGGATACAAAAAACCCTTGCTTGAAAAAAACTTCTCGGAGCTCTCCCACGCACCAGAGCTTAAGGACTTACTTACCACACAGGGCGATCCAGAGGTCTTGCAAGAATTCAAAAAGAAACATCCAGAGTTTTCCACAGAGTGTCATGAGCTGTTAGAAGTTTATGAAAACCTCAAAGACTTTAAGCTACTCTTTGACCTATCTGAACTTCGTCCTCAGGACTACTATACGGGGCTTGTCTTTGAGTTTTTCCACCCTTACCTTGGTTATCCTGTCGCTGGTGGTGGTAGGTATGACGGTCTTTATAAGACTCTTGGAAAGGAGCTGTGTGCGGTTGGCGGTGCGGTTTATCTTGATAGACTACTTGAGCTCTAAAAACTCTTCAAGTTTTGTTAGCTTTTCCCAGGGAAGGTTTTCCTTTCCAAAGTGCCCGTAGCAAGCGGTCTGCCTATATATGGGCTTTCTTAAGTCAAGAAACTCTATCATCTTCTTAGGGCTTGTGTGGAAAACCTCTAAGAGCCTTTCTCTTATCTTCTCTCTGTCCACCCTTTCTGTCCCATAGGTTTCTATATCAAAGGCTATTACCTCGCTCATACCAAAGGCGTAAGCCATTTGCACCATGCACCTATCTGCAAGACCGCTGGCTACCACATGCTTTGCCATCATGCGTGCCATATAAGAGGCGGTTCTGTCAGTTTTTGTTGGGTCTTTGCCAGAAAAGGCACTGCCTCCAGAATAAGCCACATCTCCATAGGCATCAGAAACTATCTTTCTACCAGTCTGTCCTGCATCCGCTACAGGACCACCAAGCACAAACCTTCCCGACGGGTTGATAAGAATACGTGTATCCCTTGATACTAAGCTCTGAGGCACTACCTTTTTGACCGCCTCTTCCGTAATAAAGTCCCTCAGCTTTTCAAGTTGAGTTTCTGGGTCATGTTGACAGAAAACTATTATGTCCTTCACAGATAGGGGTTTGTTGTCTTCGTATAGCACCGTTATTAGAACCTTGCCGTCAGGTCTGAGAAAGGGTGCCTTGCCAGACTTCCTAAGTTCAGAAATCTTGTGAGAGAGTCTGTGGGCAAGGCTTATGGGCATAGGCATAAGGCTTTCCGTTTCCTTGCAGGCATAACCCACGACCGTTGCAGTATCTCCTGCACCCTCTGAAGATATACCGAGCACTATCTCAGGGCTCTGTTCCTCTATGGAGGTTATTACCGCAGAGGAATCCGCATCAAAGCCGTGCTCTGGTCTGTTGTAGCCTATTTCTTTTATGGTCTTTCTGACAATGCCTGGTATATCCACATAGCTTTCTGTAGAGACATGACCTGCCACAAAGGTCATGCCAGAGATGAGAAGTATTTCAAGGGACACCCTGCTGTATGGGTCTTTCCTTAGAAATTCGTCCAGGAGAGCGTCCGCTATGAGGTCTGCTAACTTGTCTGGATGTCCCTCCATGGGGGACTCTGCCATCTTTATTGTCCTGCCCATGGAGGTTTATTATAAACTACTCAAGTATCTCAAGAACCACCCTTTTGTTTATCTTCCTTCCCATGGAAGAAAGGATGGTTCTGAGAGACCTTGCAATGCGACCGCCCCTTCCTATAACCTTTCCGAGGTCGTTTTTGTCAACCCTGAGCTCAATAACCACTGTTTTTTCTCCTTCAATTTCCTGCACGTTTACCTTCTCAGGGTTGTCCACAAGGGATTTGGCAGTTATTTCTACGATATCCCTTAGCTGGCTCATGGTTTACCTCCTGTTAGAGTATTTTTGAGTTTTTGAGTATGGCTTTTGCTCTTTCTGTAATCTCAGCTCCTTTTTGGAGCCACTCTTTTAACTTTTCTTCCTTTACCTCTATAAGCCTTTTGTTTACAGGGTCATAGGTGGCTATCACATCTACCACCTTACCATCCCTTGGTGCTTTTGCGTCCGCCACCACAAGCCTGTATATGGGGTGATGCCTTCTTCCGTATCTTGATACTCTTATCCTTAATGCCATTTTTTTTGCCTCCTCAGAGCAGTCAATGTATTATACACTATTTTCTTATAGAATTCAAGACCACACTAAGAGAAGAAAATGCCATCATAAGCCCCGCATACTCAGGCTTTAGGTATATGCCCTTCAAGTATAATAGCCCACCAGCTATAGGTATGCCCACAAGGTTATAAATAAAAGCCCAAAAGAGGTTTTCCCTTATCCTTCGCATGGTTTTAACCTTTATGTCAAAGAACTCTCTTAAGCCTTCAAGCCCTCTGAGCAAAATCACATCTCCTGCCCTCTTTGCCATATCTGTGCCAGAACCAAGAGCAAATGAGAGGTCCGCGCGAGCCATCGCAGGAGCGTCGTTTATACCGTCGCCTGCAAGCCCAACCCTGTAGCCTTCCGCTTTTAGCTCCTCTACCTTCCTTAGCTTGTCTTCAGGCTTTGCCTTGGCAAAAAACTCTGCTATGCCTAACTCTCTGGCTACCACCCTTGCTTTGTCCTCTCTATCTCCTGTGAGCATGCAAACCCTTATACCTTTTGAAAGGAGAAAATCCACCACCCTTTTTGCCTCTGGTCTTATGCGGTCCTCAAAGTAGAACTCCGCCAGCTTTGTACCATTTTTGTAGAGAGCTACACCTTCTTCTGACCTTCCAAGCATGTAATCTCCACATATTACACCAACTCCAGCCTCCTCTTTGCAGTTTTCAAAGTTTTCTCCTTCTAGGCCCTTTGACCTGCAAAAATCCCTTATAGACTGAGAGTAGGGATGGTTGGAAGCCTTTGCAAGACCACAGGCTACAAAAAGGGCGGAGCTGTGGTAGAGCTTAAGGTCAATAAGTTTGGGCTTTCCCTCTGTGAGAGTGCCAGTTTTATCAAGGAGCAGGATGTCTATTTCCTTTTCAAGGGCGGATGGGTCCTTTATGAGGACACCTCTTTTGTAGGCTCTAAAGAGCCCTACAGTAAGTGCAAGAGGAACCGCAATGCCAAAGGCACAGGGGCAAGAAACCACAAGCACCGCAAGGGAAAAGTTAACTGCCTTCTGTAGGTCTCCAGTGGAAGCATACCAAAATAGAAAGGTCAAAAGAGAAAGCAAAAGCACGAACTGAACAAAGTAGTGGGAAAACCTGTCCGCAAGGCGATGAATTCTTGGCTTTTTGCTAAGGGTCTCTTCTACAAGTCTTACGAGCAAGTTGGCATAACTACTGGAAAAGGTCTTTTCCACCTTTGCCTTTGCAAAACCAGAAAGCACCACACTACCAGATATGAGCCTATCACCAACAGATTTTCTAACGGGCAGGCTCTCTCCGCTTACAAGGGACTCATCCACTTCAAGAGAGCCTTCTAAAACTCTGCAGTCTACAGCTACCATATCACCACTTCTCAGAATTAGCGTATCGCCTACAAAAACCTCCAAGGGAGTTTTTTCTATCTCCCTTCCATCCTTGAAAACCCTTAACCTTACTGTTTGCAAAGAAAATAGGTCTTTTAAGCCTCTTAGGGCTTTGGACTTTACCCACTCTTCAAGGAACTTGCCAGTTTTTACAAAGGTTATGAGAAAGGCGGATGTTTCAAAGAAGGGCTCTCCAGGGAGAAAGTCAAAGAGAGTAAGAAGGCTATACAAAAGGGCAGAGGTGCTACCTAAGGCTACCAGCAAGTCCATATTGCCTACCCTTGCCCTAAGGGAACTTATTGCACCCTTGTAGAAGCCATATCCACCAATAAGCTGAATAGCTATAGCAAGCAAAACCTGTGTATAAAGACTAGGTGTGCTATGCACGAACATGAGAGCCATTATCAAAAGGCTTGAACTCCAGCAAAAAAGAAGTATCTCGAGAGACCTCTTTTTACCCTCTACCTTTTCAACCCTGTAGCCCAGAGATTCTATGACCCTTCCAATCTGGTCAGGGCTCAAAAGCTCCTCATCAAAGTCTACTGCTACTCTTCCCAACTCAAAGGAAACCTCTACCCTTTGAATACCCTTTAACCTCTTAAGGCTTATCTCTATAGCTCTTGCACAGTTTACGCAGGTCATTCCAGAGACTTTCAAACTTGCACGCATAGATTAAGTATGAGGTTTTGGGCATGTTAATTTCAAGAGGTTTATTTTGCTTTGTTTTTTAGATAATCTAAAACCCTTTGTGGGTCTGCGGAGGGGTCTACACCCCTGTATATTTTCTCCACCTTTAGCTCAGGGTTTATAAGCACTGTGTCTCTTGAGCAAAAGCCCGCTATTACAGTGACTCCATAAGACTTTGCCACGCTACCCTTTGGGTCGGAGAGAAATTCCACAGAAAGGTTGTATTTTTCTCTAAACTTCCTTATGCTCTCCACACTGTCAGTGCTTACTCCAAAAACCTTTACCCTTAGTCTTTCAAACTCTGGCATGAGCCTTGTATATTCCTTTGCCTGTGCAGTGCAACCCGGAGTGTCCGCCTTTGGGTAAAAGTAGAGGACTACCCACCTTCCTCTGTACTCTGAAAGGTTAACAGTTTTACCCTCGTGGTTTTTAAGACTAAAGAGGTAGGCTTGTTGACCTTCTTGCAGTGGAGCACCTGCCTGAGCTATACCAAGCAGAGCAAGGACTTTTATAATAAACTCCTTCATATTACCACCTCCAAAAGGAATAGGCTATTAGCAAAACACCAAGAGACAGAGGGATAAAACCCACATAAAACCAAAAGGTGGCAGAGCCTATCACAAGAAGAATACCACCCAGCTCAAGAATTTCCTTTCCCTTTGCCCTTGCCAAAGCACTGTAGCACCTTGACTGGATATAAAGCCCAACACCAGAAACAAAGGCAGTTATAAGAAGCCTTTTTATGTCAAAGCCATAGGAATCAAGCACATGCTTTGCCCATAGCCCACCCACTATGGCAAGCAAAAGCCCAAGCCCAAAGGTCTTTTTTAGCTCTCCCAAAGAGGACCTCTCCAAAAGCCCAGCCATACCATACATGAGAGCAAGACCACCAACCACTGCAAAAACCTCATGCAAACCACCAAGAGGAAGGATAAGAGTGCCAGCAAGAGCAAAAGTCTGTGGCTCTAAGTTAGTAGTCTTTTTAACCTCCTGCATCTATATATAAACATAAGCCTAAGGAATAGCCTTAACAAGACATTTGGTAGTAGGCTCTCTACGGTAAGATGGTCTTCTATCACCGTTGAGTTTCCCTTTGGTATGAATTTGTGTCTGTGTTCCCAGTGTCTTATAAAGAAAGGCTTTTTAAGAGCTATATCTGTAAAGCCAAAGGCTCCCACATCCCTTATAAGGCTTTCCATTATCGTAAAACCGAGAAACTTCAGCCTTATCACCATACCCTCCTTTAGCTCCTCTTCTGGCTCTACCTTAAAAAGAAAGGATAAGGGCGTTATCTTGAGGAGATTTGCTGAATTGTTAAAAAAGCCTCTTACTAATTCCATGGGTGCTGTAAGGTTACAGTAGGAGAAAAGTTCCATCTTCTTGAGAAAGTTTAATGGCTTTATGCAAAATGGTATGATATTTATCATGTGCTGGGTGAGAAATTTGGTATTATCAAGCAGACCTCCTGAAAAAGCTGTACCCAATAGCATAAGCATATACATACACAAGCACACAATTTAATGTCTCCATCCACTACCAGCATTAAAAAGTTTTATCTAACTTATAACACTCTCTACAACCTGCCTCTTACTTCCTAATTCCTTGCTTTCACACAGGGACTGTTTCATCCATTGTGTAAAAATAAAGTAAGGAGGTGTTAATATGAAAAAGCCAAGCAAAGAAAAAGTAGAGCAATGCCGTAGGGAGTTCAGCGAAGTCCTAAAAGACTTTATGGCTCAAACCATAGGCAAAATGCTACAAGCAGAGCTGGATGAATTCCTCTTATCTACAAGAGACATACAAGACATCCTTGAAGACATCTACGGCACAAGACTATCTGCAAGCACCATATCAAGGTTAACTGACAGAATAATGCCAGAGGTCAAAGACTGGAATAGACACAGATGGCTACAAAGAGATACTTGGCTTTTGGCTTGCAAGACAGGAAAGTGCTAGCTTTTGGGTAAATGTCTTGAATGACCTCAAGGCAAGAAGAGTAGAGGACATACTTGTAGTGGTAAGCAACGAGCTAAAAGGTATACAAGAAGCAGTAAGGAGCGTATATCCCATAAGCGACCATCAGAAGTGTCTGGTTCACAAGGTAAGGAACAGTCTAAAGAAGGTCAAATACAAAGACAGGAAGAGAGTAGCCAGTGCATTGAGGGCAATATACATGTCTACCACGCAGATGCAAGCTAAGGAGAACTTTGAGAGGTTTAGGAGGGAATACCAAGTAGAGTATCCACAGGTAGTGAGGGACTGGGAAAGAGAGCTTGAGGAGATATTGACCTTTTACAGATATCCCTATGAAATAAGGAGGATGTTGGCGACTACGAACTTTGTGGAGAGTATAAACAGCAAGATAAGGAAGGTAATATATGGCAATTTGTTGTGCCTAAAGGTATTGTGAAGGGGAATGAGGACATAGATTTTGACATGGTTGATTTTACAGTTGAAGAGGGTTAAGCTGGGGAAGGGCATAATTCTACCTACCCCTTAGAGGGTATAGGTATGCAAGCCCTCTCCAGCTTTATGATAAAATATTAAGCGTAGAAAAGAGGGCTAAACTACTCCTGCCCTATGGTGAGGGCTTTAAGGTGCGAGCCCCTTTCCTACTTATTTACACAGATGCTTTTCAGGGTATATAATACAGTTGCCCTGCTATAGAGCAAGGGCATATTGGGATGAATACCCGAAAAGTATAAAAGCTATACTGAAGGTCATAGATGGTATAATTTACACAAATTTTGAAACGGCCCCTTCTATAAGTAGTGTTCTTGGACAGAGCAAGTGGCTACCAAGGTGTAACTTAGATATAGGTCAAAAACAAGCGAATGAATGTCTAAAAAGGCTTATAGGGTAAGGTTTGTTAGATAAGGAAGGCATAGTTTTTCAAAAGGAATGCGAAGAAGGCGATAATTTAGTAGGCAAATTCTTCCTATCTCCTTAACAATCTAAAGGCAAACCCGCTTAGAAATATGACCGTTATAAGCCCTATAAAAGCCAAGATTAGGATGTATTTCACAGCTCTATCTCCGCATGCCTGCTGGCATGGCATTGGATGTTTACTGCCACCGGGAGAGAGGCTATGTGGCAAGGGTAAAGCTCCACCTTTACATCCACCGCAGTCACAGTCCCACCAAAACCCATAGGACCCCAACCTATCTTGTTTATTTCCTCTATAAGCTCCTCTTCTATTCTCTTGGCTACAGGGTCTTTACTTCTTTCTCCCACTGGTCTAAGTAGTGCCTTCTTGGCAAGCAAGGCACAGTATTCAAAGGTGCCACCTATTCCTACACCGACGGTGAAGGGTGGACAGGCATTAGGACCAGCAAGTTTTACCGTCTCAAGGACAAACCTTTTTACACCCTCCCAACCGTCCGCAGGCTTTAGCATGGCAAGGCGTGAGGTGTTTTCTGAGCCTGCACCCTTTGGTGCAAAGGTGAGCTTTAACCTATCTCCGGGAACTACCCTATAGTGTATCACTGCAGGAGTGTTGTCCTTTGTGTTTTTTCTTTCAAAAACAGGGTCATAAACCATAGAAGCCCTAAGATAGCCCTCTGTATAAGCCCTTCTTACTCCTTCGTTTATGGCATCTTCAAGAGACCCACCCACCACATGAACCTCTTGACCTATCTCCACAAAAACCACTGCCACACCTGTGTCTTGACAGTATGCCATCTGCTCCTCTTTTGCGGACTTTATGTTAAGGAGTATCTGGCTGAGGACCTCTCTTCCTATTTCAGATTCTTCTCTCCTTATGGCACTTTGATAGGCAAGCTCCACATCCTCTGGAATTTCATAGTTCGCCCTTATGGCAATTTCCCTTACCGCCTCTACTATCTGGTTATAGTGCACTTCTCGCATTTAACAGCTCCTCCACTATGGCTATGTTTTTCCTTACGGACTCCACAGACCTCTTCCACATCTGACGCTCTTCCTCTATCATAGGTATTTTAATCACTTCTTCTGCTCCATTGTTGCCCAATTTTACTGGCACGCCCACACACAAGCCTTCCGCCTCGTAGTACTTGCCAGCTTCTCCGTCCAAATACACAGAACATGGCAGTATTCTCTTGTTGTCTGTCACAATAGCTTCCACCATTTCCACTATAGATGCAGCAGGTGCATGATAGGCAGAAGTTCCCATAAGGTCTACTATCTCACCACCACCAAACTGAGTTCTCTTTATAAGCTCTTGGATTTTCTCCTTTGGTAGCATATCCTTTAAAGGTATGCCTCCCACGTTAGAAATAGATATGAGAGGGACCATTTCATCACCATGACCACCTATAACATAAGCGTTTATATCCTGTGGAGATATGCGTATTTCTCTTGATATAAAGGTTTTAAAGCGAGCAGAATCAAGCACGCCAGCCATACCCATAACCCTGTTTTTCTCAAAGCCAAGAATTTTATATACCGCATAGGTCATAAGGTCTACCGGGTTGGTAACTACTATAACTATAGCCTCAGGTGCGTATTCCTTTATTTTGCCTGCTATAACCGAGAGTATAGAGATGTTTTTTTCCAATAGGTCTTCCCTTGACATTCCGGGTCTTCTTGGAAAGCCAGCGGTTATAACAATAAGGTCGCTGTCCTTAACAGCTTCGTAGCCTTCACCTTCTGGTGTTACTGTGTAGCCTTCCACTCTTCCATCAATGTTCAATGCGGAAAGCATTTGCTGAATGTCAAGGGCTTTTCCTTTAACGGGCTCAATCATTCTGTCTCCATCCTTCTTTGGCAGGTCAAACATACGCACATCCACAAGACCTCTCAAAGCCAAAAGGCTTGCGGTATGCTCGCCTACATTACCTGCACCTATTACAGACACAACCTTGCGTAGCTTCATGTTAACCCTCCTTTACAGCATGTTATACTTCCTTAGGATTTCATACACCTTCTTGTCTTCCTCTGCAAGGCTTCTCAGTGCCTCAAGAAAGGTTTTGTCTTTATCTTCCAGCTTCTTTATCTTATCTTCAAAAGGCTTTAGTGTAGTCCTTCTGTCCCATATGGCAAAGCCTATAGTAGCCACAGTTATGGTAGTAAATATGCCAGTAATTATCCACAAAAAGTTGAAAAGCATGTCTATCTTGCGGTTTACTTCGTCTATACGCTTGTTCATTTCCTCAAAGCGAGTATCCATACGCCTGTTAGTTTCCTCAAAACGAGTATCCACACTTTTACTTAGTGCCTTTAGCTCTGCCTCCATTCTAATGAGCCTATCCCTATCCTCTAAGGTAAAAGGCACTTCCTTTGCATGCACCATGCTAAGGCACAAAACCAGGGCTAAGAGCCATTTGCTCATACTTCCACCTTTTGTTTTTTCTTTATCCAATTAAGCAGTCCACCTGCCAATAGCACAGAAACTTGCTTAGGTGTAAGGTTGTATTTGCATACTATTTGCTCTCCCGTGGTCTTGTTTATAACCACCACCTCCTGTCCAGCCTGTAGTCTTTGAGTGAGCTCTGGTATTTCTATCTCATCACCCAGAGAGAACTTGCTGTAGTCCTCTTTGTTTACAAATTCCAAGGGCACTATGCCAAAGTTTACAAGATTTGCATGGTGTATCCTTGCAAAAGACTTGGCTATAACCGCACGCACTCCAAGAAATCTGGGGGCAAGTGCTGCATGTTCTCTGGATGAGCCTTGACCGTAATTTTCACCACCTATTATTATGTTGGCTTTTCCTTTCTCATCCCTTATCTTCTTGGCTCTTGAGACGAACTCTGGGTCTACGTAGTGGTAAACATACTCGCTTATGGCGTAGATGTTAGACCTAAGGGGTAGTATTTTTGCACCTGCGGGCATTATGTGGTCTGTGGTTATGTTGTCTCCCACTATAAGGCTTACTTCTCCCTCTATGAGCTCTGGCATTTCGTCAAACTCAGGTAGAGGCTTTATGTTTGGACCTCTGTATATTTCCACCTTTCTCGCCTCTTCTTCAGGCAGTGGTGGTATAAAGGCTTCATCGCCGTATGGAAAGCTTTCTGGTAGCTCCACTCTTATCCACTTTATACCCTCTCTCTCTGCTAATTTTCTTGGGTCTATTATCTCTCCCGCTATGGCACAGGCTACACAAACCTCTGGAGATGCAAGGTATACTTTCGCATCAGGCGTGCCAGACCTTCCTTCAAAGTTTCTGTTAAAGCTCCTAATGGACACTCCACCGCTTGGTGGCGCATATCCCATACCTATGCATGGACCACAGGCACTTTCCAATATCCTCGCCCCTGCCTTTAGAAAGTTAAGGAGATTACCGTTTTGAGTTATAAGCTCAAGGGCTTGCTTTGAGCCAGGGGCTACCGCAAATATAACATCTGGATGAACCTTCCTTCCTTCGAGCATCTTGCCCGCTCTTGTAAGGTCCACGAAGGAGGAATTTGTGCAAGAGCCTATTACTACCTGGTCTACCTTTGTGCCTTCCACTTCTCTCACAGGCACCACATTATCTGGTGAATGAGGGCAGGCTATTAGTGGTTCAAGCTCAGAAAGGTTTATCTCAATTACTTCGTCATACTCCGCATCTGGGTCTGGCAAAAGCTCTATCCAGTCCTGCTCCCTGCCTTGAGCTTTAAGATACGCCCTTGTTATCTCATCGGATGGGAATATAGAAGTGGTTGCACCAAGCTCCGCTCCCATGTTGGTTATGGTTGCCCTCTCTGGCACAGAAAGCTCTTTTATACCCTCTCCAAAGTATTCAAAAATCTTTCCTACACCACCCTTTACCGTTAACCTTCTTAAAAGCTCAAGGATTATATCCTTTGCACTGACCCACTCTGGCATCTTACCAGTTAGCTTTACACCTACTATCTTTGGCATTTTTAGATAAAAGGGTTCACCAGCCATCGCCGCAGCCACATCAAGACCACCCGCACCTATGGCTATCATACCCACACCGCCAGAGGTAGGTGTGTGAGAGTCTGAGCCAAGAAGCGTTTTTCCAGGCTTTGCAAACCTTTCCACATGGACTTGATGACATATACCATTACCGGGTTTGGAAAGCCATATGCCATACCTTTTGGCAATGCTCATAAGATATTTATGGTCATCTGGGTTTCTAAAGTCCGTTTGTAGCATGTTATGGTCTATGTAGCTAACAGAAAGCTCTGTTTTGACCCTATCCACTCCCATTGCTTCAAACTGGAGATAAGCCATAGTTCCAGTTGCGTCCTGTGTGAGGGTTTGGTCTATCCTTATGGCTATCTCCTCACCGGGTATTAGCTTTCCGCTAACAAGGTGCTCCTTTAGTATTTTGTAAGCGACTGTTCCCTTTGCCATGCGTGCCTCCTTTCAAAAGGTGATGATTTATATTATAACTTTTTAACCTTTGAGATACCTTTCTACTTCCTGCTTGAGAGTAGGGCTTATACCCAGCCTTCTTAAAGTTCCCTCGTCCGCTTTTAGAAACTCGTAGAGGTTTTCAAAATTCCTGTAAATGAGCCTTTTCTTTACTTCTCCTATGCCTTTTACTTTATCCAAGGTGTCCTTTAGACCCTCCTTTAGTCTTAATTTCCTGTTGTAGGTAAGTGCAAACCTGTGTGCCTCGTCCCTAATTAGCCCAAAGACTCTGTATAAAATAGGATGTTGGGTCAGCCTTACTTCTTTTCTTTCCTCCGAGATAAGAATTTCCTCCTCCTTTGCAAGGGCATAGACCTTTATTGGTAAGGAAAATTTGTCTCTCACTCTTATAGCAACACTGAGCTGTCCATAACCACCGTCTATAAGCCAAAGGTCTGGCATTTTTTCCTCGCCTTCCTTTAGCCTTCTTGCTCTCCGTGAAAGGACTTCTTCCAAAGCTCTATAGTCATCTATCCCTTCAAAGCTCTTTATTCTGTATCTTCTATAAGCTCTTTTGTTCATGCTTCCCATTTCCCACACTACGCAAGAACCAACAGTGTATTCACCATAAAAGTGAGAAATATCAAAACCCTCTATTCTCTCTGGCATTGGAATACGTAGCACCCTATGAAACTCCTCCCTAAGAACCACAGGGTCAAGATGGTGTCCAAGGTTTTCCCTTATGAGTTCCTCAAGCTCTGGGCTTATATCCCTTCTTAGCTCAAAGTTTCCTCTTTGAGAGAGCCACCATAGGGTTTCTTCCGAAAGCTCAAAGTTCACAAGCAGGTTTTGAGGCAGAGGGCTCGTGTAGTAAAATCCCAGCAAAAACTCCTCAAGGTCTTCTTCCCTCTCAAGGACAAAAACTTGCTTGTCCACAAGCCTTCCAGACCTAATGAGAAAAACACCCAAAACCCTACCCATAGCGTAAAGAATATCCGCATTACCATATTCAAGCCCAGAGACCCTTTGACCCTTAGAGAGGTTTTCCAAAGCCTGTATTTGGTCTCTTAGCATGGCACATCTTTCAAAGTTAAGCCTTTGCATTTCCTCTTCTATCTTTTGGTATAGCTCCTCTAAAACTTCGCTCACCTCTCCAGAGAGCAAAGCAATAGCGGATTTTACCGACAGCCTATAAGATTCCTTGTCTATAAGACCACAGCAAGGTCCAGAGCAAAGTCCAAGATGATAATCCATACAGGGTTCTTTTCTTTCAGGGATTGGGTCGCAGGTTCTGAGTTTAAACACCCTGTGAATAAGTCTTTTAACCTTTTTAGCCTTTGAGGTGCTAAAGAAAGGTCCAAAAAGCTGTCCTCTATGTTCTGTGCCTCTTACCACTCTTACAGTAGGATATGGCTCATCGGTCAATAAAAGTAGAGGATAGCCACCGCCATACTTGTGGAGCACATTATAACGAGGTTTGTGGAGTTGAATAAGGTCTACTTCCAGCGTTAAGGCTTCAAAGGTGTTGCGTGTTATAACCCACTCCACAGAAGTGGAGTTTTCTATAATAGCTTTTTCCTTGCTGTCCTTTTCCGCCAGCTTGTAGTGTTGAAGGAGCCTATCCCTAAGGTTTTTTGCCTTACCTATGTATATGGGTTTGTTGCCCCTTTTGAAAAGGTATACGCCGGGTTTTTCTGGTGCCTTTTGAAGTTCTTCAAGGCTTAGCATAGTTATATAATATGTGCTATTCAAATAAACTAACCTTTTCTTTGAGCCTTCTTGTCGCTATCTCATAGTAGTGCTTATTTATCTCAATGCCAATAAACCTTCTACCTGTCTCTTTACAAGCTATAGCAGTAGAGCCACTACCCATAAAAGGGTCAACCACCAAGGCTTTTTCTTTTGTGGTAAGTTCAATCAGAAACCTCAAGAGTTTTATAGGTTTTACGCTTGGATGGTCATTGAAAGCACCCTTTTCTTTCCTGTCTGGTTTTTCAATTAGAAAATATCTATCCATAACCTCATCTATGCTATCTGTGGTTATTATGTTAGACGGGAACATCCCTTTTCCTTGCTTTATTTTGACATTAAACAACCCAACTCCATACTTTGCAAAATTTTCCAATAATGTGCCTTCTGGAGGCTTTTGAGCCACCATTATAGGCTCGTAGTTGCTTTTTACCTTCGGGACTTTGTATGCTCTTAGCTCTTCTCTTAGTTTTTCTTTCACCTCGGGAGGAAAAGCAGTTCTATCAAGAAAATGTTCAAGGCTAAAAGCCTTTGGCTGATTTTGTGTATATATCCATAGAAATATATCTCTAACCCAAAACCCAGCATCCTCCGTAGAACATACAAGCCTATGGAACAATCTTGGATGGGAAAAAGAGAGAAACCAACCACCCGGCTTTAAAATCCTGAAAACCTTATAAGCTACAGAGGAGAACCATTTTCCAAACTCTACAGCCTGCTCTGGAGAAAATTTCATACCTACAGGTAAGTATTTAACAGTTCCTACACTGCTTTTTGCCCTCAATACCTCTTCATGAGACCATTTATCGTCAAGTTTATCAAGAAAATAAGGTGGGTCTGTAAGGACTAAGTCCACAGTATTCTCTGGTATTTTTTCCAACCAAACAAGTGCATCACCAAGTATTAGTTCTATATCTTTCATAGTTCTTTCCCTTCATATTTTAGCTTTAAAATTTTGTAAACCTGTTTTTGAACCTCTTCAGATGCCCTCAACACTACTCTTGGATTTGCTATGGTTATAACTCTTCCGAGTTTATCAAAGACGAACCAATCTCTGTATGCACGGTTACATTCATCACACTGGGGTATGTATCCCTTAGATTCGTCCTTAGGGTCTATGTGAGCCCTTTGGAGCTTTGTTATGCGTCTTGGATTTTTTAGATTTGGTTTTCCCTCCTCCGAACCACAAGTAGCACATCTGTAATTGTAAACTTGTTTAAGTTTTTCGAAATCCACATCACTAATTCCAACTTTTCTATGTGGAGTCCAACCGGGATAAGGCTCTTCAAGAGACACCAAAAGGTAGCTATCCTTTGGAATTTTTACTTCCAAATGATTTCCTCTCGTGGATGATATTATATACCAACCCTTTTGTCTTGCAAGATGTCTTGCTTGTTGAACATCATTGGTATCAGGATACAAACTCCTGATAAACTGGGTTAGCTCAGACTTAGAAACTGGTCTGGTTTTGGGGTAATCTTTTGCGAGATATACTAGAACAAGCCCATCTTTAGTATACTTACCATTTTTTATAAGATGTGGTAGTTTTACACCTCTGTCTTTTAAGTGCTTCTCCCAATAAACCCTTACAAGTTCATATATACTCCTAATCTCTTCATCGCTTAGCATTTCAGGTTCAAATTATATCATGCGGAGACTCCTTCATCTCCAAGCCCTTCCCAGCTATTTTTCAAGGCTTAACATCAAGGTAAATATATAACTCCGAAAGGAGCTTTTCCACCGCCTTTTCTTTTTGCTTTGCCTCTAGAATAAGGTCTATTCTGTTTCCACCAAAGTGGTTGAGGAAGTCCATAAGGTCTTCTACCTTTATCCAGTCTCCGTGTTCACCAAAGCGATGCTTTCCCTCTGGCTCAGAGGATAGATGAAACTCTGGCACTCGCCCAGACCAAGTTTGCAGTATTTCACTTACCTCAAACTCTGAAGGATTTAGACGGTTATGATAGTAGTCAAAAACTATAGGTAAGTCCAGCTCCGCATCCAAAAGGTCTCTTACTGTGTAGTGTCTTTCATCGTTCTCCACTGCAAGATATCTATAGAGCCACTGGTTTTCCCTTAGGGTATTCTTTAACCTCTTGAGGCTTTCTCTTTTGTCTTCATAAACACCACCTGCATGAACCACTACAACTCCCTCAGCTCCAACGCCTAAGGTTTCCAAAACCCAAAAGTGATATTCCAATTCCCTCAAAGATGCGTCCACCACCTCCTTTTTTGGAGAGTTTAGCACCACAAACTGTCCTGGGTGCATGGTTATCCTTATTGGAAACTTCCTCAAGGTCTTGGAAAACTCTCTTAATTTTCCCTCCACCTCCTTCAGCCAGTCCTTTTTGAAAGAGGGATGAGATGCAAAAGGCACAAGGTCTGAACCCAGCCTGAATATACCACAGCCTAAGGATAGGGAAATCTCTAAGAGCCTTTCAAAGTCTTTTAGGTTTTTCTCTACAGTATACATAAGCCTTTCATAGCTAAGGTTTGATAGCCTAAACTTCCTATTAGTAGTTATTTTGCCATCTGCAGTAGAGCAGAAAAACCCTACCTTTATGCCCTTGAGTTCAAACACAGGGGAATTATACTTATTTCTTATGTTCGTTGATAGGGTAAAAATACGCGTTAAGGCTGGGGATGGTGGCAATGGTGCGGTTGCTTTTCTAAGGGAAAAATACAGACCCTTTGGTGGTCCTGCGGGTGGAGATGGTGGAAAGGGTGGGGATGTGGTTTTGGTAGCCACAGGGAGAAAACATACCCTTTATGACTTTAAGTTTCAAGCGCATTTTAAGGCTCAGAGGGGAGAGCATGGTAAAGGGAAAAACCAGAAGGGCAAAGATGGAGAAGACCTAATAATAGAGGTGCCTGTTGGCACGGTGGTTATTGATGCGGACACTGGAGAAGTCCTTTGCGACCTTGTAAAAGATGGGCAAAGGTGCGTGGTGGCAAAGGGTGGGAGAGGTGGAAGAGGCAACGCACACTTTGCAACACCTACCAATCAAACACCAAGATACGCAGAAAAAGGGGAGAAGGGAGAAGAACGGTGGCTCATATTGGAGCTAAAGCTCATAGCGGATGTGGGTCTTGTAGGGCTTCCTAATGCGGGAAAGTCCACTCTAATATCTGTCCTTACAAGGGCAAAGCCAAAGATAGCGGACTATCCCTTTACTACCCTTTCTCCTGTCTTGGGTGTTATGGAGTTGGACGAAGAGAGGCATGTGGTAATTGCGGACATCCCCGGTCTTATAGAAGGTGCGAGCCAGGGAAAGGGTCTTGGTCTTGACTTCCTGAGGCATATAGAAAGAACTAAGTTGCTCCTGCACTTGGTAGACATATCAGATGGAAGGACAGAGGACCCTATAAAAGCCTTTCAAACAGTCTTGAAGGAGATGGAAAACTACAGTCCAGAACTCCTTAAAAAGCCTCAGATAGTGGTGGGAACAAAACTTGACGCCCTATCAGACAGGTCTTATATAGAAAGCTTAAAGAAGGTCTTTGAAAGTATGGGTTATCCCTTTGTAGCCATATCCGCTGTGACTGGTGAGAACCTCAATGATTTAAAATACCTCATAGGAAGGAAGTTAGAGGAGCTTAAGGATGCAGAGCTTGGGAAGATACAAGTTGTCTCTTAGTCCACATCAACCACAGGAAATAGAACCCAATGAAATAGAAGAATCTTTGCAGTTTTCCGACCTTGCGGAAGAGCCAAGGGTATACGATGGATACGTGCCAGAAAATTTCAATCTTGTGTTTATAGACGGAGTAAGACGCACCGAGTGTCTTGCCTATGTTAGAGATGAGGAAACAGGGGAGAGTTTTGAAGGTGCTTTCTTATCCTTGGGTGCTGGTGCTTTAAGGATAGAATATGGAAGGCTAAACCTCTTAAGGGAATCTCTTATACTCCATAGAGTGGAACGGCTTTTCTTTCATAAAGGTGGTATTCTTATGGACGAATTGCTTGGCTTTAGACCGTATCCGGTTGAGGGAGAGCTTTCTGTGGAAATTAACAGATACATGAAAGAAGAGCTTGAGGCAAGGCTTGCCCTACAAATTCAAAAGGAAGTCAAGGACAGTCTTGTAATATGCGATGGAACTTTGAGCTATAAGCTCAGGAAAACGCCCTTTCTGGGTCTTGTAAAAAGCATGAAAAAGCTCTATATGGATAGGTCGTATCTTCCTCTTTTATACATTTTGAAGCCTGGACAAAGAAGTCCCATAGTGAAAGTTCACCATCAGCAGGAACAAGAAGAGAAGGAAAAGGTAGATAAATATACATGGTATGTAAAGCTCACAGAACACGAAGGGCTACAAGGTCTTGTAAGAGTTGAGGTCTTCAAAAGGGACTTTGAAGAGGTCAAAAGACTTGCCAACATTTCCGCAGGAGTGCTTCCTCTCTTTGCCAGCCAATCCTTCCAAGATAGAAGGTCGCCTCAAAATCTTTTACCCATAGGTAGGCTTGAAAAGTTTCTCAGACTTCATTTAGGTCCATACCGCATTATAAGGAGGCAGATAGAGAGCTTTTTCTATGCTTGAGGTCTTTCTTACCGTAAGCATTGCATACATACTCAAAAGGCTTGGTCTATTTTCCGAGGAACATTCTAAAGTTTTGGTAAACTACGTGTTATATTTTGCCCTTCCTTTGTTAAGTTTTAAAACCGCACATAATATAGGTCTTTCTAAGGAAGTGGCTTTTATCGGCGTTGGTGCTTGGCTTGTAATAGCTCTGTGTATACTCACTTCGTATCTCGTAGGTAAGGCTCTCAAGCTCAAAAAATCAGACCTCAGGACGCTTATGATGGCTTCCGCCTTTGGCAATACAGCCTTTCTTGGCTATCCTTACAGTTTTACCTACTTTGGAGAAGAAGGGCTAAAGTATGCGGTTATTTACGACAGCGTAGGTTCTTTTCTTGCGGTCTCTTCTGTGGGCTTTTTAATAGTGAGTGGCAATCTTCAATTAAGGTCCATAATACTCTTTCCACCCTTTCTTGGCTTGTTATTTGGCTTTCTGCTAAGGGCTTATGAGCTTCCAGCCTTCTTTTGGAAATTTGTGGACTTTTCTATTGCATCGCTACTGCCAGTGGTTTTGTTTTCTCTGGGTCTTTCCCTTAAGTTTTCTCATGTTGGTAAAGGTCTTAAACTCTTGGCTACCGCCATTGGCATAAAGATGTTCCTATCTCCACTTTTTGCCCTTTTGGTATTTAAAGCCTTGCCTGTGAGCGAAACCGCTTACAGGGTCTCTGTGCTTGAGTCCGCTATGCCTACCATGATAACCGCAAGCCTTTTGGTGCTAAGGTATGGGCTCAACCATAGCCTTGCCTTTGCCAGTGCAGGTCTTGGCATTCTTTTGAGTTTTTTGAGCATTCCCGCATGGGTTTATATCCTAAATAAGCTCTAAGAAAGCCAGACAACCTCCCTTTGCAAAACCTCTCTGTAAAACCTCGTATCCTTTAGCTTTTCTATCTCCTCTTCTGTATAAACCAGCAAGTCCGCAGGCACAGGAAGTTCAGTGGTATCAAAGGCAAGAGGTCTTCTTATAAAGGGTTCATCGCTTTTGGAAACTACCACCACTATATCCACATCGCTTCCCACGTTCCAATCTCCTCTTGCGTAAGAGCCGAAATAACCCACCTTTACCACTTCGGGATGTTCTTTTTTTACCTTCTTCGTCCATTCAACGAGAGCCTTTTCCACATCTTCCTTAGAGACCCATCTGAAGACGGACGAATTCAAGAACCTTACTGGCATAATCTATTGCCTCCTTTGCTTGCTTCTGTGTAAAGTGTTCGTAAGGTGCACCCATAGGAAAGCCGTTGGGATATCTTGTGGGTATGTAATAAAGGTCAAGCATTTTGGCAAGGTCTAAAAGCTCTTCAGGGATTTCTATTGGTAAATCCTTAAGCAGTCTGCTAAGAGAATGACCCCAAGCTTCTTGCTTAAAGTAATAGTGAAGAGCCTTTAGAGCTTTTTCTGCGGACTGATGGCTGGCAAAACACGCCCATTCGTAATCCCCCATCTCCAAAGACCTTTTGGCATGCTCAAGGTCTCGCTCAGCCTGTTTATACCAATCTATGCTTCTATCCATGAAAAGAATTATAATTTTCTATACAGCCGGAGTGGCGGAACTGGCAGACGCAGGGGATTCAAAATCCCCCGCCCGCAAGGGCGTGCGGGTTCGACTCCCGCCTCCGGCACCAAAGCCATGAAGAAGGTTATTGTTTTATTCTCCGGTGGAATGGATAGCACCACCCTCTTGTGGCTCTGTAAGAAAGAATTTCAAGAGGTCTACGCTCTATCCTTTGACTACGGACAAAGACACAAGGTGGAGCTAAAGTATGCAATAGAGTTGGCTCAAATAGCGGGTGTAAAGGAGCATATCTTGGTAGAAGTACCTCACTATCGGCTAATTAAAGGTTCAGCTTTACTGGAAGGTGGTCCAGAAGTGCCAAAGGGAGAATACACCCAAGATGTGCCACCTACGAATGTGCCGATGAGGAACCTTGTCTTTCTTGCCATTGCCAGCTCCTTTGCGGACAGCCTTGGGGCGGAATACATAGCCATAGGCGTTCACGCCCTTGACACTCCCTACCCCGACTGCAGGACAGAGTTTATAACTGCGATGGAATCCGCCATAAATGCTGGCTCTGCCTACGTGGCAAAAACAAAAAGAAGAGTGCATGTATACGCTCCCTTTCTTGGTATGAGTAAGGTGGATATAGCAAAACTTGGAAAGGAGCTTGGCGTCCCCTTTGAAAAGACCTATTCCTGCTATATGGGAACTGAGCCCCCTTGTGGTGTGTGTGCTACCTGTATTCAAAGACAAGAGGCTCTCAAGGCTATAGGGTATGTTTAATTAATAGACAAGTTCTTAGTTTAACTTCCTTAACCTGCATAGGCTCACTTCCACTATTTTTACAACTTTAAAAGTATTTCCTCTACCCTCTTCACAGGATTCTCCGCCCTCAAAATACTTCTACCCATCACAATTATGTCCGCACCAGCACTTAGAGCCTCTTCAAGGCTTACCACCCTCTTTTGGTCTTCCACAGGGTCTCCCTCCAACCTAACACCGGGAACAACCGCAATAAAAGGCTTAGAGGCTTTCTCTTTGAGATAGCTTAGCTCTTTACCCGAGCACACTATACCGTCAAAGCCTTCCTTGAGGGCAAGTTCTGTAAGGTGGAAAACCTGTCCCTCTCTGTCTCTGCAAAAACCAATGTCTTGTATATCCTCATCGTCAAGGCTTGTTAGCAGAGTGACTCCAAGTAGCTTGAGCTTTCCTTTTACCTCCACTGCGGACCTGAGGGCAGATTTCCCTGCGGATATATGAATTGTAAGATAGTCCGCACCCAACTCCTTTGCGGATAAAACTCCTTCCTTTACCGTATTGGGAATGTCGTGGAGCTTAAGGTCCAGAAATAACTCAAAACCTTCCTCTTTTATGTAGTCTGTTATTGCCCTATGATGGCAGATGAAAAGTTTATAGCCCACCTTAAAAAGGAGAGGATAGCCCCTAAGAGACCTCACCAAGTCTTTGGCTTGTTGAAGGTTTGTGTCTAAGGCTATGCAGAGCTTAGCCATAAAGCCTCCTCCTGAAGTTCTCAAGAAGCCTTAGTCCAGCCTTTTGGCTCTTTTCTGGATGAAACTGGACCGCAAAGATGTTTTCATACTCTATTGAAGAGACGAAGTCAATACCGTAATCTGTGGTGGTAAGAACTATATCCTGTCTCTTTGGCACTACATGGTAAGAATGGACAAAGTAAAAGTATTCGCCCTCTCTGATGCCATTAAGAAGGTCAGAAGGCTTTTGCCTCCAGAGCTGATTCCAACCTATATGTGGCACTTTAACCTTTGGTGGAAGTAAAAGCACCTCACCCTCAAGCACTCCAAAGCCTTCTGTTTCTCCAAACTCATAACTCCTTTCAAAGAGTAGTTGAAGCCCAAGGCATATACCCATATAGGGTTTTCCCTTCTCAATATGCCTTAGTATCTCTTTCAAAAGCCCCAGTTTCCTTAAGTTTTCCATGGCATCCCTAAAGGCACCCACACCCGGTAAGACCAATACCTCTGCCCTTTTTACCTCTTCTGGGTCTGAGCTGACCTTTATAGAAAAGCCTACCTTCTCAAGTGCCTTTGACACGCTCCTTAAATTGCCCATTCCGTAGTCTATCAAAAGAAGCATCTATGCACCCAGCAAAAGAGATATCTCCGCCAACTTGCCCATGGTAAGCAGGACCCCTAAAAGTATAAGCAAAAGCCCGCCCACGACCTCCACAACACCAAAAAAGCGTCCAAAACTTCTCACAAAGCCAAGAAAGGCAGAGAGCAAACCACCCGCTATGAGAAAGGGAATACCCATACCCATAGAATAGGCAAAGAGAAGGCTTGCACCCTGAAGAGCGGTTTCCTGTTGACTGGCATACAGCAGGATTGAGCCAAGCACTGGACCTATGCACGGACTCCATCCAAAGGCAAAGAGCATACCCACCGCCAAAGCACCCAATCCAGAAACACTACCCTTCATTTCCTTTCTCATCTGCCTGTATAACACCTCATGAAGACCAAAGAGGTAAAGAAAAGCCACCACAAGGGCTATGCCCAATAGGTCAAAGAGGGTCTTCTGAGGAATAACTCCCAGAAAAAAGAAAGCAAGTATAAGTGCGGATACGCCTGCCAGCTCCTTTAAAAAACTGGGTCTTAGCATAACACCGGCAAAATGCAGACCAAAGAAAACCACTATACCACCACCCACCTTTGCTATGTGGTCTTGATACTCTCTCAAGAGCCCACCTATACCCGTTGCGGTAGCACCCATAAAGGTAAAGACTACGGAAAAACCCACCACGAAAAGAAGCGAAGCCATAAAAGCCTTTTGGCTAAAGCCACCCTTTTCTTTTACCTCCTGTGCTCCTATGCCAGATATGTAGGATATATAACCGGGAATTATTGGCAGGACGCAAGGAGACAGAAAGGACAACAAGCCAGCGGTAAAGGCTATAAGAAGAGATACCTCGCTCATTTCTCACCTCCATGATAAATATATTACTCCAGCACTTCAAAGGGTTCACGACCAGCAAGACTAAGGAGCTTTGCCCACAAGAGGATAAGCTTATACCGAGCTTCCATGAGCTGTCTTTCCGCCTCGCTTTTTTCCGCCATGGCATAGCCAAGGTCAAAGGCAAGCTCCAGCTCGTATTCAGACCTTCTCAAGGTTAAATTTTCCTCCGCAAAGCGATCTTTTGCTATAGCCTCTGTGAGCTTAGCCCTTAGGTATTCCCACTCATAGGGTGCGGAGAAAAACATTAGCCTCAGGCTTGCCTCAATGCCTTCCCTTTCTGACTGGGCTGACCTTTTTAGAGAAGCCAAGTAATCAACCTTGTATTGTCTGCTTGCATCATAAATGGGTGTGGAAAGCTCAAGACCGCTTTTATCTGTGGATATCCTCAAGTTGAGCCTTGGAGATATTACTTGCTTTGCGGATTTTATGTCCTCCTCGTAGCTTTTAACCTCAAGGTCTTTTATTCTTAGGCTCGTGTTTTCCTCAAGGGCTTCTTTTAAAAGCTCTGGGAAGGGTTTTATGAGCCTATCTACTTCTCTTGTTGGCAGGTCTTCAACCTGTATTATGGCTTCGTAGGGTATGCCAGCAAGCTCCTTTATTTGAAGAAGGGTGTGATTATACATGTGCTGTGCATAGAATAGCTCTGACCTTTTTTCTCTGTAGACGCTTTCAAGTCTAAGGACTTCGTGGTCTGTGGCAAGTCCCAGCTCTTTCCTTTCCCTTGCCCTATCAAAACGCACATAGGCTATAGCCATCTCCTCTCTCTTTACCTCGGTAAGCTTTCTGTATAGCTGAGCTTCTGCAAAGAGCCTTATTATCCTAAGCTGTAGGTCTATGTGGAGTTGTCTTAGCATCAGCTGTGCGGTATCTCTCCTTATCTTTGAAAGCTCTATCCTTGACTTAGTCCGCTGGAATTCATACAGAGTGCTTACTACAGTAAGGTTAGCATCTAACTTCGTATCCTTTTTATCAAGGTCATAAAGAAGTGAAGCACCTGCGTAGACTATGGGTAGGTAATACTTTTGTGCAAGCTGATAGTCTATCTCAAGAGCGATTATCTGATGTCTTAGTCTCTGAAGTTCCTTGTTGTTTTTGAGTGCGAGTTCATACACCTTTTTGTAATCAAGGGTTATTATCTCCTGAGAGAAAGACATACCAAAGAAAAGAAGGATGGCAAGAAATATCATCTCCCTTTGTTTTCTCTCAAGAACTGCACCAAGTTTTTATTTCTGTAATGTCCTTCCACCACATACCTGCCTATGAGAACAAATTCCTGAGGTTCTATGTAACCCGGCACCTTTGCCACCACCTTACCCTCTTGGTCAAAAAACATAAGGACTGGAGTTAGCCTAACACCGTGCTTTAGGGAAAACTGTCTCTCTGTGAGCTTTTTCCCATCAAGGTCCACCAATTCATTAGCCCCTCTTATATCTATTTCCACCATGTAGAAATACTTTGTGAAATACTCCTGAACTCTCCTGTCCTGAAAGGTCACCCTCCTCATCTTGTCACAGAAGGGACACCCCTCCTGATGGAACATTATAAAAAGAAACTTGTTTTCCTTCTTTGCTTCCTCAAAGTCTTCTTTCAGATTAAGAAAGGAAGGCTTCAAAAAGGGTATGGCTTCCGCAGAAAAGACAAGTAAGGGAGTTAAAAGTATTAGCAGGAAATATTTAGCTACATACTTCATGGCGTAAACCTCCACATAGTTCTCTTACCTTTTTTCCCATTTCTTCCACAGGCATAATATAAGTATATGCACCGGCTTCCATGGCGGAGCATGGCATTCCACACACTACACATGTAGAGGGCTCTTGAACTATTACGGTAAATCCCTTTTCCTTAAACTTCTTTGCACCCTCCGTGCCATCATTTCCCATACCTGTAAGTATAAGAGCTACTGGACTTTTCGCCTTTTCCGCCATGCTCTTGAAAAGCACATCAGCAGACGGTTTTACTATTGTTTGAGGTTCTTCATGAACTCTGAGTATAAAAGACTCATTTTTCCTTTCCAAAGAACCATTCTTTCCTCCTGGGATAACTACGAAAAGCTCCCCTTCAAGCTTCATCCCATCGTAACCCTCTTCTACCCTTAGATGGGTTTCCTTTGAAAGCCACTCCGCAAGCCCCTTTGTAAAGGTAGGAGGCATGTGTTGAGCTATAACCACAGGAACAGGAAGTCTTCCCATGTTTTTTATTAAAACAGGCAAAACCTTTGGTCCACCAGTTGAAACACCAATGCCCACAATATCCACCGCACTTTGGGTTTTTGTTTCTTGAACCTTTAAATCCTGTGGAGAAAAGGGCTTTCTCTCAGACTTTTTCCTTGTGTAAAGCCTTAGCTTATCTACAAGCTCTTCGGCAACCTTTGAAAAGTCAAACTTTAATTTTGCAGAGCCCTTCGAGATAAAGTCAACTGCTCCAGCCTCAAGGGCTTCAAAGGTTATCTTTGCTCCTTCAGTGGTATGGTCACTTATGACTATTATGGGAACATCCATATGCTTTTTTATTTCCTTTATAGCCCTTACTCCATCCATCTTTGGCATAACTATATCCATGGTTATTATGTCAGGCTTTAGTTCAAGGGCAAGCCTTACTGCCTCTTCTCCATCCCTGGCTTCCCCCACCACTTCCACATCCTTTACTTCTTCAAGAACCTTCCTCAATGCCATTCTTATGAATTTGGAGTCATCAACCAAGAGAAGTCTCACTCTACCCATGGCTTATAAAAATATGAAAGCCTTCCACAAAATCGCCTCTCGATTTTCCCGTCAGGGTTGTCCAGAGGACCCATAATCAAAAAGCCTCCCTTCCTCATAGCTCTTATTAGATTATCATACACCTTTTTTCTCGCTTCATCGCTGAAGTATATAAGCACATTCCTGCAAACTACTAAGTCCACGTCCTTAATTGGGGGTTCGTCCATCAGATTATGCAGGTGAAATTCCACAAGGTTCTTTATTTCCTCTTTTACGTGGTAATTGTTTCCATCCTTTAAGTCAAAGTATTTAAACAGGCTGCGGGGAGTGTTTCTAAAGGATCCCATAGGGATATCTTTATATACTCCCTTTGTGGCAGTCTGAAGTGCATTTAGAGATATGTCGGTTCCAATGATTGTTAGCTTACCTTTAAGTGTATGGGCGATGTAGCCAAGCGAGGTGAGGTATTCTACCGCAAGCATGGCGATAGTATAAACTTCTTCACCGGTTGCACATCCTGCTGACCATATCTTTACGCCCTCTTCGAGCCTTTTAAAAATTTCGGGAAATATAGAATCCCTAATGCACTCAAAAACTTCCTTATCTCTGTAAAAATATGTTTCCTGCACACTAATTGCATCTATTATCCTCTGCCAACTATCTTCTTTTATATTCTTACCCTCAATGCCTATAAATATCTCTTTATTATCCTCGTATAGTTTCTTTAATCTATCTAACCTGGTTCCAGAAAGGACAATGCCTATTCTTTTTTCTATGAGCTTTAAGACTTCAGAAAACTCCATTAGCCTCTTAATTCTTCTACCTTCTTAGTGGTCTCCTCCACCCTCTTTGTCAGCTCCACCATCTGTGAAAGGACTTCTTCGGAAGCGGACGCATTGTTATTGCTTATCTCCTTGAGGCTTTCCATGTTACGGGATATTTCTCCCATACCTGCAGAGGTCTCTTCCATGCTTGCAGCTATCCTATGAAGCATTTCCCTTATTTTTCCTACTGCCTCCCTTATACTCTCAAAACCCTTACGGACAACATCTGTATTCCTGTAGCCTTCTTCTATGATGGAGACAACCTCCTGAACCGTCTGACTTACTGAGCCTGCCATCTTACCCACCTGCTCCGCAAGTCTACGAACCTCATCCGCAACAACCGCAAAGCCTCTTCCTTGTTCTCCAGCTCTTGCCGCCTCTATTGCAGCGTTGAGTGCAAGAAGGTTTACCTGTTCCGCAATATCTTGAATTGCACCAGCTACATGCCTTATTCTCTCTCCTCCCTCTCTTACCCTTTTCATGGAGCTACTAAAGTCCTCCATAAGCCTTGAGGATTCTTCAACAAAGTTTGAGGTTTCATTAGCGGACTGGAAGGCGAGCTCTGTGCTGTTTGAGGTCTCTCCGAGAGCAGAACTTATCTCCTCTATAGCGGTTGCCATTCTTCCTGTAGCCTCGGTCTGTTTTCTTGTGCCTTCCTCCACCATCTCCATTGCTTTGCTAACTTCAACCGATGCGTTAGCCACAGATAGCAAAGAATCCACGAGAAACTCCATGACTTCCATAACCTTATTTATCTTCTCCTTTACCACAAGCAGATCCCCCTTCTGGTCTGATGTTATCCTTTTGGAGAAGTCTCCCTCAGAGGCGGATACCATAACCTCTCTAATCTCATCTACCACATTGTTAAGTGAGGACAAAAGCATGTTTAGGTTTTGTGCCATTTTCCCAAACTCATCCTGACTTTTCACCTCAAGCCTTTTTCTAAAATTCCCCCTCTCCACAACTTCCCTTATTACCGTCTCCAACTCCGTTAAACTGCCTGACAGCCCCCTTATTATGAAAAGGGCTAATAAAAGGGAGATAAGCAACGCTGGAAAGCCAAGAAGTGTTAAAAGGAAGAAGCCCCTAATAGCGGATGTTTTCATAGACTTGACCTCTTGCTTTGCTAAACTTACGAGGAACTCTCCTACCTCCCACATTTGGTCTATCCTCTCCGTAGACACCTTAAACCACTCATCTGGGTTAACCCCAAAAAAGTCCTCCTTCTCCCTTATTAGCTGTCTAAACTTTTCTACCTCACTATCCTTTACCCTTTGTGCATACATCTCAACCGCTTTGCTTGGTGCTATGTCAGAGAAAACTCTAAGATAAGACTCTTGATTGGTAACCGCCCTATACCATATGTCTCTGTCTGAAGGTTCAAGCACATCCTTTGTAAATACGCTCACAAGTATAGCTCTTTCTTTTTCTGCACTTTCCTGTATATAAGCCAAAAGAATACTGCTTTCAAGACGTCTAAACAACCTGGCATCGTGCACTTCCCTTATCTCTTCCTTAAGGGCTATTAAGAGGCTCTCTATTATGTTGCTATAAAGATTAAAAGCATCCCCAGGTGTCATCTCAATTTTATCGCTCATATCTCTTGCATCCTTTAGGGGCAGAAGCCTGTTTTTGAATTCCTGTGGTAGTTTTTCTATTGCCTGGTCAGTTTCCACTCTTTGTTTTTTGAGCTGGTCATCAAACTTTGTACCAGCGTGCGTCAAAAAGCTAACAGTTAAACCCCTCTCCCTCTGTATTTGGTAAACTACCTCGAGTATCGCCTCTTGAAGGTCAATGATGCTCTCCGCATGCCTCACATAGAGGAAGGGTCGGAGGACTATAAAGTAGGCAGAAAGGGTAGCGAAGAGTGTGGTTACAAGAAAAGGAAGCAAGAAAAGAAGCATAACCTTTTTTCTGACGCTCAACCTTTTAAGCATGGCTGACCCTCCTCATATAGCCAATGAGCACCTGATAGTGGTAGTTTATAAGGAGCATTTTTTTGTGTGCGACCCTTTTGTCTTCTACCTTATCTGGGTGGTTCAGTTTTACAAGTCTTCTGTATGCTCGTTTAAGTTCTTGCTCATTTAAGCTATTAAGCCCGAAGAACTCCATGGATTCTCTTATTTTTGCTGGATACAGGTTTGGACTTTGGCAAAAACGCCAGTAGGTTTTTACATAGGAAGCTACAAGACTCCTCTTTTTTAAGGCAAACTGTGGATAATATGTAATCACATCCTCTATAGGGAAATACTTGAAGAGCTTTCTTATCATGTAAGATTCAAACCACGTCTTTAAAAACTCTTCATGCTTCCCATCAAAGCTTCTATAAAGGTCATAGAAGAGGGACTGAAAAAGCTCAAGCCTTTTTCTGTATATGTAGTCAAATACCCTAAAATAAAAGGTCTTCATATGCTATCCACCACGCGGTCAAACTCAATAATGCTTATTAGTCCTTGGGGCAATTGGGCGACGTTTCGTATGTATTCGCTATACCTTCCAGACATGGGGTTTGGCTCAAGTTTTTCCTCTTCGATCCTTATCACACCCACCACTTCATCCACAAGAATCCCTACCTTTCCCTTATGGCTTTCTACCAACACAACTCTATCACCTTCCCTTTCCCTTCTGAGCCTTAGTATGGTTTTGAGGTCAATAACGGGGAGTATCTCTCCTCTTATGTTTATAACACCTAAGATAAGTGGAGAAGAAAAGGGAACAGGCACTATGGGTAGGAGCTTTGATATTTCCACCACCTCCTTCAGAGGAACACCAAAGAGCTCCCTCTCAAGATAAAAGCCCAAAAATTCAAAGAACTTGCTTACTCTCTGAAGACCCTTCTCCTTTACCACAGGCACTAAGTCAGCCATGGGCATACCTCCTTACACATTCAGCGAGGGCTTGTATTCTGTCTATTATCTGTTGAGAGTCAACAACATAATCCATAAGTTTGTTTATTGCCTCTTCAAGTTTTCCTTCCTTCATGAGCTGGATAATATGATTGCCATCCCTATGATACTTAATGTGTGGCTCTTCTATAGCCTTAAAAAGGTTCACACATTCATCGCCGTATCTTTTCACGTCCTCAAGACCTGTAGAATAATACCATTTACCCAAAGCACACTGAGTATGGTCCGCTAAGAACTCAAACCTCTTGTAAACTACGCTGTCGGTAACATTTTTCATAAAGTTAGCATGGTCTATAATGCGTTGAACGATGTTGATGTAGTCAGAGAATACACGGTCATCCTTTTTCATATCCCTTATGCTTAGCACTTGATCCCAGGCATCTTTGAGCATTTCGAGGGTGTGCTTTGCAGTATTGGCTGTTAGGTTGAGTATGTTCATTATGGTGGAGAAACTTCTCTGAAAATCCTTTGTGTTGCTGGTTATGTTTTTGTATGTGTCGATGATATCTTTAGAAATGGCTTTCACATCTGTAACTATGGTGTTTATAACCTCTCTCACCTGTGTGGTGCTTTGGGCTGTCTTTTCTGCAAGTCTACGAACCTCATCTGCAACAACCGCAAAGCCTCTACCAATCTCTCCAGCCCTCGCCGCTTCTATAGCTGCGTTGAGAGAGAGGAGGTTTGTCTGTTCTGATATTTCAAGGATCAGGTTCAGAACCTCTCCCGTTTCACCCACTTTTGCCTCTGTTTCAACTGTTGAATTCTTTAGAGATTCTAAGCTACGGGCATCTGCAAGGGTTTTGTCTAATATGTGCTTTAGCACCTCCGCTATGTAGCTTTCCAAGATAGCTGCGGTAGAATAGTTTTTGGCGGAATTGTAGTAAGAGAGTGCAACATACATAGACTGTCCAAAGATTATGTTTTTCTCCACAAACCTTTGCCAGGTTACATCAGTCCAGATGGTCAAATAGGCTACTATTTCACCCTTTGAGTTGGTCAATGCGGACCTGTCGCTTTGTATTATCACATTACCTACCACTATATCTGCGTTTCTCTTTACTTCTCCGGGTTTTGTTTCCCTAAGAAGCTCCTTTACTCTTTCTGGGTCTTTATGGAAGATGTGTATGGATTGCCCTACTATGTTGGAGGAGTCTATCTTATAACCATAAGTCCTTTCTATCTCCGAAGACAACCTATCTATTATCCTTTTGCCTGCGTTGTTTACAAAGATTATTCTGTTGCCATCCCTACCCGGTTTGAACTCTGTATCCGCAATGTAAACGCCTTCATACTGTAGGTTTTCTATGATTTGCCAAGCCATGTGGTTCTTATCTTTTAGCTCTTCTTGTTCCTTGAGTAGTTTACTTATCTCCTCCTTATAGGCTTTCTCCAATTCTGCTACTTTTTCTTTGAGTTCTTCTCTCTCCGCGATGAGCCTTTCTATCTCACTCCTGAGGCTGTTTTCTGTCTTTTCCTTTTGCAGATTTTCCTTCTCCAGTTCAACCACCCTTTGGGAGAGGTTTTCTATCTCAAGCTCTCTGTTTTTGAGTTGTTGCCTGCAAGCTTCAAGCTCTCGCTCAAGCTCCCTTATCCTTTTACCTCCAAATATCATCACCACACCTCCTAATAGGTTTATTGTTATGCCTTCTGCAATTGATAAACTTCCAATTGCTCTAAGCTGTGAGAGTTATTCTTTAACTTCTCTATTAGACCATCAATGAGGTGGAAAAGCTTCATGGAAGCGGCCTCCATCTTCTCAAAGTTTTCTCTTAGCCTGTTGGCATTCTTAATGAGTGCCCTCATGGGGTCAGGGACCTCTATAATTCTTAGGTTCTCTTCCGCGTATCTGTGAACGAGCTCGTGAGGTTCAGAGAGCTGGATAAACTCTGGAAGATGGGCATAAGATTTCATTCCTTCGCTGTAGTACCATTTTCCGAGATTACAGCTTCTGTGGTCGGAGAAGAACTCCTTCCCCTTGCCTAACCTAAAGATGGTTCTGTAGGCGTTGCTCTTAAATATGATATGGTCTACCTTATAACCCGCCAACTTTAGGAACTTACTGGTGCTGGCAATCTTTTCGCTTGCATCCTTTATCTCGTGGTTAAAGGAAATGACATTTTTCATAAGACCCTCTATGGATTCTACCGCATGGTCTACCTTTTCCTTCACATCTTTGGCTTTTTCCAAGGTGCTCTTAGCCTCTTCCTTTAGGGAGTTTAGCACTTCTTGAACCTGCAGGGTTGCCTTCTGGGTTCTTTCCGCAAGCCTACGAACTTCGTCCGCAACAACTGCAAAACCTCTCCCCGCCTCTCCAGCCCTCGCCGCCTCTATTGCTGCGTTTAGAGCAAGGAGGTTTGTCTGCTCCGCTATGTCCCTTATAAGGTTTATAACTGCAGTGACCCTCGTGCTTTTCTCTACTAGGGAATTGACTACCATGCTGGTATCCTCTGAAAGGCTTTTAAGGCTGTCTACTTCTTGCAGTGTAGACTTTATACCTTCTACCGTATCCTCCGAAGACCTTACAACCTTTTCCATCATATGCTTTATGGTTTCCACCTCTTCTCCAGCTTTATAAAAGTCCTTTTTCAGAAGCTCAAGGTTATAGCCTATACCATTACCTAAATTGCCGAATTCTTCCACCATTTCAAACATCTCTGCAAGCATATAACTTTTCTCTATACCTTCTATAGCTTTTTGTATCCTATCTGCTGTAGTCTTAAATATCCCAGGAAAGCCTGATGAAACAAGCTTTCTGAAAAATTTACCTTGCTGGGCGTATTCTACCGCATAAACGATCTCCCTAAGAAAACACTCTACAATGTCTATAAAGTAGTTAAACTCTCTAACGGTCTCCCTAAGCTTGCCCTGAGCCTTTGGCATATACACCCTATCCTCCAAATACCCCCTGACCGCTTGGTGTAGCACCCTGCAGGTTTCTTTGAAAAACTCCTCCACTTGAGCCTTTTCCTCCTTGAGCCTTTTGTTTTCCTCCTCCAGCTCCTTTTCCCTTTTTAGCTTTTGAGATAGTATCTCCTCATCCTCATAACACTTTTCTTCTAAGCCTCTGAGACGCTGAGCTATGGCTCTTAGTTCCTCCTCAATACCAAGCCCAAGGTCCGGCAATTCCGCTTCCTTTCCATCCAAAACATCCTTCAAAAAGGTTTTTAGCCTTTCCATTTCCTTTCTCATGTTTATTCCCTCCAAAGTGTCCATATCCATTCTTCATAGGGCATGCCTTTCAGAACTTCCTGAAGAAGCCTCTCACTAGCCTGCATGCCACCAGACCTCTCCGCTTCAAGTAGCTTCTTGTATATCTCCTCTACTTTCCTAACCGCTTCTTTATTCGCCCTCCTTCTGTCGCTCTGATAACCGATTATATTTGTTCCACTTTCATCCCAAGAGGGTGTGACATGGGCGTATACCCAGTAGTAAGAGCCATCCTTTGCCATGTTCTTCACATAACCCCAGAATTCCTTGCCTTGCTTTATGGTATCCCAAAGGAGCTTGAAGACTATGCGAGGCATATCTGGATGCCTTATGATGTTGTGGGGCTTGCCTACAAGCTCTTCTTCAGTGTATCCTGTCACTTCGCAGAATACTTCATTGGCGTAAGTTATTACGCCCCTTGGGTCTGTCTTGGAGACCAAAAACCTGTCTTCTGGCACCTCCCTTTCTTTGTTTACCGGGGTTGGTCTTTCCATAGTTTACCTCCCTTCAAGATTTTTTATTAAATTATCAAACTCATTGAATATTTTTGAAAGACTTTCTTCAGCTTCGTTAAACTCGTGGAGTATTTCATCCCTTCTTCTTATAAGCTCATCCGCTGGGTTTTCCTTTTTCAGCACCTCAAGGACTTTTTCAATATGTTGGTGGAAGCTGTCATGATAGCCTTCAACCTCCCTGTATTCTGTATAATCTCCAAACCTTTCCATGCCATATCCATAATACCAATGAGCAAAGGTGCAGTTCTTACTATCTCTGTAAAAACCTGTATCCACAAGGTTGTATATACAGAAATATGCATTATGCTTGAAGATTATAAGGTCAAGTTTGTTGGCGGTTATATTAAGAACATCCTCTATAAGGCTTGCATGCTTTGATGCTTCTTCCGCACTTTTGCTAAAGGCTTCCATTACTTTTCTTAATGAATACACATTTTCCGAAGATTCCTTTACATTCCTTACCACCTGCACCGACTTTTCCAATGTAGCTCTCACCTCCTCTTGTATACTTGTGAGTATATGAGCTACCTCTTCTGTTGCCTTCTGGGTTCTTTCCGCAAGTCTACGAACCTCATCCGCAACAACCGCAAAGCCTCTTCCCTGCTCTCCAGCCCTTGCCGCCTCTATTGCGGCGTTTAAGGCAAGGAGGTTTGTTTGCTCTGCTACCTCCCTTATAAGTTCTATTATACCCACCACATTCTTAGCTCTTTCTGAAAGAGTTGTTATACTCTTGTTTTCCTCTTCAACGCTTTCTACCACATCCACAAAACTTTTTGAGACACCTTCAAGTAATTCAACTCCTCTCTTGGAGAGCTCTGAAGTTTTCTGACTTTCTATGCTTATGCTTTTTGCCTTTTCTACGCTCCTAAGAAGGTCGTGGTATATTACCCCAAGACTTGAAGCAATACCACCACCAAGCTGGCCCAGTTGGGCATTAAGCTCTATCCTCTTCTTTAGCTCTGCGTCTTCTTTCATGTCATGTAGAGGTTTTTTGAGAGCTTGAGCGGTTTGCTTAAATAGTCCAGGAAAACCCGTATCCACCACAGGCCTGAAAAACTTACCCTGTGCTGCGTACTCTATAGGAGTTCTTATCTCTCTTAGGAAGGTTTCTACCACGTCAAGGAAATAGTTAAGGTTTTTCGCCATTCTTTTTAGCTCACCCTCGTCCTTTAGAAGAACGATCCTGTCATCCAGCTTCCCCCTTGATGCAGTTTCTAAGAGAAGGGCTATACGGTGTATGGTGTTTTTTGCATGCCTTACGCTTACAAAGATAACCCAAGCAAGTAAGAAGTTGGCAATGTTTAGGACCCTTATTGGTTCAAAGCCGTATTTGTAAAACTCCACACCAAGAGCTATAGCAAAAAGAAGTATAGAGGCTATGTTAGCATACTGAACCTTATCAAGACTGCTCCATCTCATATAAAACCTCCTAAAATACTCCTACAGTTCTCCTTATTAAACCCACAGGGTCAAGGATTAGCACTATGCTACCGTCTCCTGTGATTGTAGCTCCAGAGATGCCTTCTATGTCTCCAAAAACCTTACCAAGTGGTTTTATAACCACCTCTTCATCTCCCAGCATATCTTCAACAGCAAGAGCAACCCTCCTATTACCTATCAAACAGACCACTATGTAGCCTATTTTGTTCATATGTATACCGAGTATCTCTCCAAGGCTAAAAAGGGGTATTGTGCTTTCTCTAAGTATAAGCACATCTTCTCCAGACACATGGGAAACCATTGCATCATCACCACTCACTATTTCAAGCACGGAGTATATGGGAATGGAGAAGAGTCTTCCACCAATACTAACAAGAAGGGATTTTATGATGCCTACGGTGAGCGGGAAGCTCATAACCACCCTTGTCCCCTTACCCCTTTCGCTCCACACATCCACCGTTCCTCTGAAGTTTATAACTGTGTTCATAACCACATCCATACCCACGCCTCTGCCGGAGACCTCGGAAACCCTGTCTGCGGTAGAAAAGCCTGGACTGAATATAAGAGACAGAAGCTCTTTCTCCGTCATCTTCTCTGCTCTTTCTGGTGTTATTATGCCTTTTTCTATAGCCTTTCTTTTTACCTTCTGCACATCTATGCCCCTTCCATCGTCCTCAACAGATATAAAAACCCTGTCCCCTTGATAGTAGGCTTTGAGCTTTAATTGCCCCACTTTTTGTTTCCCTAATCTCTCCCTCTCTTCTACTGGTTCTATACCATGGTCAATACTGTTTCTAAGAAGATGTATAAGTGGTTCTTCAAGTTTCTCTATTAGAGATTTGTCCATCTCCGTATCTTCTCCCTCCATTATAAGCTGGACTTCTTTTCCTAAGAGCCTTGAAAGGTCCCTTACCACTCTTGGAAACTTTTGAAAGAGCTTTTTTACAGGTTGCATTCTTGTTTTCATAACCGCAAGCTGTAAATCGCCCACTATACGGTCAACGGAAGAAACAACTGTTTCTAATTCTTCAACAGCCCTTGACTGGTATTCTTCAGATAGAGATTGGATAGTTTTTAAAAGTCTGTTCCTTTCAAGCACCAGCTCACCTACAAGGTTCATAAGGTTCTCTATCTTTTGCACATCTATACGCAGGACCCTCTCCACCTCTTCTTCTTTTTTACCTTCTTTCCTTTCACGAGACTTTTCTTCCTCTACCTTCTCCTCTTTTGCGGGACTTTGAGCTTCTAATGTAGAAGGCTCCTCCATATTTTCTTCAAGGAATCTTCCTTCCGCATACAACATCATAATTTTGTCTGCCTCTTCTTCTATTTCTTTTGATATCTCTGCCGGTAGTGTAGTTTTCTTAATGAGGTTGTCTATGAAATCTATAAGCTCCTCCGGTCTTTTATCTGGAGGCATAAGGACAAGTTCTTCAAGTATTTCTTCTATGCTTTTACCCTTAAGATGGGAAAGACCATACTTATCAAGTAGCTCTTCAAGGGATGGTTTCTTTTCTTTTTCTGAAGCAATCCTTCCACCTTGCAGTATTGTGGAAAGCATGTGGATAAGAGATTGGTCTATACTGACTTCTTCATTCCTTGAGTAAAGGAAAAGGGCCTCCCTTATAAAGTCAATAGCTTTGAGGATTGCATCGCCTATTTCTCGGCTAAAAGAAAGTTCACCGCTTCTGATTTTACCGAGCACATCTTCCGCCTTGTGTGCGGTTTCCACTATTGCGGAAAGACCAAGAAAGCCAGCACCTCCCTTTATGGTATGCATACTTCTGAAAGCTGAGTTTATTAAGTCTGAATTCTCAGGGTCTTTTTCCAGTTCTAAAAGTATCTGTTCAAGATTATCAAGATGCTCCTTAGCTTCCACAACAAACTCTTCAAATATCTCCCTCATTTCTTCTGGTATCATAGCTTGCCACCTCCTGCTTTATCAACAAGCTCAAGCATCTCCTTTGCATCAAACTTGACAAGGTAAGCGTCCGCACCCACGCTCATTGCCTTTTGTTTGTTCGCCTCATCGGAAAGTGTTGTATTTACTATAACTGGCAGGTGCATAAGTCCGGGTGTCTCTTTTATTTTCCTGGTAAAGGTAAGACCGTCCATGCGGGGCATTTCAATATCTGTAAACACAACCTGCACAAAGTCCTTTATGTTTTTGTTTTCCGCTTTTGCCCTTTCAAGAAGTTCGTTGAGTTTTTCCCACGCTTCAAGACCATCCTCACAAGCTATGATAGTGTGTCCAGCACTTTCTAATGTGTCGCTTATTATTTTCCTTGCCACAGCAGAATCCTCAGCAAGAAGAATTGTGTAGTGCATCGTTTCTTTTTGAGCCAATTCTTTTGCCTCCATCTCTCCAAATATCTTGAGAATACCCATATCGTGCAATATGCCCTCAAAGTCAAGTATGAGAAGCATCCCTTCCTCCGTATCCACAACTCCCGTTATTCTGCCACCAAGCTTTATATTCAAAACCTCTGGAGGCTTTTTTATGTCCGCCCAGGATATACGCATTATCCTCTTGGCGTCATGCACTATAACACCAACCTTCTCTCTGAGGAATTCAAGATGAAGCAGATACTTTCTCCGCTCTGGAGGTTCAGGTATACCCATCCATCTTGCCAAGCTGACCACAGGTATAAGCTCTCCTCTTACTTCAGCCATTCCCTCTAAAAACTCTGGCATGTTTGGCACTCTAGTTATCTGAGGAAGTCTTAAAACTTCTCTTACCTTTGCCACATTAACACCCAGTATCCACTGATAGAGACCTTCAGGCCTGTCTTCGTATACCCTAAAATTAACTATCTCAAGCTCGTTCGCCCCAGTCCTCAAAACCTCAGGCATCGCATAGGTGTCCATGTTTAACCCTCCTTCTTCATGTCCAACACCTCATTTTCTAATTCCCTTACCACAGCCTTCATTTCTCCAGCTATCTTATTGGAGATCTCCGCAAGCTTTCTGAACTCTGCAGCAACAACAGAAAAGCCCTTACCCATCTCTCCCACCCTCGCAGCTTCAATAACCGCATTGAGTGCGAGAAGATTGGTCTGCTTTGCAATGCGTGTGAGATTGTCAGAAAGCTCCCTTATCTTCTCCATCTGCCCCAAGAGTCTCTCCAGAGCTTCCACCTTTTCCATGACTTACCTCCTCAATGTTTTTTTCAAGCTCTTCCATATATTCCTTCATTTTTCCCATAAGGTCCCCATAGATTTCCTTTACAGCCTTAAGCCTGTCTTCTATTATTTCCAGTATGGTCCTAGTATCATCTGAGGTATCCTTGAGGGACTTTATATCCTCAAGACCAACCTCTATCTTTTCCGCTATGTTCCTTATTCCATCTCTTATTTCCTTAAGGTTTCTACTTATGTCTTTTGCAGATTCCATAGACTTCTGGGCTAACCTACGAACCTCATCCGCAACTACCGCAAAGCCTCTTCCTTGCTCTCCAGCTCTTGCCGCCTCTATTGATGCATTGAGGGCAAGGAGATTGGTCTGTTCTGATATACCCTCTATTATCCTCGTTATGTTTTCTATGTATTTGGATTTTTCCCTGAGCTCGTCTGTCAGCTTTTTCATGTTATGCATGTCCTGAGTTTCTTCTTCCAGTTTTTTGAACATATATCCTATAAGCTCAAGCCCATTTATAAGGGTTCTATAAACATCCTCAAACTCTTTGAGACTTTCCTCAAAGTTTTCCCTTATATATTTAGCTCTTTCAAGAATGGGCTTAAATATTTCCATGAGGTTTGGCAGAATTTCTTCTGATTCCTCCACCTTTTCTACTTTTCTAAATATGCTAACATTCTCAGAGATTTTTACTTCCTCACCCTCTGGTCTTCTTTCAAAAAGAACCTCCCCATCAAGCTCTATCCTTACACCTTCAGAGATATTGTTGAGTGCAAGCTCATAGAGGGCTTTTATTCTTTTGAGCCTCTCCAGTTCAGCCCTCAACTCTTCTTCTTCCTTTTCCTTTTTCCAAAACATCCTCTACCCTCCTTTGATAGCGGTCCAGGCTTTCTCTATTTTTTCCTTTAATGTTTCTGGAGTAAAAGGCTTTACCACATAATTATTAGCCCCGGCTTGAATTGCTGCAAGCACATTCTCCTTTTTTGCTTCTGCGGTAACCATTATTACGGGTATCCCCTTAAGCTTATCATCGGACCTTATTTGCTTTAGAGTTTCAAAGCCATCCATCTCCGGCATGTTCCAGTCTAAAAGCACAAAATCATAGTTGCCAGACCTTAGTTTTGAAAGGGCTTCTTTCCCATTTTCAGCTTCCTCTACATTGGTATAACCAAGCTGGTTCAGAATTGTTCTTATTATCTTCCTCATAGTGCTCATGTCATCAACAACGAGAAACTTAGCCTCCTTTGGTGGCATGCTTTACCTCCTAAAGTCCAAGTTCTTCAAGAAGTTTATCCACATCTTCTTGAAATATCCTATCGCCAGTAAGCATCTCTGTTGCTTTACCTACTATCTTCTCCTTTTGTTCGGAGGGCAAAGTTGCCGCCTCTATGGAGGACACGATAATACGAAGGATGGTCTTTTTAAGGTTTTCAAGCACCTCTATAACCCTCTTTATTTGCTGGCTTGCAAGGTCTTGGAAAGACATCAAGGTTATAATCTGAAGGAGTAGTTCAGAGAGCCTTCTTGACCTTTCCTTTATACTTTCAAGCCTTGACCTTATACTGCTTACTGGGTTCAAGCTCAAGAGAAAATCCACATCTTCTTGAACTTTTTCCAATTCTCCTATAAGCTCGTTTATTAAGCTTATTATCTGATGGACACTTTCTTCTGTAAACCTTATTACATCCTCCAAACTACCACTTGCCATAGGAATGGCACTTGAAGTTTCTTCAAGGGGTCTCACGACCTCGTCCAGCTTTGTCTCAAGGCTTTTTACCTCCTCCAACAACTCTCTGACAAGTTGTTTTACATCTTCCATAGCCATCTTTCTCTCCCGTATTATTATACAACTTTCTTTATTCTTTCTTCCCTCGCTATTATATCAATGATCCTAACCCCGAACCTGTCCTCTACGATTACTATTTCACCTTTTGCCACTAACTTTCCGTTTACTTTTATATCCACTGGAGTCTCCACACTTTGTTCAAGCTCTACCACAGAGCCGGGTCCAAGATGAAGCAATTCTCCAAGGGTCAGAGTTGCGGTCCCAACCACCACTTCAACCTCAAGAGGTATGTCCAAAAATCTTTTTAGCTTATCAGATATCTCACCTTCCTTTTCCTCCTTTAGTTCTTGTTGGTAGCCCTTTGACGCTTCTTCCTGCTCTTTTAAAGCCTCCGCCCACATGTCTGCAAGGTTTTCTTGTTTTTCATCCTCCATTTCAATCCTCCTTTTCTAAATGTTTGTATACTTTTATTGCCTTTTTGCTACCGACCTGCCCGAGAAAAGCAAGGGTTTTGGACTTGCCTTGCACTCTAACCTCAAGGGCTTCCCTGAGGAGTTTATTAAGGTTTATGAGGTCACCTTCTTTAAGTTCTAATATTTCCCTAAAGCTCATATTTGTACTTCCGAGGACTACTTCGATCTTTAACGGTATCTTTTGGAAACTTTTTAATATAATAACATCGAGTTCTTTACTTTTAGCATCCGTAGGTCCTTTTAACATATCCTTGTAGGGTGCTATGGAACTTTCTGGTATAGCTAAATATATGTGTCCTTCGTTACCTTCTATAACTAAAGCCAGTTTGAGAAGTATAAACTTTTCCTTAGCACGATACATCGTCAGAAGGGCTGGATTTGTTTCTATTCCAACAGGGTTTATCTTTACATCCATAAGAGTGCTCCACGCTATTTCCAGCTCCTGATAGCATATATTCAAGAATCTCTGGATGAGTTTCATTTCTATGCGAGTGAAATCCCTACCCTCTATCTTGTAAGGCTTGGCACTACCACCAAAAACACTGCTCACTACAATGTATATAAGCTTTGGGTCTATTGCTAAAAGACATGTCCCCCTAAGGGGCTCTATGTTAAAAAGACCTATGGCACATGGGACTGGTAACTTTGCGGTAAATTCTCCAAACCTACTTAGGCTAAGGCTGTCCTTAAATATACTCGGAATTGTAACCACAAGAGAAGTAAGACCCCTTCTCAAGCCATTAATCCATCTTTCAAATATTAGCTCAAGTCCCGGAATCCTACCTGCGGATATATGCTCAAACAGTGAAAGGTCAAGGGGTCTTACCCTTTCCTCTTCTAACTCAGCTTTTTTTTCCTCTTCTTTGCCGAGAGTCTTGAGAAGAAGGTTTATCTCTTCTTGACTTAGAAATTCATCCGCCATGTTTAACCTTTACTCCTTAACCATCCTTTAATTATCTTTGCAACCTTTTCTGGTTCTTCTTTTGCGGTCTTGACTATTGCTTCAACTGCTTCCACTTTTTCCGCCTTTATTCTTATTTCCTCTGCACCCTCTATTACCTCAAGAGGGGGTTGACCCTCCAAGACGGGAAGCGGAGGAACCTCTTTCCTCTTGAGTAGCTTTCTCAATATTAACAAGGATGCCAGAGTTATAGCAAGCACAAGAAGGGCAAGAAGTCCGAGCCTTATGTAATTTTCATAGTCCGGTGCTGGTTTTTCAAAGACTGGCTTTTGGAAGGGTATAGCTTCAACGGTTATCACATCACCCCTCTGTGTATCTATTCCTGCGGAGGCGGAAACAATTCTCCTAATCTTCTCTAAGTCAAGGTCTTTTATGTTAGAATCTACCAGAACTCCCACGCTTAACCTTCTAACCTTTATAAGAGGGTCAACACTGTAAACCTCCTTCTTGCTTACTTCATAGTTGGTTATAGTTTCACTTCTTTCGGTGAGCACCTGACCCGCACCTGCTACAGCACCAGCACCCGGTGGTATGTTTGCTTGAGCTCCGGGAATTCCTGCAATGCCCCCTGTGGTTGTTCTTTCTCTTTTCTTTTGCTGGCTTACTACTGCGGTCATATCTGGGTCGTATATCTCCTCCCTCTGTTCCCTCTTTGTAAAATCAAGGTCCGCAGATACTTTGACCTTAACTGTGCCAAAGCCCAAGGCTTCTTCAAGAGCTTTTTGCACTTCTCTTTCAAGCCTTCTTTCAAACTCTGCCTTGAGCCTTAGCTCCTTATCCTGGACAGTGCTTTCTGCTTCATCTAACATGGCGGTAAGATCACGACCCTTATCGTCCACAACCACCACATTTTTAGGCTTTAGCCTTGGAACACTTGCGGATACGAGGTTTCTTATAGCTTTTACTTGTTCTGGAGTAAGCTCATAGCCTGGTTTTAACTTTACAAAAACGCTTGCGGTAGGCTCTTCCTCTTCTCTTAGAAATATAGACCTTTGTGGCATACCTATGTTTACCCTTACATCCTCAATGCCAGACATTCTTAAGATTGTCCTGGCAAGCTCTCCTTCTACAGCCCTCTTGAAGTTTACCTGATTCTGAAAGTCTGAAACACCCATACCTGTTCTGTCAAAGACCTCATAACCTACTATCCCCTTACTGGGAATGCCCTTCGCTGCCAGTTTCAACCTTATATCCCTTGCTTGTTGTTCTGGAACAAGTATGCTCCTGCCATCCTGCCCCACCTTGTAGTTTATACCTTCCTTATCAAGCTCTACCATAACCGCAGACATATCTTCTTGAGAAAGACCAGAGTAAAGGACTGTATAGTTGGGCTTAGTGGCGAGTGTTATCAATGCTATAAGAGCAACCAATGTGAGAATAGGTATAGCTATGAGGGCTATTTTCTGAGGTGTGCTTAGTGCCAAAAACCTGTCTTTTAGGTTGTTTAAGGTTTCCCTCGCATCTACCATCTTTATACCTGCATTCTATTTAGCTCTTGGAAGGCTTCAAGTAACTTGTTTCTTAGTTGAATAAGGAGGTTAAGGGCTGTTTTAGCCTTCTCAAGCTCCACCACCATCTGATGGAGAGGTATGTCCGCACCCTTAAGGACAGCTTCCTTTATGCTTTCTGCTTTCTGTTGTTCCTTGTTGACCCACTGGACAAATCTGCCAAGCTCTTGCAGAAAATCTCCCTTATTGCTCTTTTGTTGGGTTAGCCTCTGCCCTAAAATACCTTCTATAGCCTTTATCTCCATAGCTCAAGGGTCCTTTGTGCCATTTCTCTTGTTGTTTTGAAGGCGTTTAGGTTTGCCTCATAGCTCCTCATAGCAGATATCATATCCGCCATCTCTTTGACCAGCTCTACGTTGGGCAATCTTATAAAGCCCTCTGCATCCGCCCTTGGGTTTGTAGGGTCAAAGACAAGTTTAAAAGGCTCGTTGGATTCCCTTATCTCCCTGACTCTTACAGGTATATAACCCTTCTGTAGACTTTCCTCTGTTTGCACCGCTTCAAAAACTGGCTCTAACTTTCTGAAGGGTTCACCGTTTGCCTTGTAGGATTCAAAGTTTGCCAAGTTACTGGCTATGGTGTTAAACCTTATTCTTTGAGCTTGCATTCCACTTGCAGACACATCAAAGGTTCTAAAAAGGTCCATCATTGCCTACCCTCCTTTATTATATTGTTTAGCTTCTCAAGACTTCCGGTGGCAAATTTCATATAGACCTCATAGGCTATCCTATTTTGGCTGAGCTTTGCCATTTCTTCCTCAAGACTCACATCGTTAAGGTCATTGCCTATGAGCCGTTTTCTGACTTCAAAAACTTTAAAATCTTCAGAGCCTGCTGGCTTTATGTGTTTTAGACGTGTAACCCTTAAGTTGCTGTCCTCTGCGAGATTAAAGGCAACCTCCTTGGTTCTGTAATTGGGTGTGTCCGCATTGGCAATGTTGCTAAGAATTATCTTATGCCTTTTCCATGCGTAGTTAAGATAAGGCATTATCTTGTCCGCCCCCTTGAAAATATCCATCTTCATCACCCCCATAGAATAATTATAACCCTGCTTATAATATTATCTTTCCCTTGAGCCATTTTTACGACCCATTGTATAGTCTCTTCGTCCCCGGTTAATTCACCAGACTTTGCCAGTTTATAGGCGGTAAGCCAGTAAAGGTCGCTTTCCTCTGCTATCTCCAAATATCTCCTGTAGTAAGACTTTGCCTTCTCATATTGCCCTCTACTATAATAGAAGTCCCCCAACTCTAAGAGAGAAGGCTCTAAGTAGGGTAGAACCCTTTGTGGAAGCTCTTGTTCAACAAGACCTTCAAGGAGTCTTATGTCTTTTCTGTATATACCCCTGATAAAAAGAGCTTCCAACCTATCTTCGCCAGTAAGTCCTTGCAAGTAGGATTCAATCATTCTCAAACCCTCCTCTGACCCTTCAAGGAGCAAGAGCTGACCTAAAAGAAAGCTCCTTAGTGGTTCTTCTAACCTCTCAGGAATGTTTTTAAGCGTAGTGTCTCCAAGATAAACCACAGCCCTTGCGAGCTTTTCATAGCCAAAGAGAAGAGTATAATTGTCTGGGTTTACCTTGTATAGACTTAGCAAAAAGCCCGCATCCTCAACGTAAGGGTTCAATCCGGACATGAGATTTCCCAGCGCGGACACCATAGGTCCAGTTTCTATTCTTATATCTTCAAAGATGATTTCTTTAGGCAAGCTGAGCCTTTTGAGCCTTAAAATGTCTGGGTCTTGTATCCTTTTTTCTTTAAGAGTGTAGTAATAAAGTCCAAGTATTGCAGGGTTGGAGTAAACACTGTTTAAATAGGTCCAAGAGATGTTTTGCAAAATCCTTTTATAATCTCCTAATTCCTTAGCATACTTTTCTAAAAATTCTGGATAAAGCCAGAGTTGCGAGAAAAGTAAGCTCGCCTTTAAGCCTCCAGAGCTTGATATATTCATGACCCTTCTTTTTGCATCCGCATAATTTCCGCTCATAAGATATATAAGAGCAAGATAGTAGTTGACAGAGTCCAAATATTTTCTGTATATATCCTTTCTATCAAGCTGTTCAAAGTAAAATGCCGCAGATCTCCAGTCCTTTTCCATATAGCTACTCACCGCATACCTGTATAGAAATTCAGGGTCATCCTCTAAATATCTATTAAGAGTGCGAGCTTCAGAGAGTTCTCTTAGAGCCTCAGGATACCTGCTTACATTGAAGGCGTAAAAGCCCTTAACAAGATGGTAAAGGTATTTCCCTTCTACAAGAGTTTCTGGGTCTATACTGTCAAGAAGCTGGCTATTTAACCCTTTTGAGAGTGAGTCCGCATAGAGGAACTTTAAAAGGTAATCCTCTCTATTCGTATCTCTGTAGAGGTTAAAAAACACATCCTTTGCCCTGTCGTAAAAGCCAAGAAGAAGGTATGCGTCACCTATGAACTCTCTTTGAAGGAAAAGGTAAGTAGGATTTTTGTAGTAGTAAGGATACATGTTAAGATAGGCTATTGCGGAAAGAACACCTCCCCTTTTACCCGTTCTATAGGACTGCTTTGCGTAGGATATACCTATGTAAAGATAAGAAAGTTCACCGTAGTATCCTGATCTATCCGCAAGAAAAGCTCTGCTAAACACGGCTATTGCATCAGGATAATTTCCCTGTTGATATTCTATATATCCTCTATGAAAGTAGGCTTGAGCGAGCCTTATGTTCTCCCTCTCCATCTCCGTAGAAAAAGAGAGCAAAAATACCATCATAAGCACAAGAATCTTCTTTGCAAGCAGGTCAAGCCTGTAGACTATAGGACCTGTGCCACGCACTTCGGAACTCTTCAAACCTGCCCTCCTCTATGGCTTTTCTTATGTTCTCCATTAGCCTATGGTAAAAGCGAAGGTTGTGAATGGTGTTGAGTATGTAAGCGGATATCTCTTCCACATTAAAGAGATGTCTAAGATAGGCTTTAGTGAAGTTCCTGCAAGTATAACAATCACACTCTGGGTCTGGTGAAGAAAAGTCCTTTTTATATTTTTCGTTGCGTATGTTTATCTTTCCCCTTGAGGTAAAGAGCGTTCCAGTCCTTGCCATGCGTGTGGGTGCCACGCAGTCAAACATGTCTACCCCTCTTGCCACCGCTTCAATTATATCCTCAGGCATACCTACCCCCATAAGATATCTGGGTTTTTCCCATGGAAGGTATTGGCACACAAGCTCGGTCATGTCATACATGATTTCCTTTGGCTCGCCCACAGAAAGCCCGCCGATAGCATAGCCAAAGAGGTCTCTTTCTACAGTTCTAAGAGCAGACTCTACCCTAAGCTCCTCAAAAAAAGCACCCTGCACTATTCCAAAAAGCACCTGGTCTTCCCTCCTCTTAGCCCTTATGCTCCTGTCAAGCCAGTCTATAGTTCTATCAACTGCAGTCTTTGCGTAGGCGTAAGTGGTAGGATACTCCACGCACTCATCAAGAGGCATAATGATGTCAGAGCCAAAGGCTTCTTGAATTTCTATAACCTTTTCTGGAGTAAAGAAGTGAAGGTCTCCCGCAAGGTGGTCTCTAAACTCCACCCCTTCGTCTCTGACCCTTACCCTTGACTTTCCATCTCCCCTTCCTCGTGAAAGAGAAAAGACCTGAAAACCTCCACTATCTGTCAAGATAGGCTTGTCCCAACCTATAAAGGCATGAAGCCCACCTGCTTCCTTTATTATCTCTACACCCGGTCTTAGGTATAGGTGATAAGTATTTCCCAATATAATCTGAGTGCCTATCTCTATAAGGTCTTTGTGGAGCATAGCCTTTACTGTTCCCTGAGTGCCAACAGGCATAAAGACTGGCGTGTGTATTTTACCGTGCGGTGTTATGAGTTCTCCAAGCCTTGCCTTTCCGTCAGATTTTATAACCCTAAAGGAAAACATATCTTTAAGGTTTGAAAAGTAATTTCACAAGCTCAAAAAACACTGGGCTGTATAAGGCTATGGCTATTAGAAATAGGGCTATGAGGACTTTTATATAGGTTTCAAGTTTTGAAAGCCTTGCGTTTACTTCTGCAATTTGACCTTTTACTCCTCCAATCTCACCTCTTAAATCTCCAATCTCACCTCTTAAATCCCCAATCTCACCTCTTAACTCTGCGATTTGACTATCCAATCTGGCAATTTCTTGTCTCAGCTTTGCACCCTCTTCTTTTAAGTCTGCTTTTGTAACCAGTTCCTTAGCAAGCTCTTCTTTTAGCTCTAACTTCCTTTGAAGGCTCAGCTCCTTTATAGCCTCATCCAAAGCCTTTATAAACTCAATGGCTTCTTCTTTTCCTAACTTTTCCTGTAGCTTTATAACAACTTCTGGTGGAAGTGTGCTAACCATAGGGTATATTATAAGCCTTTAGAGTTTAAGGAGTAGCTTAAGGAGCTCAAAAAACACAGGGCTGTATAAGGCTATGGCTATCAGAAATAGGGCTATGAGGACTTTTACATAGGTTTCAAGTTTTGAAAACCTCGCTTTAAGCTCAAGCACCTCTCCCCTTACCTTGACAATTTCTTCCATCAATTTAGCACTTTCTTCCTTCAAGTCAGCCTTTGTAACTAGCTCCTTAGCAAGCTCTTCTTTTAGCTCCAACTTCCTCTGGAGGCTCAGCTCCTTTATAGTCTCATCCAATGCCTTTATAAACTCAATAGCTTCTTCTTTTCCTAACTTTTCCTGTAACTTTATAACAACTTCTGGTGGAAGTGTGCTAACCATAGGGTATATTATAAGCCTTTAGAGTTTAAGGAGTAGCTTAAGGAGCTCAAAAAACACTGGACTGTATAAGGCTATGGCTATCAAAAATAAGGCTACGAGGACTTTTATGTAGGTTTCAAGTTTTGAAAGCCTTGCGTTTACTTCTGCAATTTGTTCTCTTAACTTTGCAGTTTCTTCTCTCAGGTCTGCTTTTGTAACCAGCTCCTTGGCAAGCTCTTCTCTTAGCTCCAACTTTCTTTGGAGGCTTAGCTCCTTTATAGCCTCATCCAATGCCTTTATAAACTCAATGGCTTCTTCTTTTCCTAACTTTTCCTGTAGCTTTATAACAACCTCTGGTGGAAGTGTGCTAACCATAGGGTATATTATATGCTCTTTGCAGACTTTTGCTAAGATTTTATCCTATGAAGCCCATATTAGAGCTATCAAAGACCCACGAGATTAAAAAACTGCTGAGAAGTTTAAGACTACACACAGTTTGCGAAGAGTCGCGATGTCCTAACATAGGAGAGTGTTTTGGCTCTGGCACTGCAACCTTTATGATAATGGGAGATACATGCACGAGAGCTTGTAGCTTCTGCAATCTACAAAGAGGAAAGCCCTTACCCCCTGACCCAGAAGAGCCCTATAAACTACTGCATGCGGTCAAAACCCTTAAGCTAAGCTACGTGGTGTTAACATCTCCCACAAGAGACGACCTATCAGACGGTGGTGCAAGTTATTTTGCAAAGTGCGTAAGAGTCCTGAAGGAAAACATAGTGGGTATAAAGGTAGAAGTGCTTGTGCCAGACTTTAAAGGCGATACTCAAGCCCTTTCAAAAGTGCTATCCTCCGAACCGGACGTGCTTGCACATAATGTGGAGACTGTGCCAAGGCTCTATGACCCTGTAAGGGCTGGGTCTAAGTATGAGAGAAGTCTTTCACTGCTGAGGTTTTCAAAAGAGCTCGCTCCTCATATACTTACGAAGTCCGCACTGGTGCTCGGCTTTGGAGAAAGTCTTGAAGAGATAATCCAAGTTATGAAAGACCTTAGGGCAGTGGGTTGCGACCTTTTAACCATAGGTCAATATTACCAGCCTTCAAAAGAACACCATCCAGTGGTTAAATACTACACAGAGGAGGAGTTCAAAACCCTTGAAGAGCTGGCATACAGTTTAGGTTTTAAAAAAGTGGCAAGCGGACCTAATGTGAGAAGCTCCTACAAAGCTATAGAACTATCTTTGTTCCTCTAAAATCTCCCTCTCTATCTCAAAGTAAAGATAGTAGGCGTTCACTGGATTAACCTCAAAGAATACTGAAAGCTGTGAGTATTCTGGGTTTATCTTAAGCATCTCCTCGTTAGCTTTGTCCCTTACTTCCTCCACACTGTAGCCTCCCTCATATAACTTTTTTACCACTGACCTTATGTCCTTTATATAATTCATCGTCCAGCCTACCTGTTTACTTATATCCTCTTTACCATAGAGCGGTTCACCATGTCCTGGAAGGAGTATTTCTGGAGAAAGCTCCTTTATCTTCTCAAGGCAAAGTAGCCATGTGCGGGAATTACCAGAGCCTAAGAAGGGGACACGTCCTCCAAAAACGAGGTCTCCTGCAAAGAGTATCTTTCTCTTTGGCATCCAAACTACAAGATCTCCATCCGTATGAGCCTTACACCAATGGTGTATTTCAAAGAGCTCATCACCTAATCTTATTACCATACTACTGGATGTAGTTATGTCCGGTCCTATAAGTTCTGTTCCTTTAAGAAGCTCTTCACCTAAGATTTCAAGCCTAGCATTGAACATCCTTTTAGAAGCATCATCCGCAAGATAGCTGTAAGACCATGGATGTGCTATTATTACAGCACCAGCTTCCTTTAGAGCCTTCACTCCGTAGAAGTGGTCTGTGTGATAATGGGTGATAAGAACATATTTTATGGGAAGTCTTGTTTTTGTTCTTATGGTCTCCACAAGCTCCCTTCCAAGTATGTAAGTGCTTAGGGCATCTATAACGAATACGCCATCCTTGGTTACTACGAAGTAGGCGTTAGATATAAAGCCTCTGTTTTGCTTGTTTACCTGCTCGTAAACTCCAAAAACTCCAAAAACATTGGGTGAAAGCTCTCGCAAAGTTTCCTTGACGTGCTTTGGATAGGTATAGGAAAGCAGTGGTAGGGAAAGGATGATTAAGGCGATTAGCTTACTCACCCTTTGCCTCCTTGAGAGCCTGCTTTATGTCTTGGTCTGCCCTGCGGAATATCTCTGCGTTTTCCTTGCTAAGGTGCCTTCCATAGCTTCTAAGCAGGAAGGGTATGTTTATGTAGCCAGTAATAACTTTTCCATCCTTTTCGTATAGATACACTCTACAGGGTGCGAGAGTCCCAAATTGAGGTATATCCTTGAGTATGGCTTCACCGTAGCTAAGATTACATGCAAGGAATATGGAAAACTTCGGACTATCCTCTCTTATATCCATTATGTCTAAGATGTTCATATTCACACCATCAAGGGCTGTTTTGTAGAGGGTCTTAAAGGTGTCAAAGTCAAGATCCTCTACTACATCCTCGTGGACGAGGTCTTCTTTCATGGCAGGGACTTGAGGGATTGCTGGCTTGTTGGTGCTTACAGAAGCAAGGGCTGAATGAAGCCTGCGATATACTTGACTTATCTCCCTTCTTTCAGATAGAGTTAGGTTGTTTCTGTATTGAGTTAAAAAGACCTGATGATTTACCACCGTTGCCCTTACCCTACCTCTTTCTTCGTAAACCGCCACACTACATGGGACTATATTGCTAAGGGCTGGTGCTTTGAGGAGAATGTCTCCCATACCATCAAACTCGCACCCGAAGACAACGTAGTAGTTTCTGAAAGTTTCGTTTCCTCTCGCTCTTATGGCGTCAGAAATGGTAAGAGTTCTCAATACCTTTAGACCTTGAGCCTCCATGCTTTTTCTTACAGACTCTACTCCTGCTTTGAAATCCCTCTCCTTAAGGTTATAGGTAATATACATCACTCTTATAGGGTCCATAGCAAAGGTAAAAAGAGGCAGGAGGAGGAAAAGGAGAAACTTCAGCATCTTCTTACCTCCAGTAGCAGTCTGTATTGTATGGATGGTCAAGCACCTTTACATTGGGTCTTCTGTCTACTTCAATGTTTTTCTTTTTCCTTATGTAGTCTACCACTATGTCCCTTATGTTCTTCTTTTCAGGCTCAACTCCCATTGGAGGTGGTCCTCCGTAGACCGCAACTACGTATTCCTTGTCCATATCTATAGGCTTACCCTTTATCTTTACGTTTCTTATCCTTTCACCTTGCCTTGCGTTTATTTTTAGCTCGTATTCCACACCGTATATCCTTGACATGTCTCCACCTTGCTGATAGAGGGGGTTAGGGTTAAAAACATTGTCCGCCACATCCTCCCACAACACGAGGAGGTCTCTTCCCTTTCTCTTCATAATAAAGACCTCAGGATAGGTCATGCCAAGCACATCGTAAACATGCTCCACAGTTATCTTCTGACCTGGGAGGACAGTAGTTCCCCATCTAAAGCCCGGGGATGTGCCCACATCCAAAGACATAACCGCGTCCACACCATGATAATAGTCCGCAAGAGCTTCGCCTATAAGCCTGTCCCACGTGCTAAAGACAGTATCTCTCTTGTAGAGTATCGTATTAGCTGTGCCTATTACCGTGTTGAACTCCTTTTCATAGGGCTCATACCACTTTTTCACTAAATCCTTTGCACCCCTATCCTCTGGAACCACATCAGAAAGCACTGGTATGAGCTTAAACCTGTATCCTTGAAGTTTTCCATTTCTTACATCTAAGTCCATCCTTCCCACAAACTTCCCATGCGAGCCGGGTGATATAATAAGCGTATCTCCCACTCTGACAGGAGTTGGAGTTATATCGTGAGTATGCCCAGATATGACTATGTCAATACCCTTGACCATCTTCATTAGGGCTATATCAAGAGGAAGACCATCGTGAGAAAGCAGTATAACAAGGTCTACTTTGTGGTTTTCCCTAAGCTCGTTGACATACTTTTGAAGCTCCTCAGGTCTTACGCCAAAGCTCCAACCCTCCGTGTATACTCTTGGGTTTGCAAGGGGAGTAAATGGAAAAGAGCTTCCTATTATACCTACCTTCACTCCATTTTTCTCTACCACATCGTAAGGTGGAAAAACGAGGTCTCCAAAGGGCTCTTCGGTTATGTTGTAGGAGATAAACTTTGCTTTTAGTTTATTTTTGACTATGTCTAAGAACTTTTCTTTGCCTACGGTTACATCCCAGTGAGCGACCATGTAATCAAAGCCCACATAGTTCATCCAATCCACTATTGCCATACCATCAGTTTTGACTGCAATGCCAGAAGTTGCCCAAGTGTCTCCACCGTCAAGCACAAGACATTTATCCTTCCCCCTTTCGTTGACTATGGTCTTTATTACAGTGGCAACCTGAGGTCCACCACCGGTCATACCATACCGTCTTGCCAACCTTATAAAGCTCACACAAGAACCCATGTAGGCTTCTACAGATCCCGGTTTTATGTTGTAAAACTTCAAAAAGTCCATGCCTGCAAGATATCCGGGAGTCCCCCTTAAAGGTTCCGGAGCCAATAGATTCATAGGTTCTGCAAAATACATAGGCTTGAGATGTCCGTGAAAGTCCGATATGAATACGAGGGTAAGGTTGCCATAGGGCTTGAATTCCATAAGTTTTTCAAAGCTCACAGGTTTTCTCGCAAAGGCTTCTGGAGCAAAGGCTAAAGCAGAGAGAGCTAATGCGGAGTATCCAAGAAATTCCCTCCTGTTAAAAGCCATTGCATAACCTCCTTTGGAAAATATTATAGGGGGCATAGCCCCCAAGAAAGTTATTTGTTTACAGGAGATTCTGGATGGAGAAGATAGGCAACTATATTTGCCACATCTTCGGGAGAGAGGCTTCCGTGATAGCCAAACCTCGGCATAGAGGAGCAAGGAAAAGCAGACCAAGAATTATATATTATGTTATAAACCGCCTTTATCTTTTCAACCGTTTCTGGGCTGTTTAGATTTTCCTTTGTTATACCCCACCTTTCACCATACCGGTAAAGATTGGGTCCCATTGTCCCACCAGGAACACCCTTTTCTATAAGGTGGCAAGCATAACAGTTTCCGCCCCTATCGGTGGGTCTGTCAGAGAATCCATAGCTTGCAAACCTTCCACCTCTTGGAGAGTCCACCAGTTTCTTACCTTCTTTCCAATCACCCATATATATTCCCCATTGAGGATACCTTATCTCCGCTTGGCTTAGCTGGATAACCCTTTGTATAGCCTGTGCTGGCATCTGTTCCCTGCTGGGATACTGAGAGCATATTCTCTGAGCTTCGTCTTGCTGTATTTTCCATGTAAACCTTGGGTCTGAAGAAAAACTGGATTTTAAGACCTGCATTACTTCTTCCTGTTTTATCGCTTGTTGTCTTTGTGGTTGACTTTTTCTTTGTTGGGCTTCAACCACAGCACCTGTTAAAAGGGCTGAAATACCTGCAAGGATTAGAACCTTTTTCATCTTTATCACCTCCCTATTCCTGGTGCTTTTATCTCTGTGCCGTTGGCAGAGCCATAGAGATATGTAGAAAGTGCTACTCCAAGGTCAGAGTGGGGTATAAACTCTGGCCATCTCATCTGACGCATACACTCCGAATATCTGTAATGCATAGTCATGGGAAGACCCCACCTAACCAGATATTTCGGAAAGATGGAAACCGCACTGCCTACTTCACCAGGTCTATCCATGCTCCAAAGTTTCGTTGCTCTTATTCTTACCTCTTGTTTACCCGCATGACAGGTCGCACAGTTAAAGTCCCAAGGTCCAAGCCTTGCGTAGTAAATTTGCTTACCTATATCATACATCCTTTTGACGTTTGGGTCTCTGAGGTTTACATTTATTTTCTGCCCATTGGATTCCATGGTGAGATACATAATTATTCCATCGTATTCGCTCACACAGTTACCTGTTTTACCCCAGCATTGACGCACAAAATTGAGAACCTGCTCCTGTGTCATTCCTGCGTGCTGTTGTAGACACCATCCTACTCTTGTTTCAAGGTCCATCACCTTTTTTGCGTCGGGGAAATATCTGGGAAGTTGTGCTGCAGCACCTTTGAAAACACCAGGACCAAGACCAAGGTCGCACTTGTCAAGGTTATACTTCTTTATGGCTTCTTTACCCACCTCATACCATATTTCACCGGGGTTTATACCTTCTGCGAGCATTCTATTGAACTCTTGGACGAGCCTGATTTCCTCTTCTGGAGAAAGTTCTCCTTCAACCTGAGCAAAAGCCTTTGTAGACAAAAGCCCACCGGCGATAGCACCGGCGGTAAACACTGCCAGAAGTGCTTTCTTTCTCATAACATAACCTCCCTTAAGAAACCTTTATCTCCGCAGTTCTCTCCCACTTACCACCCTTATTGTCCTCATAAACTATCTTCACAACACCACTGTCCTCCACCCTTAGAGTAAAAGCCATAAAGGGATTTGCACTCACACCAGCACCCATGTTCACAGTGCTTACAGGCTTATCGTTAAAGAAAAGCTCAAGTTTGGTCAAAGTATAAGCAGGCACTTCCTGTCCTGTCTGTGGGTCTTTCCTTGGTGGTGTCATGGGATGGGTTATAACCATCTGCACCCTTACAACTTCTCCCTTCTTTGCTTCTCTTGGCACACGAAGTATGCCAGTCCCTACTGCCATATTGCACCTCCTGTATAGAATTTTGAGATTAGAAATCTATTGAATTATCCGCATCCGCCAGCGGTAACTTTGACTTCCCTTGTTGCCATTACATAGGAGCCGTCCTTGAGCTTGAGGATAGCCCTCACATTGGAGGTTTCTCCCATCTTTATCCTTGTGGAGAAAAAGACCTGACCGTTCATAGGAGTAAAGGACACATCCGCTATCCAAGGCACAGGGTTTTTGTCAACGAATATCCAGAGCCTTTCTACTCTGTCCACGGGTATGGTGGACTCCACAGTGATTGGTACATTGGCACCAGATTCTGCTATGGTAGGAGCTGTGAGTTTGATGTCTTCCACCTCTTTGATTTGAGACAGCTGAACTCCAAGCCTCTTTTGCACCTCTTCTTCAAGTTTTGTGGCACCAAAGGCTGGCTGAAGTGCTGGGGCAAGGGTTAAACCTACGACTGCAAATGCGGACAGTGCAAAAAATCTTCTCCTGTCCATGGTTTATACCTCCTTAAAGGTTTTTAACATGACCTAATGTTTTGCATCTTACATATCCTCTGGATAGTGTTAAGGATTTCTCCCCTTGGTCTGCTTCCGAAGAGGACACCAAGCACCCTTTCCTGCTTTGGGTCATAAAAGACCAAGGTAGGAACACCAGGAACACCTAACCTTCTTGCCCATCTGCTTCCGTCGTCAGAGGATATGTTGAGGTTTATCACTACGAAATTCTCCAACTTTTTTTGAACATCTTCTTGATTAAGGACAAACTCCTCCATCTGGGCACAATAGGGACAGTAGTTTCCATAGAAGTAGAAGGCAACAGGCTTGTTTTCTCTCTGGGCGTATTCTAAACCTTCTGAGGCTTTGTTAAACCACTTTGCAAAACTTACCGAAAATATCAAAACTGTACCTATTAATACCTTCCACATGTCAAGATAGTAATGTATGAGAGTTAACAATTCTTGGCAATAAGAACTTCTACAGATGAATATAAACGAGGCTTATATTAGATAATGCTTATATAAGAAAAAGGATAAAAGCCTAAAGTAGGCATAAAATATAAATCTTATGGAACGAGTGAGAAACTTCTCCATAATAGCACATGTGGACCATGGCAAGTCCACTCTTGCGGACAGGCTTTTGGAATACACTGGTTCTGTCTCAAGAAGGGAGTTAAAGGAGCAGATGCTTGATACCCTTGAGATTGAGAGAGAAAGAGGCATAACCATAAAACTTCAAGCGGTAAGAATGTTTTATAAGGCAGGGGACGGAGAAACCTATACCTTACATCTTATAGATACCCCTGGGCATGTGGACTTTTCTTACGAGGTTTCAAGAGCTCTCGCTGCTTGTGAGGGAGCTTTGCTTCTTGTTGACGCAACTCAAGGCATAGAAGCCCAAACAGTTGCAAACTTTTGGAAGGCGGTAGAACAGGACCTAACTATAATTCCCGTTATAAACAAGATAGACCTGCCGGCCGCAGACCCAGAAAGGGTAAAAAGGCAGATAGAAGAAATACTTGGACTACCCTCAGAGGATGTTATATTAGCCTCCGCCAAAGAAGGTATCGGTATTGAGGAGATATTGGAGGCTATTGTAAAGAGAATCCCACCACCAAAGGGAAGCCCAAACAAACCTCTAAAGGCATTAATTTTTGACTCCTATTATGACCAGTATCGTGGTGCGGTTGCCTTTGTAAGGGTCTTTGATGGTGAGGTAAGACCAGGCACAAGGATAAGGCTTTTCTCCACTGGTAAAGAGTTTGAAGTCACAGAGGTAGGAGCACAAACTCCAAAGATGACCAAGTTTGAAAAACTCTCCGCTGGCGATGTGGGATATCTTGCTGCGTCTATAAAGGATGTGAGGGATATAAGGGTTGGTGATACTATAACCGATGCTAAAAACCCAACACCTGAACCTGTTCCCGGCTTTAGACCAGCCAAGCCCATGGTCTATGCAGGCATATACCCCTCCGAAGGCTATACTTACGAAGAGCTAAGGGATGCACTTGAGAAGTATGCCATAAACGACGCAGCCATACAGTTTGAGCCAGAGACCTCTCCGGCTCTTGGTTTAGGTTTTAGAGTAGGCTTTTTGGGATTGCTACATATGGAAATAGTGCAAGAACGACTTGAAAGAGAATATGGCGTAAGCATAGTAACCACTGCACCTAGTGTGGTCTATAGGGTAAGGTTTAAAAATGGTCAGGTAAAGGAAATAAGAAACCCCTCAGAGCTTCCAGAAAACTGGGGCATTATCCAAGCCATTGAAGAACCCTTTGTGCTTCTTACTGTAATAACACCCAAAGACTATGTGGGAAACATCATGAACCTCTGTCAAGAAAAGAGGGGCATTCAAAAGAAGTTTATCTACCTTGACCCAAACACTGTAATGCTTGAGTATGAGATGCCTTTGAGCGAAGTGATAATGGATTTTCATGACAAGATAAAGGGTGTTTCAAGGGGCTATGCCTCCTACGACTACGAGTTTCTTGGCTTTAGAGAGGAAGACCTTGTTAGGTTAAACATATTTATAAACAATGACCCAGTGGATGCCTTATCCTTCATAGTCCACAGGGACAAGGCTTATAGAAGAGCGCGTCAACTTGTGGAAAAACTAAAGGAAGTCATCCCCAGACAGCTCTTTGAGGTAAAGGTTCAAGCAGGCATAGGGACTAAGATAATAGCTTCGGAGAGAATACCGCCTCTAAGGGCAAACGTAACTGCAAAATGCTACGGTGGAGATATAACAAGAAAGAAAAAGCTCCTTGAAAAACAGAAGGAAGGCAAGAAGAGACTAAAGCAGTTTGGCAAGGTGGAGCTTCCTCAAGAAGCCTTTCTCACCGTCCTAAAGGTTGATTAAATAGCTCCTTTGCCTTTATGAGTTTTACCACCATCTCGTTAACGGGAAGGGTTATACCCTTTGACCTTCCAAGCTCAAGGAGAGCACCGTTTAGTGCGTCTATCTCCGTTTTTCCCCTTTTCACATCCGCAAGCATAGAAGGGTAATGCTCCGCAGTGGGTGGGATAAGCCTATGATAAAAGTGTATTTTGTATTCTTCCACCCCTTGCCAAAAGGTGGGAATGGCATTGACCCTTATGACCTCAAAGGCTTCTCCCAATATCTTGTCCATAAGCTCTTTTGTGTATATATTGCTTGCAAGATTACCATAGGTGGTTTCAAAAATAGCACCAAGAGGGTTCAAGGCACAGTTATAGAGAATTTTGTCCCATAGGTATTTATAAACTTCCTTTTCGTATCTGGTGGGTATGCCAGCACTGCTAAAGGTATTGGCTAACTCCTTTAAAAAAGCCTCCTCTATTATGCCCTCTGGGTCTCCAAGCACCACATCATCACCGCACACGGTTATTCTAACCCTTCCCCACTCCAAAAGCTCCGCACCAAATATGACCCTTGCAAGTATAACCCTACCCTTGCCAAAAACCTCTATAGCCTTTTCATAGTTGCCATAACCATTTTGTGCTATCATAAAAAGGCTCTTAGTGTCTTTAAGCCTTTCTATATCCTTGAGAGCTTGTATGGTATCGTAGCTTTTAACTGTTAGTATGGTGATATCTGGCTCAAAGTCAAGAGCATCAAGTGTGTCTATGGCTTTCACTTCCTGAGTGAACTCACCCCATATACCCTCTACCCTTATACTTTGGAGTTTCCTTCCCTTCTTTAAAAGCCCTACCGCCTTATAACCTGCCCTGCTTAGAAAGGCAAGGTAAGCACTTCCCAGAGCACCCACACCTACCACTAAGAACTTCATTCCTTTTCCTCTAACTTCACAAGAGGCAAAAGGTCTCTAAGGTCTATGTATCTATCACAGGCATTTACAAGCTCCACAGCGGTAGCCTCGCGCGTCGATACACATATTATTTCCTTTCCAAAGTTTCTTAGCGTCCAAACCAGCTTTTCAAAATCTCCATCTCCAGTGCAGAGTATGGCGGTCTGATAGTTGTCTTTGGTAAGCAAGGCATCTATGGTAAGGTTCACGTCTAAGTCTCCCTTATAAGTTCCATCCTTGAGCTGTTTTATGGGTTTTTTCACCACCGTTATACCGCTAAAGGCAAGCATCTTAACAAAACTTTCTTGCTTTTCGTCTCCTTCTCTGTAGGCAAGATAAAAAAAGGTGTTGTATATATCAAAATCCACCTTAAAGTAGTTTACAAGTTTTATAAGGTCAATGCGTTGATGCAGGATATCCTTCTGGACAAAGTAAAAGTTCGCTCCATCTATAAATATACAAGCCCTTCTTTTCAGTCCTGAATATACCATACCCTTATACCCGCAGAAACGTGAGAATTTCTCTCCCAGAGGGTTTCCACATTTATTATCTTTGGTTTGTTGAGTTTTATCCACTGGTTTACCTGTTCCTCAAGAAGTTGATCCATGCTTTCATCCTTAAAAGGCGTCATTTTACGATGAAAGTCTTTAAAACGAATTTCCATTAGGTAATCTCCTCTTCGTAATAGGATACCACCACCTTAGCAGGTCTTAGCACCCTATCGTGTAGCCAATAACCCTTTCTCTCTACACGCACTACCGTGTTGGGTGGTGCATCCTGAGCATATTCCCTGTCTATAGCCTCCGCAAGATATGGGTCAAACTCCTTGCCCAAAAGGTGCATCTCCTTTATACCATACTTTTCCAATATCTTCAGAAGTTCTTTGTATATAAGCTCAAGGCCCCTTCTTAGCCCTTCTAGGTCTTGTCCTTCATACTGAAAAGCTCTCTCAAAGTTGTCTACCACTTCCAAAAGCTCAAGAGCCAGCTTCTCATACCCGTATTTCTTTGCCTCCTCAAGGTCCCTTCTGTATCTTTCCTTTAAATACTCCATTTCTCTCTGAAGGTCTACATACCTTTGGTTTATAACCCTTGCGGTATTTTCAAGCTTTGAGAGCTTCTCCTCAAGCTCCCTTATCCTTTGGTCTCTTGGGTCTTCCACTGGTTGTGAAGGTTCTTGAGCCTCTTGAGGTTTTTGCCTGTCTTCCATAGAGATTAATTATAGCACACGCTTTGAAAATGAAGGCTAAAGGCTAATGAAGGTTATCTCCAAGTTCGGACTAACTATAACAAGGTTCTTCAGAGGTATTAAAGTCCACCTTTCTTTCGTTAGCTCCTCCGAAGAGACCAAAACAGCCTTTTCTCCTCTCAAGGATTTACTTCTTAATAGCTGTCTTGTCTCCTCTGATAGGTGTTCAAAAAGGTCATAATCAGGGCTATCCCTTTTAAGAAGATAGAGGGAGTAGTATTCTTCCTTGTCCCTATCAGACGCGTCTCTATATGCATACAGTCTATTCCCATCGGATAGTATAAAGTTCAATCCAGTGTAGTTTTCGCAGTTATAAACTATGCTTAAGGCACTCCTTATCCCTTCAAGCGTGTCTCCGTGCCTTTCAATTTCCTGCATTATCAAAAGGAAATACACTTCTGAGTCTGTATTCCCCTCAATTAGCCTAAGGTAGTCTTCACTTAAGTATCCTTTCAGACATTCCCTATTTACGCTTCCGTTGTGTGCAAATATCCAATCTTTGAAAACAAAGGGATGAGCGTTTACCTTGAAATAGTCGCCATAGGTAGCGTATCTAACATGTGAAAGAATAATCCTTGAACGCACCGTTTCTACCACGGAAAAGTCATAATTCCTTATACTTCCTACCTCCTTCAGCCCCTGCTTTATGACCCTTGCCTTACCTTTATTGTAATATCCTATACCCCAACCATGAGGGTTATCTTGTGAAAATTCCCTAAAGGGTTTGTCCGCTAAGTTAAAGGAAAAATCCATATCCACCTCTTTGTTGGCTATAACTCCAAACAGCCTGCACATTTTGTCCTCCAGACAAACAGTTATATAAGCTCAACCGCACCTTTTATCCTATTTATACCCTCCCGTATGGTATCCTCAGAAACGCAGTAGGAAAGCCTTAGATACCCTTCCGCACCAAAGGCAGAGCCTGGGACACCTGCAACGCGACCCTTTTCTATGAGATAATCCGCCAGTTTTAGGTCTGAACCCAGCCTTTGTGAGTAATGCCTAAAGTTTGGAAAAATGTAGAAGGCTCCCTTAGGTTTGACTACGCTTACCTTTGGTATCTCCCTCAATAGACTGTAAGCAAGGTCTCTTCTCTTTTCAAAGGTTTTTCTCATATTTTCCACAAAGGCTTTGGCTTCTGGATTTTTTAAAGCCTCTAAGGCTCCATACTGAGCAAAGGTGGTGGCGTTGGAAATGCTTTGACTGTTTAGGTCCGCTATTACCTTTGCATATTTTTCTGGACAGGCTACATAACCCACACGCCATCCTGTCATAGAATAGCTCTTTGAAAAGGCATTAACGGTAAAGGTTATTTCCCTTATCTCCTTTGAGAGGCTGGCAGGACTTACAAACCTTTCCCCGTCGTAAAGAAAGGCTTCGTAGCATTCATCCGAAACTATAAGTATGTTCTTTTCAAGGCATAGCTCCGCAATCTTTCTTAGTTCTTCTTCTGGAATTACCGCACCAGTAGGGTTAGAGGGTGAGTTAAGTATTAGCATTTTTGTCTTTGGTGTTATGTATTCTCTCAGAAGGTCAGCCTTGAGGACAAAGCCTTCTTCTTCTCTAAGTGGCACTTCTACAACTTTTGCATTACAGAGAAGTATCTGCTCTGGATAGGTTACCCAGTAAGGTGTAGGGAGTAGCACCTCATCACCCTCTTCCAAAAGAGCAAGCATAATAAGAAAAAGTGCCATCTTTGCTCCTGCGGTTATTACTATCTCAGAGGGTTTGTACTCTATACCGTTTTCCTTCAAGAGTTTCTCTGCAAGGGCTTCTCTTAGCTGTGGAATACCCGCAGAGGGTGCATACTTGGTTTTCCCATCCCTTATGGCTCTTATACAGGCTTCTTTTATAAAATCTGGCGTGTCAAAGTCTGGCTCTCCTGCACCAAAACCCACTATGTCTACACCTTGAGCCTTGAGCTGGTTCACCTTAGCTGTAAGGGCAAGCGTAGGTGCTGGCTTTATGTGAGATACTCTCTTTGCAAGCATAGAGTTATTATAACCCGAGTTAACAGCTATAATCCACAAGCCGTTATCTTGGTCAAAAATGAGTAGTAGGTTGTAGCTCTCTATGGATGATGGTATGGATGATTATATTATATATAATAGAATAGCCAGTGAAAGCTATGAAAAAGCTAAGTTCAGGCATAAGCTTTTCTGTATGCCCGCATGATACGGAGAAGGGTATTAAAAGGTGGCAGGAGTTTGCAAAAAGGTTGGAGCTTGCCATTGGTCAGAGGGTAAATTTTGAGGTTCTTAGCGGGCATGAGGAAGAATACAAAAGAATAGAGAAGGGTGAATTTTTTGACCTTTACTATGCGGGACCACTAATCTCTCCAAGGCTCTATGAGCTTGGTTATATTCCTGTGGCTAAGTTCAAGGGGCAAAAAGACAAAATGTTTCTGGTAGAGAGAAAAATCCCTGAGGAAGGGCATATACTGGTTGCTACACCCTTCCTAAGACCCTCTGCCTATTCCTTTTTGGACCTTGACATAGAGAGGGTTAAGGTTGTCCTTGTGAATAATTTCTACGAGGCCTTTAGGGCTCTTAAGGAAGGAAGGGTGCATGCCTGTATCATGTATAACGAGACTTGGGAGGAGATAGAGGAAGAGGAGAAAAAGCTCCTTGTGGTTGTGGAAGAACATGTTTTTGAGACCTCTCACCTGTTTATGGCAAAGCCCGAGGTCTACTCTAAGGTTAGAGATGCATTACTTTCCTTTGAAGAGATTGAACCTGCGGACGAATCGGATGTGTCAAAAGTTTTGAAGCTCTTTAAAGAGTTTGACAAGTTTATGAGGCTTTGGTCAAAGGCAAGCTTTTTCCACGCCATTGATAAGGCAAAGCATGTGGGTGTGCTTCTATACACCAAGAAGATAGAATATGTAAACGATTGTCTTGCGGAGCTTCTGGGCTACTCTAAAGAAGAGCTTGAAGGAATGGATTCTTATACAGCCTTGCAAAAGTTCTTCCCGATAGAATACAGAAAACCGGTAGAAGCGGTTGTTACAAGAAGACTTTCTGGTGAGGATTTCAGTCAGAGCTACGATGAGCTACCCTTACTTAGAAAAGATGGAAGCACTGTATGGACTATAGCTTTCTCTGAAACGGTGCTTTATGAGGGGTCTTATGCGGGTCTGGTCTTTTTTGTTGATATAACGGAGAAAAAGAAGGCAATTAGATTTTACCGTCTACTAATTGACCTTATTGAAAACATTCTGAAGGCACAAACAGAAGAAGAAGCCCTGAGAGAACTCTGTATTCAACTAACAAAGAATATGTCTCTAAAGCTCGTTTGGGTTGGTATTCCAGACTACGAAAAGGAATTGATAGTGCCCGTATATTCTTACGGTCAAGCGGAGGAATACCTGAAGGACCTTACCATATCCACAAGGGAAGACCTGCCTGAAGGTCAAGGGGTAACCGCAAGGGCATACAGGGAAAACAAGATATACATAAACGAAAACACCCTCAAAAACCCTACTATGACTCCTTGGAGAGAGAAACAGCTCAAGTTTGGTATCCTTTCTTCCTGTGCCATACCGATTGTGAAGGACGAAAAGGTGGAGTATGTAATTAACCTCTATGCAGGTGAACCCTATTTCTTCTCCGAAGAGAGTACTGAAGTGCTTTATGAAATAAAAAATGCTGTGGAGTTTATACTCAAAAAGGTCAAACGGGACAGAGAAAGCTATATGATATTTAATGCGGTTGAAAAGGCAAAATCGTGGACTTTGATAACAAATAAGTTAGGTGAAATAATTTATGTAAACGAGGCAGTATGTGAAATATCTGGCTATTCAAAAGAGGAGCTTATCGGGAAAAGTCCAGAATTGTTCAAATCTGGATATCACCCACCCGAATTCTATAGCCAACTTTGGAGCACCATAAGGGCAGGTCAGAACTTCCACTCTATATTCGTAAATAGAGGAAGGCACGGTCAGATTTTCTATCTTGAAAGCTCTATACATCCCATCAAGCTTCCCGATGGTTCTCTTGTGTATATGCAAGTAGGTAGGGATATAACGAGAGAAGTGCATTTATCCTCTGAGATAGAAAGACTAACCTTCTTTGACACACTTACAGGGTTACATAACCTTGATGGCTTAAGGACAAAGGCAGAGGAAGTCCTTAAGAGAAGCAATCTTGTTCTCTTGGCTCTTGTAGATCTTTGCAACTTTTCTATGGTTAACAGGCTTTATGGAGAAATGGTTGGAGACACAGTGCTTATAGAGATAGGCAAAAGACTCTCCAAATATTCAGAAAAGCAGGGGATAATTGCAAGACTTGCCAGTGATGAGTTTGCTGTTTTTTTACCTCTTAAAAGAGAGGAGGATGCCATAGAGATCTTAAAGGAAATGGAGGAAACTCTGGAAAAATCCTTTATCTTGAATGGCATTCCAATAAACCCCTCCTTTAACATAGGTGTCGCATTGTATCCTCACGACGGTTCAAGTTTTGGAGAGCTCCATGAAAAAGCAAGCATAGCACTTTCCAACGCCAAAAGAGCAGGTGAGGGTGAAATAAGGTTTTTTGAGGTGGGGTTTGAAGAGAGGATAAGGTCCAAGAACCTTGCTATAGAGCTTGTTCATAGAGCTGTTGAAGATGACCTATTTGTTTTCTATTATCAACCTTACTGGAATAGTAAGGATATGAAACTTGCAGGTTTTGAAGCCCTTGTAAGGATAAAGGACAAGCATGGAAATGTTTATAGCCCTGCCCTCTTTATTGATTATCTTGAAAACAGTAGGTATCTTAGGAGCTTTGAAGGTATTATGTTAAGGCATGCAAGAAGATTTTATGAAAAGTATAAATACCCACTTTCTATAAATGTATCCGCTCGCAGTTTCAGGGACAAGAGGTTTATAGAAAACCTTATAGATCAGGTAGCATATACGAGCATTACCGTTGAGATAACAGAAAGAATCTTTATGGAAGGTGAAAAGGAGGTTATTGAAAACATAGAAATTTTAAGAGAAGCAGGTATAAAGGTAGCTCTTGATGACTTTGGCACTGGCTACTCATCCCTTTCCTATATTTCTCGCATCCCCGTAAACGTTATCAAGATTGATATATCTTTTGTCAGAGGAATGTTAGAAGATAAAAGAATAAGAGTCGTAGTAGAGAACATCATAAGATTATCTCATGGTCTTGAAATTGAAACCATAGCAGAGGGCGTGGAAACTCAAGAGCAAGTGGATATCCTCCGGGATATGGGTTGCACCTACCTTCAGGGCTATTTCCTTGGAAAACCCATGCCCGAAGAAAACATAATAAAACTGATTTCCGTGGTATGATTTTTAGACCATGCGTATAGCCTTTTTAAGACAAGGAAAGGACCTCGGGATAAACAGACATATTTTGGCTTTTCTTGAGCTTTTTAGAGAAAAGGGTGCACAAGTGCAGGACTTTGACCTAACCGAGGGTAACCTTCAGGAAGTGGTAAACAGGCTATTGGACTTTTCTCCACTCTTCACCCTTGACCTTAACGGTAGCTGTGTGGTCTTTGGAGAAAGGGATGGTGAGAGACTTCCTATTTTTGATGCCTTTGGCTTTGTGCATGTAAGCCTCTTTACAGACGAGCCATTATTTCACTTTCCCACCCTCTTTGACCTAAGGCGAGCAAACAACTTCCTTCCTGTGGTTACAGACCTTAAGTATGCGGACAGCCTGAGGTTTCTCGGACATGAAAGAGGCACCTTCTATATAACTCCCTTCGTAGACCCAGGCCAAATGATAGAACCCTCAGAAGAGAGAGACATAGAAGCAGTCTTCCTTGGACCTGTGGTAGACCCCAACATAATTGCCCAGCAGGTAGCAAAGAACCTGAAAGAGGAATATGTCCCATACTTTTTTGAAGTAGGTGAGTTTCTCTTTAGAAACCCAGAGGCACATATCCTTTATGTTAGCGAATATATACTGTCCATGTTTAACCAGAGCTTTCAAGAGGAGTTTAACAAATGGCGTCAAGAAAACCCTCAGGACTATGTAAGGTTCCTAAACGATATAAGCTTCTACGCAACCGCCAGAAAAAGGTGGTATATCCTTAACTTCCTTGAGGGTATAAACCTCAAAATAGTGGGTCTTTTTGAAGGAGAGCTAAAGGAAGGACACGAGCACGTGCCAATAGAGAGCTGGGACCAGGCACTTGAGATAATTGGAAGGTCTTACACAACCATACTTAGCTACCCTCATGCGGTTCCCACCGGTGTGGGCTTTGCACCCTTAGAGGTCGCCTATATGGGTAGTGCACCCTTTATAGACTTCAGAGCAACCTTGCCAGGCTTTTTTACACCAGATCAGGAAATAATAACCTACCTTCCCCTTGACAGGGCGGATATAGAGGAAAAGGTGGTATATTACTTAGAAAACCCACAGGAAGCCATGGAGATAGGTCAGAGGGCAAGGGAAAGGGTGCTTCAAAACTATACACCACAAGATAGGGCAGAGTTTTTCTATAAGATGTTTGAAGATATACTCTCTCAAGCTCAATCAAGCCAAAACAGCGAAGGTTGATGTTTCCCACCTTTGGAACTTTGGTGAACGCAGGGCTTGTGCTGGTGGGTTCCTCTGTGGGTCTTCTCATTTCTAAAAACCTTCCAGAAAGGTTAAAGACCTCTGTTATGCAGGGCATAGGTCTTTTCACCTTGCTTTTGGGAATAAAGCTCATTTCAGAGAACAAGCCAGAGCTCTTGAAGGTCTTTTTTCTTTTAGTTATTGGCTCTCTAATTGGTAGTTTTCTTAAATTGGAAGAGAGAATTGAGGCTCTAACAAAAACACAGTCAGACCTTGCCAAGGGCTTTGTCTCTGCTTCCTTGCTCTTTACCGTTGGACCCATGACCCTTATGGGTTGTATTCTTGAGGGTGCAAAGGGAGATAGCTCTCTAATACTTTCAAAGGCTTTTATGGACGGATTTTCTTCCATCATTCTTGCCTCTTCTCTTGGCAAAGGAGTAGCCTTCTCTGCCTTGTATGTGCTTATTTTTCAGGGTTCTATAACCCTTCTTGCTTACCTTTACGGCGAGTTTTTAAAAGAGCAATCCATGTCAAATGCACTTTTTATAGGTGGTGGGCTTATGGTGCTTACCGCACTTAAAATCTTTGACCTTTTAAAAAATGTAAAAGTGCTTAATCTTATGCCTGCTCTGGTGCTTTCTTTATTTTTCTAAGTGCTTAGGTATATCACATCTGTCATCTGGTATATCTTCCCCACTATGGCTGGTGAAAGCCTTTCTTCCAGAGCCTTTGCCACTTCGTCCTCGCTTTGCTTAAGCAGAGGGTAGTTTGTGGTTATGAGAGTGCTTTTGAGGAAGTTGTATCTATGGCTTATTATGTGAGATAGGGTTTCTATTCTCCAATCTGAGAGTCTTTCACTTCCTAAGTCATCAAGGGCTAAAAGAGATGCGTTCAAAAGCAGGTTCATGAAACGATGATACTTTTCTGTGTTTGCGTAGTTTTGAAGCCTATAAAAAAGGTCTTTCGTATCAAAAAACACCCCTCTTATTCTCTTCTTTCTGTAAACGGTCTTTAGTATGGCAACTACAAGATGTGTTTTTCCCATCTGCGGAGGACCTATAAGTGTTAGACCCTTTCCCTCTTTTGGTTCAAAGCTATAGGCGTAGTGAATGCAGGTCTCAAGGGCTTGCTTTTGTGAGGCTGATATAGGCACGTAGTTTTCAAACTCTGCGGATACAAACCTTGGAGGTATGTTTAGGTATTTTTGGAGGTTAACCCCCTCATACCTGCAATCACAAAGCTCCAACACGCCTCCCTTATCTATAAAGCCTGTTCCACCACACTTGGGACAACCCATGAGATAAAATATAAGCGATGCCTGTCTTTCTGCTAACAAACGACGACGGCTATTTTTCAGAAGGCATAAAAGCCCTAAGGGAAGAGCTAAGAAGTCTTGGAAGGGTTATAACGGTAGCACCAGACAGAAACCTTAGCGGTGTGGGACACTCTCTCACCTTTACGCGACCTTTGAGGATAAGAAGGGTGGATGAGGATTTTTGGACTGTTATAGGTGGAACGCCTGCGGACTGTGTGCATTTTGGATATTATCTTTTCCTTGATGGCAGAAAGCCAGACCTTGTTTGCTCGGGTATAAACGAAGGTCCAAACCTTGGAGAGGACATAACCTACTCTGGCACTGTTTCTGGTGCTATGGAAGGGAGGATACTGGGAATACCTTCCGTTGCCTTTTCCGCCTTTGGAAGGGAAGAGGTGGACTTTTCCCAGATGGCAAGGATTGCAAAGGAGGTAGTCCTCAAGGTTCTTGAAGTGGGTATGCCAGAGGACACATACCTGAATGTGAACATACCAAACCTGCCTAGGGAAGAGATAAGGGGCTTTATGCTTACCCGTCAGGGCAAAAGGGCATACAAGGAAAGGGTGTTAAAACTTTCAGACCCTTCTGGAAGACCCCTTTACTGGATAACCGCAGAAGAGTTTGGCTGGCATTTGGAAGAGGGCACCGATTACTGGGCGGTTTACAATGGGTATGTTTCTATAACGCCTCTCCAGCTTGACCTTACAAACTATAGAGCTTTAAGACTTCTTGACGCTTTAACTCTATAAAAAATAAAGATAGTGGTAAGTGGAAATAGCCCTTTACTCTCATCTACAACCAAACTTTTCCCTTAACCTTTCTTCCACATAAGGATGCACCAAGCCCTTTAGGCATCCACAGTAGCTCGCTATGTCTCTTACTATGGTAGAGCTTATGTGTATGTAGTCCTGCGATGGCATCATAAAAACCGTTTCTACCTTCGCCAATTTGTAGTTATTCAGTGCAATCTGAAGTTCATACTCAAAATCTGTAAAGAGCCTCACACCACGCACTATAACCTCAAGGTTTTCTTTTTTCATAAAATCCACCAGTAGCCCATCAAAGTCCCGAACTTCCACAGCCTCTATATCCTCTACCATTTTTGAAAACATGTCCACTCTCTCTTCCACGCTAAAGAGGAGGTTCTTCCTCGGGTTTCTTGCAACCGCTACTACAAGACGGTCAAATATTCTCACCGCTCTTTTTACTATGTCTAAATGTCCTAAGTGTGGAGGGTCAAAGGTGCCAGGATAGACTGCTCTTTTCATTCTTCTTTCCTCCATATAGACAGGACAGTATCGCCGTATATTTTTTTCTTTTTTGCAGAAAAACTCAGCTTTTTAGAATGTTCAAGCATGAAAACACCTCCTTCATTTAGACTTTTCAAAGCCAGTTCAATTAGCTTATCGTAGAATTCATAAGCGTATGGTGGATCTGCGAATATTATGTCTGCTCTTATATCAGACCTTTCCAAAAACCTAAGTGCATCCTCAACAACCACCTTACCCTTGGTTTTCTGCCTTATCTTTTCTGCAAACTTTGGGTTCTTTTCCACAAAAATAACCTCCGCACCTCTCTCTTCTGCAAACATGCCCATCTGACCAGTTCCAGCGAAAAGGTCAAGAAACAGCATCCCTTCTATGTCTCCTAACATATTAAACACTGCCTGCTTGACAAGGTTAGAAGTTGGTCTAAGTTTTTGCTTTCCACTTGCTTTTTTCACAAAAAGTATTATAATTTAGCTTTCTGTTTTTAAGGAGGTTTTTGCCATGAGGCAGTTTAAACTGCTACAAAAACTTGATAAGGAGGAGTGCAAATGGTCAAAGCCCTCGGACTGCATATCCTAGCAGACCTGTATGGGGTCCACCCTGACCTTATTGACAGGGTGGAGGATGTGCGTCAGCTCCTTGAGAGCGCAGTTAAGGTAGCAGACCTCACCAAGATATCTTCCCACTACTACCAGTTCCAGCCTCACGGTGCCACTGGTGTGGTGCTTTTGGCGGAGTCTCACATCTCCATCCATACGTGGCCAGAACATGGTCTTGCTACCATTGACGTCTATACCTGCGGAGACCCCACAAAGGCTTACAAGGCAATGGACTACATCATTGCCACCCTTGAGCCTGCAAGGGTTGATAAGCAGGTGCATGAGCGAGGTTTGGTTGGTCAGTCCGAGGCGGACCAATTGCGAAGTATTTTGCTAAAGGTTTAAGAGTCTTTTTATAAGTTTTTGGAGAGAGTCCCTATGGCTCTCTCCCTCATAGGCTAAAAGTTGCGAGACTTGTATACCTTCTTGGCTTAACTCATCCTTGTAATCTTCAGCCCACTCCTTTACCATGTTTTTGTCCACCTCTATGTGGAACTGCAAGCCCACAGCCCTTTGAAAGACAAAGGCCTGATTTTCGTAGTTTTTAGAGGAGTAGAGCCTAAATGCTCCTTGAGGCAGGTCATAGGTATCACCATGCCACTGAAAGACCATAAGGCTTTGTGGAAAGTCCTTGAAATACTCGTGGTCTCCTACCTTATAAACTTCCATCCATCCTATCTCCTTGCCTCTTTCACCCTTATAAACCCTTGCACCAAGCACCTTCGCCAACATCTGAGCACCAAGGCATATGCCCAAGAGAGGTATACCTTCTTTTAGAGCCTTTTCCATGACTTTGTATTCGTAAGACAAAAAGGGATACTTTGACTCTTCGTAAGCACCCATATAACCACCCAGAACCACCACAAGGGAGTAATACTCAAGAGGTCTATTTAGGAGCATACCCTCTGCGGTATCCACATAATCCACATCAAAGCCAAGCCCTTTCAAAATAGGCTCAAGCAAACCAAGATGCTCTATCCTTACATGTCTTATGGCTAAGGCTTTCATACCTTATCCTCCATAGTTAGTTATTGACGAAGGACAGTGCTAAGCCCTTCATAACTTTCTTGTGCAATTAGAATGCCAAACGCTTAGGCTTAGTAAAAGGTATCTGAGCGAGTCTTCTTTGTGTTTACATATTTACAAAAATGTTAACAAATCTACATAATAGTGGAACATGCTATAAGTGTAAAAGTCAAATCCCACAGGGTTTTTAGATATGTCCACTGCTTGGTATTTTTCTTGCATGAGAATGTATTGAAGGAGGTCAAAGTTGAAGGAGCTGATAATCATAGTGAGGCGAGAAAAGGCTCAGGATGTGAAGGCACTTCTTCAGGATATAGGGATTGAGTATGTTTCAAAGCCTGTGCTTGGAAAGGGTAAGGAAGGTGGACTTGGTTATTCAACGAGGAAAGACATCTTCACATCCATGGTTCCAAAAGTTCTAATCATGAGCTGGGTGGAGGATGCCTTGTATAACGACGTAGTTAGCAGGGTCCTCAGGATTGCCCATACGGGTCATTACGGTGATGGAAAAATCTTTGTGATGGGAGGTCTGCCATGAGGCTAATAAAGGCGGTTATAAGACCAGAAAGGCTGTATGAGGTGATAACCGCTCTTGAGGAGAAGGGTTTTAGAGGGTTTACTGTAATGGATGTGGTCGGGAGGGGTAGGGAGGGAGGGTTGAAATTTGGAGAGGCAAGCTACATGGAGCTTGCTAAAACTCTTCTGATGGTGGTGGTTCGTGATGAGGATGTGGAAAGGGTGGTAGAGGTCATAAAAAGGCACGCAAGCCTCGGTATGTTCGGAGATGGAAAAGTATTTATTTGTCCTATTGAAGAGGTGTGGACTATAAGGACTGGTAAAAGGGAGTTGGAGGTGTAGGGATGAGGATAGCATTTTTGGGGCTAACTATTGGTTATGTAAAGTATCTTAAACACAGCCACAAGGCAAACAGTGTCCCCACAAGCACGGGGAAGGTTAGGACAAAGCCTACCTTAGTGTAATACCACCAGCCTATGCGTATACCTTTTTTATCCAAAACATGAAGCCACAGGAGGGTTGCCAAAGAGCCAATGGGTGTGAGCTTGGGTCCTATGTTTGTTCCCACAAGGTTTGCAAGGGCAAGAAACTCAGCCATTTTGGGATCAAGCCCAGCCTCGCCTATTGATATGTTTACTGTCATTACCGTTGGTAAGTTATTCATCAAAGCAGAAAGAAGTGCGGAGGTTATACCCACGCCCATTATGGCAGTCAGATCTCCGTAGCTTAGAAACTTATGGATAAGTCCTGTAAGGCTGTCTGTATATCCTGCTCTTTTTAGAGAATAAACCACCGCATACATACCGATAGAGAAAAAGACAATGTTCCATGGGGCAAAAAGGAAAACCTCTTTTAGGTTAACTACCCTATTTTTCAAAGTGGCAAGAGCCAGCAAAAAGGCACACAAGCCAAGCACGAAAGAGACAGGAATTTTAAGGCTCAAAAGCTCAAGTAATAGAAAAGTAGAACCAAGCAGGGCTATTAGCAGGAAACCAACCTTGAAAACAAGCCTATCCCTTATTGCGTAGTGGGCTGGAGAGCTCAAAAGCACCTCTGGGTCATAGCTCCTTATAAGGTCTTTGCGGTAAAAAACATATAGCACAAGCAAGCTCAAAAGCACAGACACAAGGTTGGGGAAGAACATATAAAGGGCGTATCTCCAAAAGTCTATGCCAAAGTATTGGGCGGTTATTATGTTTGTTAGGTTAGATATCACCAAGGGCAGGCTTGCAGTGTCTGATATAAAGCCAGCTCCCATAATGTAGGGTAGAATGTGCCTTTTGGGTAGGTTGAGGTATTTTATCTTAGAGTAGATTATGGGAGTTAACATAAGGGCAGAGCCGTCGTTGGCAAAAACTGCTGAAATAAATGCACCAAGAAGCATAAGAGAAACAAAGAGATAAATTCCTCTACCCTTGCCTAACTCTATAGCCTTTAGGGCAAACCACTCAAAAAAGCCAGCTTTATCAAGGATTATGGATATAACTATAAGAAACACGAAGGCAAGGGTGGCATCCCACACAAGACCAGCAATGTAGAGAACATCTCCTGGCTCTATTAAACCAAGAGCCAAAGAAAGACCAGCACCCAGCCAAGCGGACCAGCCTATACCAAGACCTTTGGGTCTAAAAAGGACGAGAAGAAGGGTTAAAAGGAAAACCGTTGGTGCAAGAAAGGTTTCCATTTAGTTTTTCTCTTCGTAGGGTCTACAGCCAAGGGTGTTTATAAAGAAAGTTTTTCCATCCCTTGTGGTGCATTTGTAGACCTGATAGGCTGGGCAGTCCTCCGCAGGAGTTATAAGAAGTTTTCCATCCTTTACCTCTATATGACACTTTCCACATACCGCTGGTCTAAGAGAGTCTTTCCCAAGCACTGGCTCGCAGGAAGTTATGTAGCTATTCGTGGAAAAGGCACAGCTTCCCAAGGCTAAAAGAAGGCTTAAAAACCACATAAGGCTATTTTATCAAAAAAAGCCCCCGGAAGGGGGTGAGGCACGAGCCTCAGAACAGGAAGCCTACCTCCAGTCCCAGCCTTGTTTGATTCTTTTTACCTTTGGTGGTGAAGGGATTGTCCGCTTTCACGTAAGAGAGCTCCGCTCTTACCATAAGAGGACCTGCCTTATAAGCAGGAGTAATCGTAAATGTCCAGCCCTTGTTTCCGTCTCCAAGACCTACAAGGTCTGTGTCTCCAGTATCTGAGTTGTCCTTGAAGTATTCTACTCTACCAGAAAGTTTTATAGCTTTTAGTTCATAGGAAAGATGCAAAGCTCCTCCACTTGCCTTTGCCTTTGTGGGCACTACTGCTTTTGAGCTTTTTGGAGCTTCCACATACATAAGGTCTGCACCGAAGGATAGATTTTCAAAGGTGTAGCTCGCCACTATGTTGTATTCCCTTTTATTTGTGGGAAAAGCGGTATCATTTGGTTTGGAGTCCTTGTCTGGAATTAGAAAGTTAAAAGATAGGGAAGCATCCTTTATAGGCGTTATGCCTATACTTCCTTCAAAGGCTACTTTTGGGTCAGTGGTGCTAAGGGTATAAAAGCCGTCGTTAATGCCAGCTTTCACCGTAAAGAGGTCTGTGCTGTAAGCTACCCTCACACCGTTGTTTATCACCGGTTGCATGTTCCATACCAGCCCTCTCTGAATATAGTTATTCAGATAGGTAAAAGCGGACTCATAACCTATTATGGTGGGCAGTTTTCCAGCTTGTAGGGAAAGCCCCTTTATGGGTGCATATTCCACATAGGCAACAGGAAGAGCACTAAAGAGGTCTGTAGTATCTGAGGTCTTTAAAAGCCCAACCCCTACCACAGGTATGGCATAGGCACCACCTATTAGGGTAAAACCGAAGGGTTCAGCAGGCTTTGAGAGGCTTATTATGGCTGAGCCTACATCGTAGCGAGTCTTCTTTGTGTCTGAAGTGTTGTTGCTGTGGAGCATGTAGCCTGTAAGGGCACCCTCTATCTTGAGGGTTCCAAGCAAGTCTGTTTTTAGCTCAAGGGCGTAGGCGGAGCCAAAGGCTCCAAGGACTGAACCTATGAGAGCTAACTTTCTCATGTCTATACCTCCTTATGAGATGTTGTATGCACTTTCTCCGTGCTGGGACCTGTCAAGTCCAGTTATTTCCTCTTCCTCTTTAACCCTTAGCCCAGTTAGAGCCTTTGCAACAAAGAGGATTATGGCGGTCATAACACCACTGTATACCACCGTCACTATCACAGACCATATTTGTGTAATAACCTGCCCGGGGTTTCCATAAAGAAGACCCTTGCCAGCTTCGTTTACGGATGGGTCTGCAAAGACGCCTGTGAGGATAGCTCCTATTATGCCTGCTACACCGTGTATGCCAAACACATCAAGAGCATCGTCATAACCCAGTTTCTCTTTTACCTTAGCCACCATGAAGTAGCATATGGGTCCTGCAGTCAAGCCTATTATGAAGGCACCAAACACATTTACAAAGCCCGCAGCAGGAGTAATAGACACAAGTCCCGCTATCACACCGGAGGCAAGTCCGAGAACTGTAGGTTTTTTCCTATGAAGCCATTCGGTAAACATCCATGCTAAAGCAGCGGTGGCTGTTGCTATGTTGGTGTTTAGCATGGCTACCGCAGCAAGCCCATTGGCACCTACCGCAGAACCCGCATTAAAGCCAAACCATCCGAACCACAAAAGCCCTGCACCAAGCACCACGAGAGGTAGGTTGTTAGGCAGTAAGACCGCATCCCTTCTCCTGCCAAGGATTATGGCTCCCACAAGACCTGCAATGCCAGCATTTATGTGGACTACCGTTCCCCCTGCAAAGTCAAGGGCACCATCCTCTGCCAAAAAGCCTCCGCCCCACACCCAGTGGGCTATTGGAACATAAACCAAGCTCACCCACAGAACCACAAATATCACCCAAGCGGAGAACTTAAGCCTTTCCACCAAAGAACCACTTACTAAGGCTACGGTAATTGCCGCAAAGGTAAGCTGAAACATAACAAAAAGGAGCTCAGGAATGGTGTCCTGAAGACTATCAACACCCACTCCGCTTAAGAATATTTTGCTTGCACTACCTATGATGCCTCCGATGTCTTCTCCAAAGGCGAGGCTATAGCCGTAGGCGAACCAGACCAAGGACGCAAGGCAGTATGCTACAAAGGACATGGCTATGGTGTTTAAGGTGTCTTTTCTCTTCGCCATGCCTCCATAGAAGAGAGCAAGACCCGGCAGGGTCATGAGCATAACAAGGGCAGAAGACACCAAAAGCCACGCGGTGTCTCCAGTGTCTAACTTTGGAGCGTCCTCCTCTGCAAAGGAAAGACTTACCAAAAGCAGTGGTATAATAGTTGTCAGGCGAAGCATTTTATCTCCTCCTTTGCCCCACCCAAAAGGGGCGGGGCGGTTTTTTACTTAGATATCAAAGTAAAGCTCAAACTCCTTAGGATGGGGTATGAACCTTAGCTCATCAATTTCCTTCTTCTTGGAGCTTATCCAGAGCTCTATAAGCTCCTCTGTAAACACCCCACCCTTTAAGAGAAACTCGTAGTCATTTTCAAGAGCCTTGAGGGACTCCTCCAATGAGCCTGGTAGCTGTGGTATGTCTTTTAGCTCCTCTGGTGGCAGGGAGTATATGTCCTTGTCAAAGGGCTCTCCAGGGTGTATGCGGTTTTCTATACCGTCTAATGCTGCCATAAGTATGGCAGAGAAGGCAAGGTAAGGGTTGCAAGTGGGGTCTGGGAAGCGAATTTCTATCCTCTTTGCTTTTGGAGAGGGTGAATAAGTTGGTATCCTTATGGCGGCAGACCTGTTTCTTGCGGAATAGGCAAGCCTTACTGGGGCTTCAAAGCCTGGCACAAGTCTATGGTAGGAGTTAATGGTTGGATTGGTGAAGGCGGTAAGTGCTGGTCCATGCTTGAGAACACCTCCTATAGCATACAGACAGATTTCTGACACTCCTGCGTATCCAGAACCCGCAAAGAGGTTTTGACCCTCCTTCCATATAGAGAAGTGGGTATGCATACCCGAGCCGTTGTCGTTAGGTAAAACCTTCGGCATAAAGGTGGCAAACTTTCCATACTTGTGGGCAACCATACGCACTATATACTTGTAAAGGAATAGTTTGTCCGCCTGATTTACCAAAGAGTCATAACGAATGTCTATCTCTCCTTGACCTGCGGTGGCAACCTCGTGGTGGTGAAGCTCTACCACTATGCCAAGCTGGGACATAAGGGAGACCATTTCGCTCCTTAGCTCGTGTGTTTTATCCAAAGGTGGCACTGGGAAGTATCCCCTCTTGTGTGGTATTTTGTAGCCAGAAGAGGTTATCTCTCTGTTCCACCAGCCCTCCTCTGAGTCTATTCTCCAAAAGGCGTAGTTGGCAGAGGTTCCAAACTCCACAGAGTCAAAGATGAAAAACTCCGCCTCTGGTCCATAGTAAGCGGTATCGCCTATACCTACCTGCTTTAGGTATTGCTCCGCCTTTTGAGCAATATAGCGAGTATCCCTACCATACCTCTCTCTTGTTATAGGGTCATAGATATCGCATATCATCACCAAAGTCTTTGGCTCCATAAAGGGGTCAATAAAGGCGGTAGTAGGGTCTGGGATAGCTATCATATCGGACTCATTGATAGACTGCCATCCCCTTATGGATGAGCCGTCAAAGCCTCTACCTTCCTCAAAGGTATCCAAAGACAGCTCATAGGCTGGGATAGTAAGGTGTTGCCACTGACCAAAGAGGTCAGAAAACCTCAGGTCCACATACTGGACTCCTTCCTGCTCGATGAGGCTTAGCACCTCAGCTGGTGAATACTTGGGCATGTTTAAACCTCCTTTATAAAGTTTTTAAATTGCCTGTTCTCCTCTTTCACCCGTCCTAATCCTCACTACATCCTCAACGGGTATTATGAATATCTTTCCATCTCCCACCCTACCTGTTTGGGCGGTTTTCATGATAGCTTCTATTACCTTTTCCACATCCTCGTCTCTGACCACCACTTCAATCTTTACCTTGGGTAGAAAGTCAATCACATACTCTGTGCCACGGTATATCTCCGTGTGTCCCTTTTGTTGACCAAAGCCACGAACCTCTGTAACTGTCATACCGCCTATGCCTATCTCCACAAGGGCATCCTTGACCTCGTCCAGTTTAAAGGGCTTGATTATGGCTTCCACCTTTTTCATGCTTTAACCTCCTGTGAGTTATTTTTGCAAAAAACATGCCAACCACAAGGAGCTGGCTAAGGGTTAATTTTACTACCTTTTAGAGAGACGAGTTTTGAGAAGTTATGTAAAGTTGTTTACAAAATTGTAAAATTGTTCACTCACCTTTTGCACAGCTTTTCAGCTCTACCGTTGCGTGGGCTATCTCTTCAAAGCGGGATATTATCCTATGGTAATGTTCAAGGTCGTAGTTTTCAGAGGTTTCAATCCCCACTATGCAGGCGTATTTGCCACTATAAATCTTAAGAAGGTGTATGTCATAGACCTTGCTTTTACCACCCTCCTCAAGGGCATTTATTATCTCTTTCACTAAAGGATTTTTGCCTTCCCTGTCAAGGAGTATAGGTGCTGTTTCCTTCATGAGAGACAAAGACCACCTTATTATAAGCACAAAGCCCAACAAACCCATTAGAGGGTCCATAAACCACAAACCAAGATACTTTCCTGCCAGCAAACCACCTATGGCAAGCACGGAGGTAAGAGCATCCGCAAGCACATGCAAATAAGCACCCCTGAGGTTTAGGTCATGATGGTCGTGCTCGTGGTGGTGCTGTCCACCATGAAGTATGTAGGCACTAAGGATATTTACCCCAAGCCCCACAAAAGCCACAAGCAGTGCCTCCTCATACTTGGTTTCTCCACCCCTTATAAACTTTGAGAGGCTCTCTTCCAATATGAGAAAGGAAACAAAGAAAAGCAAAATAGCACTGGTATATGCTCCAAGCACCTCCACCTTCCAAGTGCCAAAGGTAAAACTACCATCCCTTGCCCATCTTTTTGCAAAAAAGTAAGCCATATAGGCTATGGCAAAGGCAAAGGCGTGTGTAGACATATGAATCCCATCCGCAAGGAGAGCAACAGAGTTAAACATATATCCTGCCAATATCTCCAAGAACATGGTAAAAAGCGTGATAAGGAAAACTATCAAAACCCGTCTTTGGGCTCTGTAATGTGGTGTATAAAACTCATGTTGATGCTTGCAAACCATGAGGAAATTATAGAAACTTACTGACTACTGGGCTATGAAACAGCTCATGCAAGAGAGTCATCTATCCACTTAAGGTAGTCCTCATTGCCTGCAACTATAGGCAAGGCAATTATCTCAGGAACCGTATAGGGATGAATAGACTTTACACCCTCAAGCAAGTCTTTAAACTTTTGAGCGGAAGTCTTTACCACAAGAAGGCTTTCCTTATCCCTTTCTATGTTCCCCTTCCACCAGTATATGGAGCTAACCTCTGGAACCACGTTTACGCAAGCACCCAGCTTATTCTCTATTATGTAATTGGCTATTTCTTGAGCCTTGTCCACTGGTGTAGTGATAAAAACCACATAGTAGCCCAGCATAGAGTATATTTTAACCTATGCCAAAGGAGAAAACTCTACCAACTCTTGAGCTTTTCATGGAAGAGCTTTTAAGCCTCTTGCCCTACTTGAGAGAGAGGTATGGAGTGAAAGAGCTTGGAGTTTTTGGCTCATACCTAAGAGGAGAGCAAAGACAAGACAGCGACCTTGACCTCCTTGTGGACTTTGAAAAGGATATTTCTCTTTGGGATGTTATGGAGCTTGAGGAGTTTCTCTCTGAGAGGCTTGGAGTAAGGGTTGACCTCATTATGAAAAGCTCTTTGAGGTTTAGACCTCATACCGCAGAAAAGATTCTAAAAAGCTACGTGCCCGTGATGGAAAACTGGAAGGATATAATAAGGCAAAAGGAGATGCCAAAAAGAGACTACAGGGAATACATAAAAGACATTCTGCAAGAGTGTGAGTTTTTAAGAAAATACACGCAAGGCATAGAATACGAAGACTTTTTGGAAAGCGACCTACTTAGGCATGCGGTGGTGCGTGCCTTGGAAGTAATAGGCGAGGCGGTAAAGAACCTGCCAAATGAGCTTTTGGAAAAGTATCCACAGATAGAGTGGAAAAGGGTAAAGGGCATGAGGGACAGGCTGGCTCACGCATACTTTGGTGTGGACTACGAACTTCTCTGGAGGGTGATAAAAGAAGAGCTTCCGAGCTTATGTAATGTGGTAAAGGATATGTTAGATGAAGAAACTTAGCCAAAGACCAACCCTTGAGCTTTTCATGGAAGAGCTTTTGAGCCTCTTGCCCTACTTGAGAGAGAGGTATGGAGTGAAAGAGCTTGGAGTTTTTGGCTCATACTTGAGAGGAGAGCAAGGACAAGACAGCGACCTTGACCTCCTTGTGGACTTTGAAAAGGATATTTCTCTTTGGGAGGTTATGGAGCTTGAGGAGTTTCTCTCTGAGAGGCTTGGAGTGAGGGTTGACCTCATTATGAAAAGCTCTTTGAGGTTTAGACCTCATACCGCAGAAAAGATTCTAAAAAGCTATGTGCCTGTGGTGGAAAACTGGAAGGATATAATAAGGCAAAAGGAGATGCCAAAAAGAGACTACAGGGACTATCTTAGAGACATACTTGAAATGTGCCAGTATTTAGAAGGCAGGTCAAAAAACCTTAGCTTTGAAGAGTTTTTGGAAAATTTAGAGCTTAGGCTATCCTTTACGAGGGCTTTGGAGATTATAGGCGAGGCGGTAAAGAACCTGCCCAATGAGCTTTTGGAAAAGTATCCACAGATAGAATGGAAAAGGGTAAAAGGCATGAGGGACAGGCTGGCTCACGCATACTTTGGCGTGGACTATGAGCTTCTCTGGAAGGTGGTAAAGGCGGAGCTTCCAAGCCTTTGCAAAGTGGTAAGGGATATGCTCTAATCTAACTTTCCAAGGTATGCCAAGAGGGCGGTTATTGTGGCTGGAGTTATGCCATCTATCCTGCTTGCTTGACCCACCGTCATGGGTCTGAATTTTTTGAGCTTTTCTCTTGCTTCGTGGGTGAGCCCTGGGACCTTGTCATAATCCATATCCTGTGGAAGTGCTATGCCCTCCAGTTTCTTTAGCCTTTCGTTTAGCTTCTGCTCCCTTTCTATATAAGGCTCATACTTTAGCTGAACCTCCACCTCTTCCTTTACGTAGGGATGCTCTGGAACTTCAAAACCAAGAGCTTTTAGGTCATCTATGGTATACTCCGCAGTGAGAAGTTGTGATGGTGTGTAGCTCCTTGTGTCAGAGCCAACCGCCACTGCAACCCTTTGAGACTTGTAAAACTCCACCCAGCTCTCTATTTCTCTCTGTAGTTCCTTTACCATTTTGTATTGCTCCTCTGTGAGGAGACCAAGCTCGTAGCCAAGTTTAGAGAGCCTAAGAATGGCGTTGTCTTGTCGGAGTTGGAGTCTGTATTCAGACCTTGAAGTAAAAAGCCTATAAGGCTCAAGCACGCCCTTCGTTACAAGGTCATCCACCATTATGCCAATATAACTTTCATCCCTTCTTAGGTATATGGGCTCTTTGCCAAAGGCTCTAAGTGCTGCATTTATACCCGCAAGGATACCCTGCCCTGCTGCCTCTTCATAACCAGTAGTTCCGTTTAGGTTTCCTGCATGGAAGAGACCTTTTATCTTTTTGGTTTCAAGGGTAGGATAGAGTTCTGTGGGTGGCACTACGTCGTATTCTATGGCATAGGCAGGTCTTATAAGCTCTACTTTTTCAAGCCCTGGTATGCTCCTATACATCTCCCATTGGACCTCTTCTGGCAAAGAGGTAGAAAGACCGTTGGGATATATCTCCACTGTATCCCAGCCCTCTGGCTCAAGAAAGACCGTGTGCCTATCCTTGTCGGAGAATTTTACCACCTTGTCCTCTATGGAGGGACAATATCTTGGTCCTATACCTTTTATAAGACCTCCATATAGTGCTGTTCTGTGTAGGTTTTTACGGATTATTTCGTGGGTTTTGGGTGTGGTGTAGGTTATCCAGCATAGAGCTTGCTTTTTGCCCTTTTCAAACCAGTAGCTTCCTACTGGCTCTGTCCAAAAGGAAAACTTGGGTGGTGGGTCATCTCCCGGTGCAGGTTCAAGGTTAGAAAAGTCTATGGTTCTCTTGTCAAGCCTTGCGGGAGTGCCTGTCTTAAATCTAAGAAGTGGAAAGCCATGTCTTTTGTAAAAGTCCGTAAGACCCGTAGAAGGAGGTTCCCATGCCCTACCTGCAGGAAAGGTTTTATCTCCTATGTATATAAGACCCTTTAGAAAAGTTCCCGTTGCCACAACCACCGCCTTTACCCTATACTCAAGCCCCAGCTTGGTCTTTACCGCTACCACACGGTCATTTTCTACAATGATGTCCACCACCTCATCTTGCTTTATGTGGAGATTTTCTTGGGTTTCGCAAACCCTCTTCATGTATTCTCTGTATAGCTTTTTGTCCGCCTGAGCCCTCGGAGACCAAACCGCCTTGCCTTTGCGAGTGTTTAGCATCTTAAACTGTATGCCTGTGTGGTCTATAGCCTTTCCCATCTCGCCACCAAGTGCGTCTATCTCTCTAACCACTATTCCCTTTGCTATACCACCTATGGCGGGATTGCAGGACATCTGACCTATAGTGTCCGCATTTAGCACAAAGAGGACAGTCTTTGCTCCCATGCGTGCAGATGCCAGTGCAGCCTCTATGCCTGCATGACCCCCACCTATAACCGCCGCGTCAAACTCATCCACCAGCATAGGATAAAAATATAGTTCTTCTTAAGTAGAAAGGCTTGTATCCTTGAGCTTTTTTACGTTGTCCGTTGCTATGCCATCCACACCCCTTTCAAAAAGCTCCCTTGCCTTTTGTGGGTCGTTTACGGTCCAAGCAACCACCTTTAGCTTTAGTCTGTGAGCAAAATCTACCGCCTTTTGAGTGGCAAGCCCATACTTGGGAAGGGCAAACAGACAACCTAATTTCTTAGCCTCTGGTATCATACCCGGTGGCTTTGAATAGACAAGACCAGTGGTTATTTTCCCCCTTAGCACCTCAAGTGCCTGAGGGTAAAAACTTATTATGGCGGTCCATTCCTCTGCCTTGTATTCTAATACCTTTTTGTAAACCCCTTCCGCATCTTCTGGATGCTTTATCTCTAAAAACAAGCCTACCTTACCTTTTACCAACTCAAAGGCTTCCTCAAGCCTTGCAGGGCGATAACCATTTTTTTGAACCTTTGCCACCTCTTCCCAGCTTGCGTCCCTTATATTTAAGCCTACACCAAAAACTCTAAGCAGGTTATCATCATGGCTAAGCACAAAAACCCCATCCCTCGTTCTTTGTATGTCTACCTCTACCACATGTGCACCAAGCTCAATGGCTTTCTCTATAGACTGTAAGGTGTTTTCCAACTCAAGCTCTGGCACTCCCCTGTGTCCCACAAGAAAGGTTTTTAAAGCCTCAAATACCCCCATGTTAGAATTTTAAAGCATGCATAAAGAACTTGAAGAAATACAGCTCCAGTGTGCTAAAAGGGTGATACAAAGAGATGACTTTGAAAAGATAGAGCTTATCGGAGGGATAGACCTTACCTTTGAAAGCATAAAGGAAAACCCAACCCGTGCTTGGGCATCCCTTGTAGTGATAAGGCTTTCGGACCTAAGGGTAGTTTACCAAAAGGTGGTCCAAGGCGTGGTGGACTTTCCCTACATTCCCACCTTTCTTGCCTTTAGAGAACTTCCTCTAATGCTCAAGCTCTACCAAGAGGCGGAGCTAAAGCCGGATGTGTTTTTCATAGACGGTCAGGGTATAGCTCACCCTCGTGGCTGTGGTATAGCATCCCACTTTGGAGTAGAAACTTCCACAGTAAGCGTTGGCGTTGCCAAAACACGCCTCTTTGGTTATGGAAAAGAACCAAACAGAGAAAGAGGGAGCTATTCTTATCTAACCTACAGAGGAAAGGTAATAGGAGCAATTTTGAGAACAAAGGATAACACAGAACCTGTATATGTCTCAGTAGGACACAGAATAAGCCTAAGAACCGCCATTGACCTCGTCCTTAGGACATCCCTTTACCGAATACCAGAACCCACAAGACTTGCCCACAATCTTCTGCAGAGGGTGAGAAAGGCTAATCTGTGATATAATCTTCTTAGAAGGTTTTAGGGTCTTACAGACCCTTGACATCTTGGCAGTTGAATAGGGTTTTTGCTCTTTGAAGTTAAGGGGGTAGTATTCACTCAAGAGGTTTGAGAAGTCCCTCCTCGTCCACTTCCATTATGGTGGTCTTTTCTTTGAGTTTTTCCAACTCCTTTAACTTTTTGGCTATTAGCTCTCCCATTGAGGTGTTTTTCCTTATGCTTTCTATACGCAGGCTCTCCCAGAGGTCATAGGGTAGAGATATAGTGGTTCTCTTAAACTTTTGCCTTTTCTTCTGCTTGCCTCTCATAGGTTATATTTTAATGCCTTTATGCTTTTATGTTTTAGCATAAAGATGCAGTGATGCTTTGATGTTTTGATGACATATGTCTCAAAGCCTTGTCTCTCAAGGGTTTAAATTTGACAATACTATACTCAACCTTGCAGGACCTGACACTTTTGGCAAACCACCTTCACTTGAGAGGGGTGCCCCCTTGACAAAAGGCTTGATATGTCTTATTATTCTTTATGTGGTGAGTTGAGGTTGCTAATCCACCGTGTGGAGTTGAAACGCGTGTTATAATTTAGTATTGTTGCTAATCCACCGCGTGGGGGTGAAACGTATACAAAACTCTTTAAAAGGAGGTGCAAGATGAAAAAGGCTTTGGCAGTAGGAGCTTTGTTTACCTTGTCAGTTGGCACAGCCAACGCACTGGATTTTAGCATCACTCCAGTTGTGGGCAGTTTTCAGCAAAAGGCAAACTACAGAAAAGACGATGGAGAGGAAGGTAAAGTCAAATACGATGGGACCTTCTATGGATTGAAGATAGGGCTTGGGCACTCCTTTGGTAATGTAAGACTGGAGGGCGACCTATCCGCTTATTATGTGGGCGATGGAAATGTAAAAGTGGAACCTTCTGACTATACCTCATCTAAATACAAGCATGTGGAACTTCAAGGAGAAGGCAGAGTGGGATACAAATATGACCGCTTTGAAGGAAATCTAAAGGGAGTAGCCATAGCAGGATATATCCCTATTGGCTATTCTTTCAGGAAAATGGATGTAGACTACCTTGATGAGAATACTGATGGTTCATACTCTGACGACTACAAATATCTATACACTGGCTTAGGCATGAGGCTTGAATACAAGATGTTATATTTGGATGGCAAAGTTTTGCTTCCCCTGAAAAATAAGGTAAAGCTTGATAAAAGTTATGCTGGGGAAGGTTCAATAGAAAAGGATATGGGTAAAAAGGTAGGATACAATGTATCCGCAGGCATAAAGTGGAAATTACTCACCGCAGGCGTCTTCTATGAAAGAAGAGAACACAAGAGCTTTTATGACCATATAGATAGATACACTGCTTCCAATGGCAAGGAGGAAAGATTAGGACTGCAAGTGGGCTTTGTTTTCTGAACCAATTGAGGGGGAAGGCAGTAGCCTTCTCCTTTCCGTTGCTAATCCACCGTGTGGAGTTGAAACAGGATATATTAGCCTTATTAGGTCTAATGTAGCCTTTTGACTATCCCCTCTTTGGAAACAGAACAGCCTTATCCTTTACAAAATACTCAGACCTCATATAAGGCATTAGCAAACCCTGTGTTGGCTCACAGCTCATTAAGTTCAAGGCTTCTTGCATTTTGTTTGGCATAAAGGGTTCAAGTAGGTTTGCCAAAAGGTGTATGCCATCAGTAAGGGTATACAAGACCCTTCTTAGCTCCACTTCGTCGCTCTTTGCCAAGCTCCAAGGTGCTTTTGAGTCCACATACTTGTTTAAATACCCAGAAAGCCTCAGCACCGCCTCAAGGGAGTTATAGAAGTCTACCCTTTGCATGCACCCTTCGTATTCCTCTATCACCTGCCTTGCAAAGTTCTCATACTCCATATCCTTTCCACCAGAAACCCTCCCACCAAGATACTTTATGTCCATAGCCATTACTCTGCTAAAGAGGTTTCCTATCTCGTTGGCAAGCTCACCGTTTAGCCTGTTTAGGATGGCTTCTCTCCTTATGTCTCCGTCCTCTCCAAAGGGCATATCCCTCAAAAGGAAATACCTTGCCTCATCCAACCCCCACTCCTTTACAAAATCGTAAGGACTTATCACATTTCCCAAAGACTTGGACATCTTTTGACCTTCCACCTTCCACCAGCCATGGGCAAAAACCCTCTTTGGAATTTCCAGTCCTACTGAAAGGAGAAAAGCGGGCCAATAAACTGTATGAAACCTTAGAATATCCTTTCCCACAAGGTGTAGGTCTGCGGGCCAAAGGTGTGGTTTGTCCCTTACCGCAGACACGTAGTTAAACAAGGCATCAAACCACACATATATGGTATGCTCTGGGTCAAAGGGCACTTCTATACCCCACCTTACTCTGCTTCTTGGTCTGGTTATGGAAAGGTCTTTTAGTCCCTGTTTTACAAAAGCTATTACCTCGTTTTTCCTGTAGCTTGGCATAATAAAGTCTGGAGCCTTTTCATACAGGTCAAGGAGCACCTTCTCATACTTGGAAAGCCTAAAGAAGTAAGAAGGCTCTTTTATGTAGTCGCAAGGCTTTAGGTGTATAGGACAAACATGTCCTTCTAAGAGCTCTCCTTCTGACTTGAACTCCTCACAGCCTACACAATACCAGCCTTCGTATTCTCCAAGGTATATATCTCCCCTCTCATAGCTCTTTATGAAAACTTCCTTTACCAGCTCCACGTGGTCTGGGTCTGTAGTCCTTATAAACCGGTCATAGCTTATACCCATAAACTCCCAGAGCTTTTTGAAGTTCTCGGAGTTTTGGTCTGCCAGTTCCTTTGGGCTTATACCCTTTTCCTCTGCGGACTTTTGTATCTTAAGACCATGCTCGTCAGTGCCTGTCAAGAAAAAGACCTCATAACCTCTTTTCCTGTAATACCTTGCCAAAACATCCGCAGATATGGTGGTGTAGGCGTGTCCTATGTGAGGAACGTCGTTTACATAGTATATGGGTGTGGTTATATAAAACTTCATAAGGCTTATATTATAAGGCATGAAAAGGCTTGTTATATTCCTTACCCTCTTTATCTATGGCTGTGCGGTAAAGACTTGGAATGTGGAAGGAGCCTCTGAGCTCTCCAACGGTCTTGTAGTAAAGATAGACACAAAGGCTTGGCGGTTTTCACCTTCTGACCTTGACAGGTATGTTTTACCCATATTTATAAGCCTTGAAAACAAAGGAAAAGAGCCCGTATCTATAAGGAGAGAAGATATATTCCTTGTGGACGACAAGGGTAGACAATACAATCCCATACCACCCGGTGATGTAGCCAATGTCTTAGGGAGAAACTACGGCGTTGGCTTTAGCTTTAGTGTAGGATATTGGAGTTATCCCTTTGGTCTTTGGTGGTCTCCCTACTATGCCTATCCTCCTTCAAGGGACGTATACCCAGACTTGGTAAACAAAGCCCTTGTGTTTGGAGAGCTTCAACCCGGTGCTACTTTAAGCGGTTTTGTATACTTTCAGAAAATACCAGAGGATGCAAAGGAGTTAACTTTAAACATAAAGGGTTATAAGTTCAGGCTAAAGGCAAGCAGGGAGTGAATTATAATCTAATATTCAGCGGGTGTGGCGGAATTGGCAGACGCGCTGGACTCAGGATCCAGTGGGCTTATGCCCGTGAGGGTTCAACTCCCTCCACCCGCACCAAGGAGCCATGAGATTTCTAATATTTGGAGACATAATAGGAAAGCCTGGAAGAAGGGCACTTAGGTATTTTCTCGCAGGCTACAGGGATTTGGTGGACGTGGTGCTCGTTAATGTGGAAAACTCCGCAGGTGGCTTTGGTATAACAAAAAAAGTCTACGAAGAGCTACAAGGCATGGGCGTGGATATTATGACCTCTGGAAACCACATATGGGACAAAAAGGAAGTTTACCAATTTATAGACACCTCTCCCAACCTCCTGCGACCAGCCAACTATCCCGATGGTGTTCCCGGCAGAGGCTATGGTATCTTTGAGAAAAAGGGCATAAGGTTTGCAGTTATAAACCTCATGGGTAGGTCTCTCTTAGACTCAAACCTTGAAAACCCCTTCTTGGTCTTTGACAGGCTTTACCAAGAGGTAAGCAAGGAAACTCCCATAGTGGTCGTGGACTTTCATGCGGAGACCACCTCAGAAAAGTGGGCTTTTGGCATATATGTGGATGGTAGGGCAAGTCTTGTTTATGGCACGCATACCCACGTGCCTACCGCAGACCAGATAATACTTAAAAAGGGAACAGCCTATACTTCCGATGTGGGTATGACAGGATGTTGGTATTCCGCAATAGGCATGAAACCCCAGCAAGCTATAGATAGGTTTACAAAGGGTATTCCCCAAAAGTATGAGGTAGAGGAAAAGGAAGACCTTGTGGTAAATGCCTTGCTCGTAGAAGTGGAAGAAAGCACTGGCAGAGCAAAGTCCATAGAGCGTCTACAGCAATACATCACAAGAGAAGAGCTCCTTGGAGCATAAATTTATACCATGCAAGAAACTAAGAAAAAGCCCAAGATAAGCCTAATATTGGAGAGCTTTACTCAACTTGAGAAAGCCTATGCAGACCTAAAGAAGAACCTATCCCTTCCTGAAGAGGAGTTTGTCTCCAATAAACTGCTCCAAGACAAGGTGAGGGTAGACTTCAATCTGGCTTTTGAAAGTGCTATGAGAGTCTGCAGGCATCTTTCTGCGGTCTATGACATAAAGACCACTTCAAAGGACTGTCTTCAGAAAATAGGTGAGCTTGTTGGTCTCTCTCAGGCACAAGCCTTGGGAGAGCTTACCCAGTTTTACATAAAGCACAGAGACCTAAGGGAAACCCTGCAGTCAGAAGAACTCTACCGCTCCCTTGTTAAGTTTTTGCCCCTTTTTAAGGAATACGCCAAAGCGGTAGTGGAGTTTGTCAAAAGGGAGACCAACAACCCCCTTCTTATAGACTTTGACCTTCTAAACGAAAAGGCAAAATACATAAAGGAGTCTGTGAAAAAGATAGACTTTGTGCTTTCTCAAGGCTTTGAGGAATTTTCAAAGACGCCCATGTATTACGATAGGGTCAAATACTTCTATCAGGTGGCTTACGATAGCCTCTTTGATATATGCAAGCACCTTGCTCCCAAGTTTGGAGTGAGAAAGTTTGGAGATGACTGTCTTTCAAAGTTGGTGGAAGCTGGCGTTATTCCTCAAGAGTATTACATGGATGTTTTCAAGATGACGAACCTAAAAAACAAGCTCATAAGCACGTGGGAAGTGAGCCCACAGGAGCTATATGAGAGGCTTATGGAGATAAAGGACAAGATTGAGCCTGTTATGAGGGAGATATCCAAAAGCCTAAAAAAACTCCTACAAAGTGGTCAAGGATAGATGGCTACTGGGTTATAAAAGGTGTCCCTTTCCACTGGTATCTTGCCTGCGGACCTTATGAGTTTTATGAGCCTTTCCTTTGTATGTCCCACCGCAGAGGTCGTTCCCGCAGAATGGACTATTTTTTCCTCTTGGATGGTCCCGTCAAGGTCATCCGCACCCATATTTAGAGCCACCTGTGCTACCCTCTCACCAAGGGTGACCCAGTATGCCTTTATATGGTCAAAGTTATCCAAAAAGAGCCGTGATATGGCTATGGTTTTCAAATCATCCACAGAGGAAGTTCTTTTCCCTCCTATCCTTGTCCCCTCTGGCCAGTAGGCAAGAGGTATAAAGACCTGAAAGCCTCCCGTTTCATCTTGCAGACTTCTGAGCCTTTCCATGTGTTCTACCCTTTCCTCGTAGGTCTCTAAGTGTCCATACAGCATGGTTGCATTGGTGGGAATTCCCAGCTTATGAGCGGTTCTATGCACCTGCAGATACTCTTCCGCATTAGCCTTGTAGGGTGCTATTATCTTTCTTACCCTCTCGGAGAATATCTCCGCACCGCCCCCGGGTATGGCATCCAACCCCACAGACTTTAGCTCAAGCAGGATATCCTCGTAGCTCCTTCCTGATATCTTACTCATATGGTGTATCTCTATGGCGGTCCACGCCTTTACCACCATATCGGGAAAAGCCCTCTTTATTTCCTTCACAAGGTTTACATAGTGCTCCACCTTCCAATGCGGTGGTATGCCACCTACAATATGCACCTCCCTTCCACCCATTTTGTAGGTCTCTTCCACCTTCCTTAGGACCTCTTCAAGGCTCATCTCATATGCCCTTGGGTCAGACTTTACCACCCCAAAACTGCAGAAATTACATTGATATATGCATATGTTGGTAGGGTTTATCTGTCTGTTGACCACAAAGTAGGCAAAGTGTCCGTTCTTTTTACGGTTTACCCACTCCGCCAACGCACCCACATAGCTAAGGTCTGCCTCATAAAAGAGCCTTATGGCGTCTTCTACAGAAAGCCTTTTGCCCTCAAGAATCTTTTCGCCTATAACCCTCAGGACTTTTATGGCAACTCTGTCTATGAGTAAGTCTAATTGCATATTTTCCTCCACTTAGATTATTGGTATAGGGATACCCTTTTGTTCGGAATATAGCTTAAGCGAAGCTATCAAATCCTCGTAGCTTTCACCATCCTCAGGATAGGTCACTACAGTGTAGTAGCCTTCTTCACCAAGAAAATCCTTAATACCCTCCGCCAAATGAATAGCACCTTCCTTATCTGTACCAGGCAGTAAACAGATTAAGTGAGAACCAGTCTGAGCTATTATGTCCGACTCACGCATGGATTTAGATATGTTCTCAAGGTGCTGTTCTGAGAGATGCTTACTGTATAGCACCATAAGGGAAAAGTTATCCACACTGGGAATACGCTCTTCAAGAGAGAGGTCCCTTTTCAATCTTTTCAACTCACCTATCTTATACCTTATAATTGCCTGAAGATCATCAATACTAAAAAACTGAGCCATATTTATAATTATAAAACCTTTGATGTGTTTTAGCTATCAATATTTTCCACTTAGCATAAGCTCCCTTTTACGCCTTACAAAGTCTCTAATGCCCTGCAGGTCTTTTGCGTTCAAAAGGAGCTCAGGAACAGCCCATCCCCTTCTTGCAAGACCAACTCCTAAGCGTATATAGTGCAGATGCTTTACGGAGTGTGCATCGCTCACTATGGCTATAAACACACCCTCTTGCATACACCTTCTTATATTCTCCGGTGAAAGGTCTGCCCTGTGAGTGTTTAGCTCTAAGGCAGTGCCCGTTTCCTTTGCGGTTTTTATGACCTTTTCCATATCAAGAGGATAGCCTTCCCTCGTTCCATAGGCTTTGCCCGTTGGATGCCCTATTAGGTTTACAAAAGGATTTTCCATAGCCTTGAGTATCCTGTAGGTATTGTCTTGGTTAAACCTTGAGTGAATAGAGGCAACCACAAAGTCAAACTCCTCCAAAAGTCCATCAGGCAAGTCCAAAGACCCATCAGGCAGTATGTCCATCTCACAACCTCTAAGTATATAAAAGCCTCTTGGGTTGTAGTATTGGTTTAGTCTTTCAATTAGCTTAAACTGTTCCCTGTAGCGTGCTGGGTCAAGACCATTGGCTACGCGCGAGGACTGAGAGTGGTCTCCTATTACCATATACTCATAACCAAGCTGGTAGCAGGCTTGTGCCATCTCCTCAAGAGTGTGCAGTCCGTCGCTCCAGTTAGAGTGCATATGAAAGTCCCCTCTTATATCCCTTATGTCTATGAGCCTTGGAAGTCTGCCCTCAAGGGCAAGTTCTATCTCCCCCGTGTTCTCTCTTAGCTCTGGCGGAATCCACTGCATACCTATGAGGTTATAAACCTCTTCTTCTGTGCCACCCCCTATCCACTCCTCCGTGTCCGCACGAAAAACCCCATACTCGCTTATCTTGAGCCCCTTAGCCTTGGCTATATCCCTTATTCTTATGTTGTGCTCCTTTGAGCCCGTAAAGTATTGGAGTGCTGAGCCCCATTGATAAGGCTCTACCGTTCTTAGGTCTACCTGTCTTCCCTCCTCAAGCACAAGGCTGGATTTGGTCTCACCATGAAGAAGCACCTCCTTTACCCCGCCATAGGAAACAAAGTGCTGGTGTATCTTTGACCAGTTTTCCCTCTTTGCAGACACAAGCAGGTCTATGTCTCCAACCGTCTCTTTTCTTCTCCTTAAGCTTCCCGCAAGCTCAATGTTTTCATGGAGCTCCCTTATCGTTTCAAAGTGCTTTAGAAGAGCCTCTCCAAGCTCATAAGCCTGCAGAAGCGTCATCCTCTCCTTGCTCTTTTCCCAAAGCTCAAGCCCTCTGAGGATGTTTTGAACTTTTTTCTCTCCCATGCCCGGCAGAAAGGCAAGCTGACCACTTTTGACCGCCCTTATAAAGTCCTCCTTACTCCTTACCTTTAGCCTATCGTAAGCAAGCCTCAGCGTCTTTATACCCACACCCGGGACTTCCAAAAGCTCAAGCAAGTCCTCTGGGACCTTCTGCCTTAACTCCTCGTAGGCACTTATTCTCCCAGTGCGTAAATATTCCAGTATCTTCTCCATGCTTGACTGTCCTATGCCATGTATCTTAGAGATTTTCCCAGTCTTTACCAGCTCTTCCACGTCTTCTCCAAGTTCAGAAAGCACTTCGGACACCCTTCTGTAAGTGTTTATGCGATAAGGATTGTCTCCAAGAAACTCAAGCATGTCCGCCATTCTTTCAAAAATGCGTGATAGTTCCTTGTTTTTCTCCATAGGTTAAAATTTAGGAATGGACCTCTTATCTTACAGCCTCTTTTGGAAAGGCTTTCTTTCCGCCCTTTTTATAGCCCTTTCCACCTCCATGGTGGGTGTATTCCTTCTCATTAAAAGGCTTTCCATGCTTGGTGCTGGTCTCTCTCATGCCGCCTTTGGTGGTATAGCCCTTGCCATAGTCCTTGACCTTGAGCCCATGACCTTTACAGTGCTCTACACAGTTATTCTTGGTCTTCTTATCCAGTTCCTTGTGGATAAAAAGTCCCTACCTGCGGACACGGTGCTTGCCCTCTTTTTCTCCCTGGGTGTTGCCATGGCAATAGTGATCCTCGGCATTACGGACAACCTTGGCACTAACGTATTTTCATACCTCTTTGGTAGCATACTCACCGCCTCTGAGGTAGACCTTCTCTTGTCCGTGCTAATCTTTCTCCTAACCTCTCTGTTTATTCTCGTAAACTACCGAAAGCTCCTACTTCTTAGCTTTAACGAAGAGCTTGCAAAACTAAGAAGCATAAGAGTTAGTTTTCTCAATTACTCCCTTATTGCCCTCGCCTCTGCCAACGTAGCCCTATCCATAAAGGCTGTGGGACTTGTGCTTTCCGCCAGCTTTATATCCATACCAGCTATGACTTCGCTCTTGGTTTCCTCCTCCTTTCTGCAAAGTATAGTTCTTTCTGTCTCCTTTTCCTTTCTCTCTCTTTCCTCTGGCATAGCCTTCTCTCTGCTTTTTGACCTTCCTCCCAGTGGTGCAGTGGTAGGAAGCATGGCAATAATCTTTCTAATAATGTCCCTTAGCAAGTTTATAAAAAGAAAAGTTTTAGGCTCTCCTTAGCCCTTTCTTTGTCTTCCCTGTATATTCTGCGTGCAAGAGCCATAGCCTCCTTAGAGGAGCCCTTTGGAAGGCCCCTGTTTTCTAACCACCTTAGAAACCCCGCCCTTGCAAGGACGCTGGCAGTTGCCACCGCAAGGTCTTCTTCCCCCTTGTGTATAAAAGAAACTCTACCGTCAAAGGGACTTTTGCTTGAATAAGCATCCACAGAAAACCTACCCTCAGGATACCTTTTGAGAAATTCTTCCAAAAGACCCACATACAGTTCATCGAGGATTCTGTTGAGGTTTTTCTTCCTTTCATAGAGCTCATTTAACTCTTTAGGCTCTACAAGCCTGCATTTATACTCTCCAAAAGACCTAAAGTCGGACGCCTTTTTGAGAACCGCCTCATCACTTAACCTTTTGCAGTCTTTCATATTAAGGCTCAAGACCCTCCTGTAGTACTCTGGCTTTATGACCGCACAGCACAGCACAAGAGGACCAAACACATCCCCCTTCCCCGACTCATCGCACCCTATAAGCACCTCTTCTGGAGTGCCAAGAGAAGAAAGTATCAAATCCTTTACTTCTTTAGCCCTTTTACCCTGAATAAGAAGCGTGCCAGAGGAATAGAGCGTTGCATGGTTAGAACCATCAGTCAAATACCAAACCACACAATCCCTTGGCAAACCCTTAAAACCCAACTCTTCCAAAAGAGCCCTTACCCTGTCCCAATCTTCTTTCTCAAGCCTCAGCGTTAGATTACTCACGACAAAAAACTCTCCCCAAATATCTTCCAATCTTTTTCCATGAGCTTAGTAAATTCTAATAGATATATCCTCTCCTTTACTTCACCAAGGCACGTAGGAGTATCCCTTAGCATGGACAGATAGCTCTACTATGGACATTTATCCATACCTAAGATTTAGGGACTTACTGAGAAGTATTTTTCCCTTTCAATCTACAAAATTAGCCTTACTCCAAAGACACTTATACTGCTCATCAAACGGGTTTTTGCTGTACTCCTCCAAATACTCTATAAGAGCTTCCCTCATGCAGTGTAAATACCAGCGGGACTTAACACGGCTAAGCAGGTTCTTGCTGGCATTCGTATCTGCTTAAGGTGGGAGCATCTCATCCACTGTGTAAAAATAAAGTAAGGAGCTCTTAACATTAAACAGCCAAGCAAAGAAAAAGTAAAACAATACGTAAGGAGTTCAACGAGCCACTCAAAGACCTGATGGCTCAAACCATCGGCAAAATCCTACAGGCAGAATTGTACGAATTCCTTGGCTACGAAGGAACAGCCTAAAGAAGGTCAAATACAAAGACAGGAAGAGAGTAGCCAGTGCATTGAGGTCAATATACATGTCCTCCACGCAACCGTAAGCGAAGGAGAACTTTGAGAGGCTTAAGAGGGAATATCAAGCAGAGTATCCGCAGGTAGTGAAGGACTGGGAAAGAGACCTTGAGGAAATATTGACCTTTTACAAGTATCCTTATGAGATAAGGAGGATGTTGGCGACTACAAACTTTGTGGAGAGTATAAACAGCAAGATAAGGAAGGTGATATATGGCAAGAGGATATTTCCGATGGATGAGGCTTTACTGAAGGTTTGTTATGGGGTAGCTATGGACTTAGAGGAGAAATGGAAGAAGCCTTTGAGGGATTGGGAGAGGATATATGCTCAGCTGATAATTCTTTTTGAGGGTAGGTTATGAGGTATGATAACCCAAGTTGCAAGTTATTATAAAGTTAGATACCTCTCATAAGCATACTTTCCTAAATAAGCTGTCTATGGTGCTTTTCTATCAATTACAACTCAACTCAAAAGTCTCTCTTCCCTCAAAAGCTCCAAAACATCTCCAGAGTTTATTAACTTCTCTATCAAAGCATTTAAATATTCCCTGTTCCTTATGCCCTTCACCTTTACTTCTACACCTTCAGGAACTCTTCCAATCTTGCCCCTTATAAGAGTCAACACTGTATCTTGCAATGCTTTTATGAACCCTTCCTCATGTCCAATCTGTTTACCTTCCTCAAGTCCAAGTCTATACAGAATGTCCTTTTTCAACTTCCTCTTTGGCAGTTTTATATCCTCAGGTCTAACCACTATAGGCATGTGCTTGACCTCCTCTGTGAGCCTTATCCTTAAGTTAGGTCTCAGTTCTGTTAGCGTCAAGGCTTTCAAAAGGTAGTCTTTTCTCTCTTCTTCGTTCATGCTTTCCATCGTCTTTATGAGCTTTTCTATGAGATATACCTCATCCTCTACCTTACACAAACAAGCCAATAGCCTATCCATAGGGTCTGGGCTTTCCAATAGCACTCTGCAGTCTATCTGCCTTATGTCAAGTATTTCATACCTAAAGACTAAGTTCTTAATCTTGAGAGAGGTCTTCATTCTGAGCTTTTTATTTCCTACATACACCACAAGCTGTTTTATGTTGTATGTTTTGTATTTTTCTGCTATGGCGGTATAGTAGCGGAGCATTCTCCAAGGCATGTTTGCATCGTTAAAGGATTGGAACTCCATATGTAGGATGCTTTCATCTTCAAGTTTTGCCAAGAAGTCCACTCTTAGCTCAGTGGATGGCAGAGATGTTGGCAATAGCTCTTTGATAGGGGCTGGAGAGAGGATTTTGCTAAGCCTGTGTGGGACTTCCTCGAAGATGTCTTTGAGAGTTATATCTTTTGAAGACTCAGAAGGATTATATCATCAAACAATTTTCTCCTTGCATTTCTTATGGTGGCTCAAGGTTATTAATCACCCTATAACTTGCAACTTGCGTTATGATAGAGTTTATACAAATTTTGAAACGGCCCTCAAAACCTGTCTGATAAGCGGCATAAATGCCTCTGGAGTAAGGCACAGGGATTGATTGAAAAACAATAAATACTTTCAGTCAATCCCTAAACTTGTGGTATTAGAAACTGTGGACTAATGTCCTTAAAAGAGATATCTGTCCATGCTAAGGGATACTCTACATCCTCTCAGGAGCTTCTATTCCCAGCAATTCAAAAGCAGTCCTTAGAGTTATCTCCACACCCCTAAAGAGGGCAAGTCTCAAGAGCATGAGTTTTCTGTCCTCCACCATTACCCTGTGGTGGTTGTAGTAGTAATGGAAATCCTTTGCAAGCTCAAGGAGCGAATAGGTTATAAGGTGAGGAGACAGTGCCTTGGCTACCGCCTCAAAGGTATCTTTTAGGTATAGACACTTCTTAGTCAGTCTAAGGTCTTCCTCAGAAAGCCCATGCAGGTATTCTCTTAAGTCTTCCTTATCTGGGTCTATGCAATACCTTTCCTTGACCTCTCTAAAGACTCCTCTTATCCTTGCATAAGCATACTGCACATAAAAGACGGGGTTTTCTGTGGTGTTCTTCTTTACAAGGTCTATATCAAAGTCCAAAGGCGTATCGCTGTCCCTTGTGAGAAAAACAAACCTTACCGCATCCTTTCCCACCTCTTCTATTAGCTCCTGCAGGGTAATAAACTCGCCAGTCCTTTTGGACATACGCACCTCTTGACCACCGCTTATGAGCCTTACCATCTGGACAAACTCCACCTTTAACCAATCCTCTGGAACATTAAGAGCTTTTAGAGCACCTATAAGCCTTCTTTCGTATCCGTGATGGTCCGCACCCCAAAGGTTTATAACCTTGTCAAAGCCTCTTTGGAACTTTTGGTAATGATAGGCTATGTCCGAGGCAAAGTAGGTCCAAGAGCCATCGGACTTTCTAACTACCCTATCCTTGTCATCTCCAAAATCTGAGCTTTTGAACCACAAGGCACCATCCTTTTCGTATATGTAGTTCCTCTCCCTTAACTTTTGCATAACCTCTTCCACAAGACCTCTCTCATAAAGGCTTCTCTCGCTAAACCAACTATCAAAGGACACAGACAAAAGCTCAAGGGTCTCTTTAATATCCTCAAGAAGTCTCTTGTGAGCATACTCTTTACAAAGGTCTATAGCCCTTTCCCTTTCAAGGTCTAAAAGTTCCTCTCCGTAAAAAGCCTTTAGGTCTTTGGCAAGCCTTTTTATGTATTTGCCCTTATAGCCTTCCCTTTCAAAGACCTCTCTTAGCTCTGGGTCTTCCTTTCCAAAAAGCTCGTAGTATCTATGCAAGACCGAAAGCCCAAGCATGTAGACCTGATTGCCCGCATCGTTTATGTAATACTCCCTTAGGACCTTGTGTCCGAGCCTTTGGAGAAGTTTTGAGAGCACATCGCCTACTACCGCACCTCTTCCATGTCCCACATGTAAAGGACCAGTAGGGTTGGCACTTACAAACTCCACTTGAATATACATAGGCTTTTCCACAGGCTCAAAGAAGTAGTCCTGCCCCTTTGTGAGAAGCCCTTTGAACTCTCCCCTCACAAACTCCTCGCTGAGCCTTATGTTTACAAAGCCCTTGACCGCCTCTGCAGTCATTAGGTGGTTTGAGAGCTTGCTCGCCAGCTCTTGAGCAATCTCCTGGGGGTTTTTCCTAAGAGACTTGGAGAGCAAAAAGGCTACGTTGGTGGCATAGTCTCCATAGCTTTCTTCCCTTGGTGGCTCAAGGCTAAAAGAGTTTATCTCTATGGAATACAGCTCCTTTATCCTTTCCCTTATAGCCCTTTCAACAAATCCCTTCACACCTTTTATTTTAACACCCTTCTACTTCCACAGATATACTTCACACCCTTTTCGGTTCTTGCCCAGTGCCTTGTGCCTGCCCTTACCTCTAACATATCCCCAGCCTTTAAATGATACACACCCTCCTCAGTCCCTATAGTTATCTCACCCTCCAGCACATATCTTACCTCATCCTCCGGATGCCTATGCCAGTCATAATAAGTCCCCGGCGGGTCATACCACGTGTAGAAACCACCATAGCCCAAAGCCCTGAGCTTATCTTCAATATCTTTCATCTCAAGGCACCTGCTAGTTTATTTCTACGCTCCTCAAGAAATCTTACCATATCCTCCATATTCATCGGCTTGGCAAAGAGATAACCTTGGACAAAATCACATCCCATACCTTGAAGCATTCTAAGTTGAGGCTCAGTCTCTATACCCTCCGCAAGGGTTGCAATTCCAAGGTCTCTTGCAAGTGCTATGGTATTTCTAACTATGGCTCTTATTCTTTTGTTGTTTATCATATTCTTCACAAAGGACATATCTATTTTCAGTATGTCTACTGGTAGTTGCGTAAGTTGAGAAAGGGTGGAATAACCCGTTCCAAAGTCATCCATGGCTATTTTTACACCCCTTTCCCTCCTTAAGGTTTCAAGTAATTCAAGCATTTCACTTCCGAGCTCTAATATTACCCTTTCAGTTATTTCTATAACGAGTGGTAGCTGTGGCATAGCAAGAAGGGTTTTGACAAACTCCGCTTCTTTAAGCGTGCTTGCGGATAGATTTATAGAAAGCTTTAAACCCAGTTTTCCTGCAGATTTTATAGCCTCCCTTATAAGCCAACCTTCAAAACTACGCAGATATCTACTCTTCTCAAGATAGTCTATAAAATATGCAGGCGTGTATACCTTCCCATCCTTGTCCGCTATTCTTACTAAACACTCCGCACCAACAGCCTCAAGTGTATCTGCCTCAAAGTAAGGCTGAAAATATAGGACAAATAGCTCATTCTCTACGGCATTCTTTACCAACTTCATAGCAAAAGTAAAGTCTTGAATCCTTTTCTCAATATTTTCATCTGTGACTACTATTCTACCTTCTCCAAATTCCTTAGCTCTTTTGAGTGAGCTCTTTGCCTTTGAATAAAGCTTGCCGAAACTATCTCCGTCCCTTGGATAAAGGGAAATTCCTGCGTTAATGGATATAGGTATTGGCTCTCCAATGTCCACGTATTTATCCATAAGCCTTAATAACCGCTCCTCCAGTATGTAGACATCTTCCTCCATCCTTATGGGTATAAGCATACCAAACTTGTCCCCATATAGTCTACTGATAAATTTCGCATCTTTAAATTCGCTCTTTAACAATTCTCCGAAAGCCTGCACATACTTGTCTCCTGCGGATATGCCAAAATTCCTGTTTATATTTCCAGTGCCATACAAGTCAAGTATAACAAAGGCAAAGCTTTCCTTTGATGCCTGCTTGAGACCTTCTCCCACCATACTCTCAAAACCCTCTTTGTTTAGAAGACCGGTCATTGGGTCTGTAAAGGCAAGTCTACTTACCTCCTCTGAAAGCTCTATCTCTCGTGTTATATCTTTTCCTATGGAAACGTATCTTGTAATGCGTCCTGGAAGCTCCAAGGGATATATATGCTGTTCTAAATAAAAGGTCTCGCCGTTCTTTTTCCTATTTACAAAAACCGCATGGAATTCCTTGCCTGACTTTATGGTTTTCCATAGCTCTTCATAAAACTCTTTATCGTGAAAGCCAGACTTGAAGATGTTAGTCTTTCTGCCCAATAACTCTTCTCTTGAGTATCCCGATATCCTACTTACCGCCTCATTTACATAAGTTATTACACCCTTTTCATCAGTCACTACGAGCCAGGCACTTGACCGGTCTAAGGCATTTTTTATGATAAAGGCTTTTCTCCAATCGTAAATCCTATTAAGGGCAAACTCAAGGTCATGCCTGAACTCGCGTAGTATGCCCCTCACTTCTCTTTCATCAAAGTAATAGGGTTCTTGAGAATACAGATTTAGCAGATATAGCTTACCCTCTGGTCCCCTTATAGGAATGGAGCAAAAGGAGTAAACTCCAAAGTCCAAAAGCCAGCTATGTTCCTTGTTTTCCCTAACCTCTGGCTCAATGTATATTTCTTCCTTTCCTATAACCTTGTATTTTCCCATAAACCTTTCTTTAAGCTCATCCTCCAAACCGTAGGCTTTATATAGCACAGGGTCTCCTTCCTCTTTTATAAGAGCAATAAATTTAAGGTCCAAGTGCTCCATAAGACTCTTGCACGTCTTATCAAAAAGCTCCTCTTCAAACAGAGATGTGGTTATGGCAATGTTTACTTCTCTCAAGGTCCTGTAGAGGCTTTCAAACTTTTTTCTTTCCGTTATGTCTATAAAAAGCACAAGTCCTCCATAAGACTTTTCCCCATAGGGCACAGTAATGGAGTAGGTATAGGTATGTATGTATTTTCCTCTTTTGTTTAAATAAATAAGCTCGTTATAGTCATGTATAAACTGTTCTCCTTTTATTCTCCTTTGGACAATTTCAAAAACCTTATCCCTGTATGACGGATGAATTATGTGGTTTATAGCCTCCTCTAAGGACATTTTAGTTAACTCTTCTTCTTTGTATTCAAGAGTTTTAAGGGCGTAATCATTTGCAAAGACTATACCTTTTTCAGAGTAAAGTATTGAACCCACGCCACGTGAGTTCTCTAAAATATAAAAGGCTTTTACTTTAGTCCATAGCTTATATATATGGTCAAAGTTCTCGTAAGCTTTGAGGAGTTTTTCAAGTATGTGCTCCGCAGGCTCAAAATCGTCACCTTTGAAGAATTCTTTTAGTCTTTCCTCAACCTCTGGCTTCACCATAAAAATGTGGGAAGATTCAAAGACAAAAGTGTCCATGACCTTTAGATTTTTTCTTCTTTCCTTTTGAACGTTCTCCCATATTTCCTCATACATTATGCAGGCATGGACTTTACCCTCTTCAAGGTATGCCAACGCCCTCTGCCAACTTTCACAAAGCTCCACTTCCACTCTTTCTATATCAAGCTGAAGAAGAATAAGCCCCACTGGTCTGAGAAGGGCTGTAGACACCTTTATTGCCCCCTCTTTTGGTATGTCTCTATAGACGAGAAAATACCTATCCCTCTGCCCTTTGAATTTTGCAATGGGTTTATAACCCCTTCTATATAGTTCTACGGAAGAAAAAGGGTTTGCGTAATATATATCAAAGAACTTACCGCTTTCCATTCTCTCCTTTTCCTCAGAAAAGTCCAAAAGAGGCTCAAAGCTAACCTTTTCACCTACACTTTCGTGGAGTTTGCGAGCAAACTCTTCCCATCTTTTAAATCTTTCCCCTTCCGTATCGTGTGGACATACAGAAAATCTTAACATTAAGGATAATTATAACTCCTCCCATATAGCTTGCACACAAATCCGACCCACTCCCAAAGCTCTCTATTTGGCATTTCCCTTAACTTCCACTCCCAGTTGCCTTCTGGCTTGGCAGGAGTGTTCATCCTTGCCTCTTGTCCGAGCTCAAGTAGGTCTTGCATAGCAATTACGCAATACTTTGCCACAGACATGTAAGCAAGTCTAACAAGTGCATGGCTTATGCTCTCAGGTGTGTATCCAAGATAGTCTAAAACCCTTGCCCTCTGCCACTCGTTTAATTCCTCAAAGAACCATCCTCTTATAGGCATGTTGTCATGGGTGGTGGTGTAGACCACAGAGTTATAGGTGTGGTTATGAGGCAGGTGTTCTGAGTTTTTGTCAAAAAAGGCAAAGGCTAAGACTTTCATTCCCGGCAGTCCAAAGTGGTCTCTTAGGCTATGAACCTCTTGGTCTATTGTGCCAAGGTCTTCTGCTATAAAAGGCATGTGTGGAAACTCTTCTCTTATAGTTTCAAAAAGACTATAGCCTTCTGCTTTTTCCCACCAGCCTCTTTCTGCGGTCTTTTCTCCATAGGGAACTTGATAAAAGGCACAAAAGCCTCTAAAGTGGTCAAGCCTTACAAGGTCAAAAAGCTCAAGGGCATGCCTTATTCTCAAAAGCCACCAGTCAAAACCCCTTTCCTTTAGCCTGTCCCATCTGTATACGGGGTTTCCCCAAAGCTGTCCCGTTTTTGAAAAGTAGTCGGGTGGCACGCCAGCCACCACCTCTGGAAGTCCATCCTCTCTTAGCTTGAATATCTCTCTGTCTGCCCAAACATCCACACTGTCCGGTGCAGGGTATATGGGTAGGTCTCCCACAAGGCTCACACCCTTTGAGTTGGCGTAGGTTCTTAAAGCCTTCCATTGCTTGAAGAAAAGAAACTGGACTACCTTTTCTCTTAGAACCTCCCTTTCTGAAAGCTCTGGCAACTGTTTCCATTCCCACCAAGGCCTTTTAAGTTTTTTCTTTATTAGGTTGAATCTAACATAGTCCTCAAGCCAGTATGCCTGCTCTTGGCAAAAAAGGTAAAACTCTTGGCTCTCCTTGAAGTTTTCCAAAGCCTTTTCCAGCATATGTGCCTTTAGGGCGTAAACCCTCTCGTAGTCTACTCTATCGGAGGGCTCTACCCTTAGGCTCTCAAGGGTCTGTCTGTCTAATAGACCTTCCTCGTATAAAAGTTCTGGGCTTATAAATAGAGGGTTTCCTGCAAAGAGAGAAGAAGAGTAGTAGGGTGAGTTTCCATGCTCCACCTCTGTGGGGCTAAGGGGTAAAACCTGCCAAAGGCTTTGACCAGATTCCGCCAAAAGGTTCACAAACCTGTAGGCAACGGGTCCCAAGTCCCCTATGCCAAAGTCAGAGGGCAAGGAGCTTATGTGGAGCAAAATGCCAGCTTTTCTTTCCACGAAATAACATTTTAAACCCTTGACGATGATAAAAGTCATGTTATATTAAATGTTAACTTCAAGTTAAAACCGCACAGGAGGTGCGAACATGGATGTGCTTGGCTTTCAGCCCATGTGGTATGTGCCTGCCATAGGCAGTGCCACAGTCATCGCCGTTATCGCCACCATTCACGTCATGGCATCCCACACATCAGTGGGTGCTTCCATTTTGCTGGCATACCTTGCCACAAAAGCCTACCGGGAAAACATCCCCCAGCTCTACGACTACATCAAAAAGTATCTGTTGACACTGCTCGTGTTCTCTTACGTCTCTGGTTCTATAAGCGGTCCTGGTATATGGTTCTCCGCCACAGTGGCAAACCCCAGAGGTATATCCGCCCTTATACACAACTTCGTTTGGGTCTGGGCTGCAGAGTGGATATGGTTCGTGGCTGAGGTGACTCTTGTCTACATACTCTTTTATACCCTTGGCAGGATAGACCAAAAGAGCTGGTTAAAGCTCGCGTGGATTTTTGCCATAGGCTCTTGGGCAACCATGTATATCATCGTAGGCATACTCTCTTTTATGCTCTCACCGGGTCATGAAAAGTGGTTTACCACAGGAAACATCCTTGACGCCTTTTATAACAAGAACTACTTCCCACACCTTCTTATGAGAAGTGCCTACATGTTTGCTATAGCGGGCACTATAGGTATAGTTATCGCAAGCCTTATGAGAAAGGATATACCCGAGAAAGTCTACAAGGACATAGTTAGAACCATGTCCTACTGGGGCATAGGTGGTCTTGTCTTTGGAACTATGTTCTTTGGATGGTATTTCTCCACACTACCAGAAAGAAGCCTTGTAATGCTTGCTGGAATAGTGCCAACATGGTATTATGGTCTAATATTCGGCATACTTCTTATCCTCCTCGCACACTTTGTGCTTACTTCCATAAAACCAACCGCTGCAAGAGCTTATATCGCATTACCCATATACGCGCTCATATTCTTCATGGGTGTATATCCAGAAGAGAAGATAAGGGAAACCATCCGCAAGCCCTATGTGGCTGGTGAATTTGTGTGGGTCAACCAAATTATCGCCAGAGATGTGCCAGCCAAGGATATAAAGTCTGAGGTGGACATCATTAACGAAAAGGGCTATCTCCAAGTCAACGCCTTTGTGCCAGAGGGTCTAAAGACCATAACACCCGAAAACAAGATAATGGCAGGAAAGGCAATAGCCATACTCCAATGCTCTGGATGCCACAATGTGACAGGAGCCTCTGGTCTTAGACCCTTTGCTAAGAAATTTGAAGGTATGGACTCAGAGGATATGGTCTATGGTTTCCTCTCCAACTACCTTACTCCTCAAGCTCATCCTCCATACATGCCCTACTTTGTGGGTAAGGACGAGGAGCTACGAGCCCTTTCAGCCTACATAGCGGATATGATCTCAAAGGGTGGTAGAGTCTCTGCCAAGATAGAAGTGCCAAAAGCAACTCTGGAGGCACATAAATAAGGAGGTGTGGACATGAGCATGGTGGCCTATCAAAACCTAACAAGGTGGGTATTGCTTGGCGTATTGGCTCTTATGCTACTTGGCGGCAGGCTTGCCTTCGCAGGGCAGTCCCCTGCGGAGGTCGGAGCCATGCTAAAAGCCATGGCTGACCCTGCGGGTGCTCCCTTCTACCCAGTGGTTATGCAGATACTACAAGTTATCACATGGGCTCTCCACATAGTCTTTGTTTGGACTTCCATTGGTGGACTTTTCTATGCCATATACGGCTTTACAAGAAAAGACCCAAACCACCAAAGGCTCGCAAAAGCTATGCTTGAGCTTTCAAAGGTGTCTGTCTCTTTGGCGATAGTTCTCGGTGTTGCACCTCTTTTGTTCTATCAAGTCATCTATGATTCTCTTTGGTATGCATCCGCTAACCTATCTGCAAGTTGGTATATGATGTTTATAGTCTTTCTGCTTATTGGCTACTATCTTATATGGGGTGCATACTTTACCAAAAACAGACCTCAGCTTGCCACCTTTTTCTCCATAGGTGGTGTTATCTTCCTCCTCGCTGTGGGTTTTCTAATTCACGTGGTTAACTACCAAGCTCTCTATCCAGAAAAATGGGTAGAGTGGTATACCTCTGGTGGAACCACTATGAACCACACTGGTTGGAACATATATGCCTTTAACATCTTCAGATACCTTGCCTTCCTCGTATTTCCATCCATTTCCGTTACTGGCGTCTTTATGATGCTATACGCTTGGTATTTTGGAAAAAGACCAGAGTTTGAAAGGGACTATGTAAACTTCTCTGCAAAACTTGGTGCAAAGCTCGCTCTCATGGGTGGTGCTGGCTGGATAGTCTTCCATGTGCTTTACATATTCTCTGTTCCAGCAGATTGGAACGCGAAGGGTAGCATCTTTGCATGGCTTTCTGTCCTTGGACTACTGCTCTGTGCGGGTGTTATATTCATAGCCCAGAAGAACCCCATTGGCATGGCAATTCCTTCTCTCGTTGCTGGCACGGTGGCAACTCTTCTTATTGCGGTCTTTAGAGAATACCTCAGGGTCTCCTCTACCGCACGTTTTGGATACTCCATATACGAATATAAGGTGAACCTTGAATGGCTTAGCCCAATGCTCTTCGTAGGAACAACTCTGACAGGTCTTATACTCTACGCCTACACTTGGTGGATGGCTTACAGAGCAGGAAGAACACCAAAGGGCGAAGTCTATCAAGCTAACGAGACAGAAGATGCTCTTGGAAACGCCTCTGTCTTTATCGTAACCCTGTGGGCTGTAGTCTTTATTGGCACAGGTCTTATAATCATAGCCAGAAACTACCTATAAAAACCTTTTGCGGGCGCCTGCCCGCCTTTTAATTTAAAATTTACTCTATGAGCCTCTTAAAAACCTACGGTGCACTTCTTTTAATACTTATACTCGTTCCTTCGTTGGGTCTCTTTGTAGAGAGGTTTGTGTTTTATAGGTTAAGAAGATTATCAGAAAAGAGCCCTTGGGGTTGGGATAAGGTTTTAATAGACTCTCTTAGGTATATACCTACCCTTTGGTCTTTTTTGATCGCCCTATATCTGGTTTCAGAAGAGCTAAAACTACCTAAGAGTATAGTCTTAGTAAAGGATAAAGCCCTCTGGGTTCTTTTCATTATTTCCTTCGCACTTTTCCTATCAAGACTGGTAGGTGGCTTTCTTAGACTATACATAAACAGATACAGAGAAGACCTTCCTGCCACTTCCCTTGTGGTGCAAGTTTCTCGTGTTGTTATTCTTGTGGTGGGAGTGCTCATAGCCCTTGATAAGATTGGTATAGCCATAACGCCTATTCTTACCGCACTTGGTGTGGGTGGCTTGGCGGTAGCTCTGGCTCTTAAAGATACCCTTGAGAACCTTTTTGCCGGCTTTCATGTATTGGCAACAAAGCAGATAAAGGTGGGAGACTATGTAAGGCTTGAAAGCGGTGAAGAGGGTTTTGTGCAGGACATAACATGGAGAAACACAATTCTGCGTCAGCCTGCAAACAACCTTATAATAGTGCCCAACTCTAAACTCTCTACTTCCATAATCATAAACTTCCATATGCCTCAGCCAGAGATGAGTATACTAGTCCCTGTTGGTGTTTCTTACGACAGCGATTTAGAAAAGGTAGAAAGGATTACCCTTGAGGTGGCAAGAGAGGTGCAAAAAGAAGTGGAGGGCGGAGTGCCAGACTTTGAGCCAATGATACGTCTTACTGCCTTTGGAGATTTTTCTATAAACTTTAATGTGATACTCAGAGCAAAGGACTTTGGAGGTCAGCACCTTCTGAGGCATGAGTTTATAAAGAGGCTAAAGAAAAGATACGAGCAAGAGGGTATAAAGATACCTTTCCCAGTGAGGGAGGTTTATTTAAACCCTGCTCCCAAAAATTAGCGTCCCCACCCTCACTATGGTAGCACCCTCTTCTATGGCGGTTTCAAAGTCATGGGACATGCCCATGGAAAGATGAGGAAGCCTTACTCCAAACTCCTCTTCAAGCTCATCTCTTAGTTTTCTAAGCGTGGCAAAGTATGGTCTTACCTCCTCGAGGTCTTCCCTATAGGGTGGTATGCACATAAGCCCTAACACTTTTATGTTTTTGTCTTTCAGACAGACTTCAAAAAAGCTCTTTAAGTTCCTTGGCTCAACCCCGCCCTTTGTCTCCTCACCGCCCACGTTTACCTCTATAAGCACCTCTTGAACTTTTCCCATATTCTCCGCCCTTTTGCTAAGCTCCTCAAGTAGGCTATGCCTGTCAAGGGAGTGTATGAGGCTCACCTTGTCTATTATGTATTTGACCTTGTTGCTTTGAAGCCTCCCTATAAAGTGCCAGTCTATAGGAAGGTCTTTTAAGGCTTCCCACTTTTTTAGAAACTCTTGAACCCTGTTTTCACCAAAGACCCTAAGCCCGCATTGGAAAAACTTCCTTAGCCTATCTGCAGAAACTCCCTTAGAAGCTCCCAGTAGAAGCACTTCTTCCCTTTTCCTGCCAGCTCTCTCACATGCTCTTAAAGCCCTCTCTTCTGCGTAAGTTAGCCTTTCGCAGCTCATGGCGTTAACCTAACGCCTACTTCTTGAGCCTCAGCCGGGCTTCAACTCAGGAACGCGTTGTCCTGCAAAAATATCCTCTGGAGCTTGACCAGATATGTATGCAAGGCTTTCGTTGAGCCTTTTTAGGTCTGACTTTACAAAAGAGTTGCTAACAAAGTCTACATAGCCCTTTGGGTTTATAAGATAAATGGTAGGCACCACCTCCACATGGTAGTCCACAGAGGTTTGGTAGTTTGGATAGTCTATAAGCTGTGGGAAGGTAAGCCTGTAGGTTTTTGCAAAATCATGCACCGCATGGTCTGGGTCTTGGGCTATACCCCAGAAGTTAACTTTATGTCCGTACAGTTTGTATAGCCTTTCCACAAAGGGCAGTGTCAATTGGCAAGTTGGACAGGTAACCTTGTAGAAAACCAAAAGCTTATAGCCCTCTCCCTCTGACAGGGAGTGAAAATTTCCTTCCACATCGTAAAGCTCAAAGTCCTTAGCCTTCTCTCCAACCTTTAAAGGCATATTTCACCTCCTGTGTTGCATTTGTATTTGAACTCCTCCGCCTATTTCCACGCTACCTCCACTTTGGCTCACCACTGCAGAACATCCACACAAAAACAGCAAAAACAGGCTAATCCAGAACATTTTTAAGCACCTCATAGGTTTTGCTTGCAGGAAGACCCATTACAGTGTAAAAGTCTCCCTTAATCCTCTCTACAAACCTCGCACCTATACCTTGAATTGCATAGGCACCCGCCTTATCCATAGGCTCTCCCGTTTCTACGTACTCTTCAATATCCTTCAAACTCATAGCTCTAAACTTTACCCATGCGGTATCATGGAAGGTATACCTGCCCTTTGGAGATATAACAGAAACGCCCGTTATAACCCTGTGCCACTTTCCAGAGAGCTTGCGAAGCATTTGTATAGCTTCCTCTTTGTCCTTTGGCTTTCCAAGTATTTCCCTCCCAAGGACCACTACGGTGTCCGCTCCTAAAACGGTGGCAAACTTGTAGTCCTTCCAAACGGTAAAAGCCTTCTTGAAGGCAAGCCTTCTTGCGGTGAGTATGGGTTTGCTATGGTGCTTCTCTTCTATGTAGGAGGGCACAACCAAAAACTTAAAGCCGAGCATACTAAGTATCTGAACCCTTCTTTTTGATTCAGAGGCAAGTATTAGAAGTCTCACATCTATATTTTAAACCTTTTAAGCCAGCTGGTCAAAAGGTCAAGGAAGACATGAAAAACCTCAGAAAGAACCACGCCAAGTGCAAAGTAGAAGACCTCCTCCTTCTCCGCAAGCCTTGAGAGAAGCTCAAGAGGGTCAAAACTAAGAAGCATATCCCCCAGCTCAGGCACAAACTTAGAAGAAATTCCAAGCAAGACAAAGTAGAAAAACATAATCATCAACAAAAGGTATGTGAGCCTGAGAAAAGTCCCAAGAATTGGAATATGAGATGCACCCCTGTGCTTTGAAAGAGCTTGGTAGGGTTTCCATATAAATCTCATTGCCTTCCATCTCTTGGAGGGTTTTGAGCGAGGAAGGTCAAGGTCTGGAGAGAGAAGAAAAGTTCCCAAAAGGTAGCCTCCTACGAAGGGAAGATAGAAATCCTTTGGAACGAAATAAAGACAAGCAGGAAGTGCAAGCAAGTTTACAAAGTCATGGGCTCTTCCCAGTGCCACCTAAGCCTCCATATCTACGAGCATAAGAGTATTTGGTCTTTTCCTATCTAATTGATAGACTATCCTTTTACGTTTTGAGGTAAGGGTATACACCTTCTTGTTTATAGTGTCATCCCAGGAAAGCAAGTTAAAGCGGTTTGCTCTAAGGAGCAGTCTTTCTCCATTACCGCCTACAGGCTTTAGACTCAGAGGTTCTGACAAGAATAGGGGTTCTGGGAAACCTTCACCGTAAGGCTCAAGGTCTCTTATGACCTCATAGAGCTCTCTATTTACACAGTCCAGAGGAAGCTCCATATCTATGTATAGCTTACCCTCCTCTGAGGTAATCTCTGAGAAAAGAAGTCTTGCAAGGTTTTCAAAGTGAGGTATATCTTCTGTCCTTATAGTAAAACCTGCTGCGGTAGAATGTCCGCCCCACTTTATAAAGAGATGGGACAGTTTCTTTAGGACAGAATGCACGTCCATACCCTCTGTTCCTCTAACAGATGCACTTGAATATTCTTTGCCTATGGATATTACCACTGTGGGTTTTGTAAACATGTTTGCAAGCCTTCCTGCCACTATACCTGCAACGCCACCAGCCCACTCCTCAAGTTTCACTATAATGACGCTCTCTTCTTTTTGAAGAATAGCCTGCTCCATAGCCTTCTCCAAGGCTAATTGGCTTAGCTGTCTTCTCTGTTGGTTTAGCTTGTCTATCCTTTCTACGAGCATTTTCGCCTTCTCTTCGTCCTTTTCAAGAAGTAGTTTGAGAGCAACATAGGGTTTGGCAACCCTGCCAGGAGCGTTTAGGCGAGGTGCCAAAGAAAAGGCTATATCCCTTGAGCTTATTTCATCCCTTATGCCCGACCTTTCCATCAAAAGTCTTATACCCGGTGCCTGAAACTCACCCCTTAGGACATGGTTCAAAAGCCTTATGCCGTTGGAGACAATTATCCTATTTACCAAGTTCATAGGCATAACATCCGCAACAGTCCCCATAGAGGCAAGATGAAGATAATGACGCACATCCAAGTCAAGGTCTAAACTTTTCTTAAGAAGTGCGGACATATAAAAGGCAAGCCCGGAGGAGGATATTTCCTTTAGTTCTCTTCCTTCTCCTAGCTTGGGGTTTACTACAAGAGCCCTTGGCATAATCTCGCTTATGTTATGATGGTCAAGCACAATGGTGGGTATGGTTGCATGGCTTAGCTCCTCTACCGCAGTGCTTCCGTTATCCACCGTTATGAGAAGGTCCGCATACCTGCTTAGCTTTATGACAAGTTCCCTTGTAAGCCCATAGCCCCTCTTTCTTGAGGGAAGTAAAGGGACAACCTTTGCACCTGCCTTTTTCAAAAGGTCATAAAGTATGGCAGTGCCCGTTATACCATCCACATCGTAATCCCCAAAGATTACTATCCTACGACCCTTTTTTACATAAGACCCAATGAGTTCAACCGCCTCCTGTATATTTGGAATACCAAAGGGTGGAATCAACCTTTTTAGCTTGCTTTCAAGAGCTTCCTCCCCGAGGCTTCTATTGGCAAGAATCTGAGCCTTCAATATTCCAAGCCTTTGAGATAGAGTGTTTTCTGGCTTTATAATATCACTCAAAAGCACCCATTCCTTTCCAGAAAGACCCTTCATGCCCTTTTGAGTGCCAAAAACTCTTCACACCACTTGGATATGCTACCCGCACCCATAAAGAGGACTACATGCTCTTCAGATATTCTTTCCTCAAGTGCTTCAAAGAGGTTTTCCTTTGTAGGGCAGTATAGGGCATTGGACTTTAATGCCAACTCTTTTGCACTTACACCGTATAGGTTCTCCTCACCAGCAGGATATATATCCGTAACAAGGCATAGGTCTGCTTCTTTGAGGACCTTTGTAAAGTCTTCAAAGAGATAAAAGGTCCTTGAATACCTATGAGGTTGAAAAGCCAGAAGTATTTTCCTTTCAGGATGCATATCCCTAACCGCACTTAAGACAGCCTTTATCTCCGTTGGGTGATGCCCGTAGTCATCGTAGACGGGTGCACCATGAAAGTATCCCTTTAGCTCAAGCCTTCTTTCTGCATTTCTGAAGTTCCCAAGAGCCTTCCTTATATCCTCAAAGCTCAAACCAGCACTATGGCAGACGGAGATGCAGGCAAGGGCATTATAGACATTATGTTTACCCGGCACACCAAGATGCACCTCACCGAGCTTTTGCTCTTCGTGCCAAACCTCAAAGGCATACCTTCCTTCTATGAGCCTAAGCTCTCTTGCGGTATAGTTGGCACCTTCTCTTAGTCCAAAGGTTATTACCCTTCTATGGGTTCTTTCTATAACCCACCTGCAGTTTTCGTCATCTGCGTTAATTACCACAAAGCCATAAAAGGGCACCGCATCCGCAAACCTCAAAAAAGCCTGCTTTATCTCCTCAATATCCCTATAAAAGCCTATGTGTTCCTTGTCTATGTTGGTTATAACCGCCACGGTAGGCAAGAGTTTTAAAAAGCTCCCGTCGCTTTCATCCGCCTCAGAAACTATGAGCTTGTCCTTGCCAAGTTTAGCATTAGAGCCAAAGCTCTGGAGCACACCCCCAATAAGGACAGTAGGGTCATACCCCGCCTCATGAAAGGCATGGGCTATCATGGAAGTGGTCGTGGTCTTGCCATGAGAACCGCACACCGCTATACCTTCTCCAAGCCTAAAGAGCTCCGCAAGCATCTCTCCACGAGGGATAACAGGAATGCCTAAAGACTTGGCTTTTTTTATCTCTGGATTGTCCTCAGAGACCGCAGAGGAGTAAACCACCACTTGAGCCTTCTCTAAGTTTTTTTCTGAATGTCCTATGTAGACCCTTGCACCCTTTTTCCTAAGAAGCTCCGTGTTTTTGTTTTCTCTTATGTCCGAGCCAGAGACCTCATAGCCCATCTCAAGGAGTATCTGGGCTATACCGCTCATGCCTATTCCGCCTATACCCACAAAGTGAAAACTTTTGACCCTTTCTCTAAACATAGGTATATTATATTCTTTTGAGTGTCCGTAGCTCAGCTGGATAGAGCGTGGGTCTCCGGAACCCAAGGTCGGGGGTTCAAGTCCCCCCGGACACGCAAAATTACTTCATAAGATAGTAAAGCATTAGAGGATAGTCCCACCCAAAGCCTTCAAAACCCTCTTCCATGAGCTTTCTTATAAAGCCTCTCCTGTCTTCCATATAAAAGACCCTTGCCTCTGGCACTCCTGCCATCTGCTTTGCCCTGTTTATGGCATCTTGAAGGTTTCCAAGCTCATCCACAAGACCCAGCTCTTTGGCTACTCTTCCTGTGAAAACTCTACCGTCCGCTATTTCTCTAAGTTTTTGCTCGCTTATCTTCTTTGAACGGTATTTCAATATGGCTTGGAGAAACTGCTCGTAAGCGTCCTCTATGGTCTTTTGGAGGTATTCCTTCTCCTCTGGCGTGAGGTCTCTAAAGGGAGACAAGGTGTCTTTAAACTTTCCCGTCTTTATGGCAGTTGTCCTTATGCCGAGTTTTTCAAGTAGGTCCTTTAGCTCCGTATGTTGGACTATTACGCCTATACTTCCTGTTATAGTCCCTGGGTTGGCAAAGATAAGGTCTGAGGGGGTGGAGATATAGTAGCCTCCAGAGGCAGCCACATTTCCCATGGAGACCACAAGGGGTTTTCCAGAGCTTTTAAAGTCCTCAAGGGCTCTGTATATTTCCTGAGAGGCTCCCACCGAACCGCCGGGGCTGTCTACCCTGAGAACGAGGGCTTTGACGCTTTTGTCCTCTTTTGCCTTTTGTATCTTTGAAACTATCCTATCTGGCTCAATTATGGCACCCTTTACCTTTATCACCGCTACCCTGTCGCCTACTGGAAGCCTTGAAAGAAGTGAACCCAAAAAGCCAAGCACCATAACTATTATGCCAAAAAACAAAAGCCTTTTAAGCCACTTTTTCATGCCTTGCCTCCCTATAGAGCCAAAGGGCTAAAGCTATAGAGGTGGCTATCATAAGCAGGGCAACGAGCTGATTCCATGTAAGACCTATGCCACTTATGGGAGGCGTCACCCCTCTGAAAAACTCAAGGAAAAACCTAAGGACGCCATACAGAAGCATATAAAGGGAAAAGACAAAGCCGTCAAAGGGCTTTCTCCTATAGGCGAGGAGAAGAACTAAGAAGATAGCCATCAAACCCATAAACTCCATAAGCTGAGTGGGATAAAGAGGCATATAGGGGGGTGCTACCGCACCGGGAGAGAAGACCACATAAAAGAAGGGAAACTTGTCTGAAAAGTGTATACCCGGAAGCACAGAGCCATCAAGGGGAAAGGGCTTTCCATAACAGCACCCCGCAGAAGTGCATCCGAGCCTTCCAATAGCGTGGGCTATGCTAAGGGCAACCACTGCCATGTCTGCGGTCTTCCAAAAGGGCAGACGATATTTTATTATGCCAATGATCGCACCCACCACTCCGCCTGCAAGACCACCAAAGAAGTTCATACCTCCGTTCCATATGGCAAAGATATCCGTAAGGCTTTGGACATGCTCGGGATGTTCTATCACATAGGAGAGCCTTCCACCGAAAATGCCAAGCAGGAGGGCAAGCAAAAGGGTGTTTTCCACATGGTTTGGGTTTATGCCTTCCTTCTTTGCAAACCTAAGCACCAGCCAGTAGGCGGTAAGGGCACCAAGGGCTACAAGCACCCCGTAGGTGTATATCTTAATTCCAAAAATCTCTATAAGCACGGGATACATGGCTAAAATTTTAAACTATCCACCGTGAGGGTAAGGGTTATACCTTCTGTCTGAACCCTTATGGCTCTGGCAAAGCCTTCCTTTGACCACTCAAGGTAGTTAAGGATAAGTTTCCTATCCCTTCTGGTGTCATAAAACTCTGCCAAGGCAAGCCTTCCGTCCTTGAAAACATACCTTGACTTAAACACTCCATCGTCCCTTTCAAAGGAAACTCCAGAATAGGAACAAGCCATCTTCTCATCGCCCCTTAGCACCGTGCCAAATATCACACCATCTGGACTTACAGGTAGGTCTATACAAGCACCCGCTACGCACAGGTTGTTAAGAGAAATCTCTCCAGTCCTACCCTCACCGCTTATGAGGAACTTACCCTCAGACTTTTGGACCCTTATGGGAATTCTCAAAAGACCATACCTAAGGGAAAGGTCTGCGGTATAGGAGTTGGGGGATTTATACTCCGAGTAGGTCCTTTTGAACTCCTCTCCCTCAGGACAAACAAGGGTAGCACAGGAGGACAAGAGCAGGGAAAGCAAAAGCAGTCTTTTCATGGCTCCCTCCTTACTCTAACCGCATAGTAGTGGGCAAAGAGTCCTTCCGCCTTTGCTATGCTTTCCGCATAGTCCGCCACCCTTTCAAAACCCTCCTTAGAAAGGTATATCACAGAGCTTTTCTTTAGAAAGTGATAGACTCCAAGAGGTGAGAAAAACCTCGCAGTCCCTCCTGTGGGTAGGGTATGGTTTGGTCCAAGCACATAATCTCCCAGAGGCTCTACCGCATACTTGCCAAGAAAAACCGCACCCGCATGCTTTATGTAAGGGAGCAGAGCAAAAGGCTCTTCTGTAAGCACTTCAAGATGCTCTGGTGCTATGTAGTTTGCCACCTCACAGGCTTTGTATAGGTCTTCCACGAGGAATATGGTTCCAAACCTCTCTATGGACTTCTGGGCTATCTCCCTTCTTGGAAAGTCCTCAAGGAGCTTTTCCACCCACTGGGAGACTTCCCTTGCGTATTCTTCGTCGGTGGTTATCATAAAAGCTCCCGCCAGCTCGTCGTGCTCCGCCTGAGAGAGAAGGTCAGAGGCAGTCCACTTGGGGTCTACACTACCGTCCGCTATTATGAGTATCTCAGAGGGTCCCGCTATCATGTCTATGTCCACCACGCCGTAGAGGAGCTTTTTGGCAAGGGCTACGAATATGTTTCCGGGACCTACTATCTTGTCCACCTTGGGGAGGGTTTCCGTTCCAAAGGCAAGCCCTGCAACAGCCTGAGCACCACCAATCTGGTATACCCTGCTTACACCTGCTATAAAGGCGGAGGCAAGGGTATAGGGGTTAGGCTTTGGAGAAACCATAATAACCTCTTCCACACCCGCCACCACCGCAGGCACTGCGTTCATAAGCACGGTAGAAGGATATGCCGCCTTCCCACCAGGCACATATATACCCACCCTCTCAAGGGGTAAGACCCTATTGCCAAGGACAATACCCTCCTCTTCTGTGAAAAAGCTCCTCTCTAACTGCCTTTCGTGAAACCTCCTTATCCTCTCATGAGCTACCTCAAGGGCAGACCTTACATCCTCCTCTATCTCGTTATAAGCCCTCTCAAGCTCCTCGTAAGGGACTTCCATAGTCTCAGAAGTGAGCTCAAGACCATCAAACCTCTTTGTGTATTCTATGATAGCCTTATCACCCTCTTTTTGGACTCTTTGGATTATCTCCTTTACCACATGCTCGTATTCCTCTGTAAGCACCTGCCCTCTGTTTCTTACAAAGTTTAGCCTCTCGTTAAACCTCCAAGCGGAGTTTCTCAAATCCTCTATACGCATAGTATAATAAGCATAACATGAGAGCGGTTATTCTTGAAAACTTTGGTGGAGTGGAGAACCTAAGGCTTGTGGAGGACTTTCCCAAGCCTCAGATAAAAGAGGATGAGGTTCTCATAAGGGTTAAGGCGGTAGCCCTAAACCACCTTGATATATGGGTAAGAACTGGAGCACTTGCCATAAAGCCCGAGCTCCCTCATATACTTGGCTCAGACATAAGCGGGGTGGTGGAAAAGGTGGGAAGTCTTGTAAGGGACATAAAAGAGGGTGATGAGGTGGTGGTGGCACCGGGGCTCTCCTGTGGTGTGTGTTATGAATGCCAGTCTGGTCAGGACAATCACTGCAGGCATTACGACATTATAGGTCTTAGGTCAAAGGGAGGCTACGCCCAGTATATAAGCGTCCCAGCAAGGAATGTGATAAAAAAGCCAAAGAACCTCAGCTTTGAAGAGGCAAGTAGCTATCCTCTCACCTTTTTGACTGTGTGGAACGCTCTGGTTAACAAAGCCCACATAAAGCCTTACCACAGAGTTCTCATATGGGGAGGCTCCTCTGGTGTGGGAGTGGCAGGCATCCAGCTTGCAAAACTCTTTGGAGCTTTTGTTATAGCCACCGTAGGCTCAGAGGAGAAAGCCAAAAGATGCCTTGAGCTTGGTGCGGATATGGTCATAAACCACTACCAAGAGGATGTGGTCAAAAGGGTCAGAGAGCTTTTTAAGGAAGGAGTAGACATAGTGGTAGACCACGTGGGAACGCAAACTTTTTGGAAAAGCGTGGAGTGTCTAAAAAGAGGTGGAAAGTTGGTCTTTTTTGGCACTACCACAGGCTCACAGGCACAGATAGACATAAGATATATCTTTGTGCGTGAAATAGAGCTACTTGGCGTTTATATGGGTCCAAGGGCAGACCTCTTTAAGATAACGGAGCTTTTTGAAAGAGGTCTTTTAAAGCCGGTTGTGGACAAAGTCTTTCCATTGGAAGAGGCTCAGGAGGCTCACAGGTATTTAGAAGAATCAAGGCATTTTGGAAAGGTGGTGTTAAAAGTATGAGGGAGGGTTTCTTTTGCAGGAGGCAAAGCTATTAATCTTAGTCTTTGCCTTCTTAGTTTCGCTTTTCATTAACCTTGGCATAGTCTTGCTCTCTAACAAGGTCAGGACTTTTATAACCGACCACTTGCATATAGGACCCCAAACCTTCCATCAAAAACCCACGCCAAGACTTGGTGGGCTCGCCATATTCCTATCCCTATGCCTTGCACTACCGCTTGTATTTTTCAAGGATAAAAGCCTCTTTCCTCTTTTTGCCCTAATACTCCTTAGCTCCCTGCCTGCCTTTCTTGCAGGCATAATAGAGGACCTAACCAAAAGCCTAAGTCCCCAAAAAAGACTTACCATAATTTTCCTCTCTGGTCTTTCCTTTGTTTTCCTTACTGGCTTTTCCGTCTCAAAGGTAGACATCCCCTACGTGGACTACCTTTTTACCCTGCAGGTCTTCTCCTTGCTCTTTACTGCCATAGCCCTTGCAGGTCTTGTAAATGCCTACAACATAATAGACGGCTTTAATGGACTTGCCAGCATGACCGCAGTGCTAAACCTTTTAGCCATTGCCTACGTAGCTTACAAACACAATGACCTAACTCTCCTGTATGTTTCTCTCCTTATAGTTTCTGCCATAATAGGCTTCTTTGTGCTTAACTATCCTTATGGTCTTATCTTTTTAGGAGACGGTGGTGCCTATATAATTGGTTTTCTTGTTGGTGCTCTTTCTATCTTGCTTGTAGAGAGAAATCCACAAGTATCGCCATGGTTTGCCCTTATGGTTAATAGCTATCCAGTAGTGGAGACGCTTTTTTCTATGTATAGGAGAAAGTTTTTGAAAAAGTTCCCCACAATGATGCCAGACGCACTTCACTTGCATACGCTTGTTTATAGAATATACACAAAAAAGTTTTTCAAAGCAAAAAAATCACTGTTCAGAAACCCTCTTACCTCTACAGTTATGTGGATTATTAACCTAATTGCACTAATTCCCGCAATTGTCTTTCACTCTTCAAGTCCTATGCTTGCCCTATGCTTTGTCTTATATGCTTCTTTCTATGTGTTTTTATACTTTAGACTGCTTCGTAAAAAGATGCCATTATGGTTGAAGGATACTACCTATTAAACTCAGATACTTTTCAATAATTATCTTTTCATCAAATCTTCTTATAGCCAACTCTCTTCCCAAAACTCCCATTCTCTGTCTATCCTCTTCGCTTAAATTTAAAAATCTCTCCATAGAAACTTTTAAACTGCTAATACTCCTCTGTTCCACAAGAAATCCATTCACACCATCCTCACAAACATCCATACATCCAGGACTTGTGGTAGTAATTATAGGTTTTGCCATACTCATGGCTTCAAGTAAACTTCTTGGAATGCCTTCCTTGTAATAAGAAGGAAGAACAACACAGTCCGCCTGACAAATTAATGGTCTCACATCTTTGGAAAAGGGCAAAACTTTTACAAATTCATACTTCTTTATATTGTTTATATCTTCCTCACGCAGGGACTGAGGATTGCCATAGTCTATGCCACCAACAAGCCAAATTTCAAAGTCTTTTCTTTCTTGCCATAAGAGTTTTCCAGCCTCAATAAGTTCAATAATTCCTTTGTCTTTTAGAAATCGTCCTATGAATAGGAATATGGTTTTCCCTTTATTCCTATCATGTTTTTCGCAAATTGCAGGAGAAAAATAGTCAGTATTTACACCAGAACTCTCTATTAGGATTACCTTTTTCGCATTATCCGATATGTGTTTCACTACCCTATAGTCCTCAGAGTTTTGCACTATAATGAACTTATTAAATTTAAATGCTTTTTTGTATAAAACCCTGACTAATTTTTCAAGTAGTCCACCTCTTAAAAACACATAGCCAAGCCCAGTGATTACACTGATAGATGGGATTCCCAAAATTCCAGAAGCAATGGAACTATAAATGTTAGGTTTTATAGTATAGTTTATAACTAAGTCTGGTCTTATCTTGCGGTATAAACTGAGAAACTCAAGAAAAAGTTTGAAGTCCTTTATCGGATTTTTACCCTTTCTGTCAAGATTTTTTAGAGGATAAAAGGAAAATTCTTCTTTAAGATATTCTGTGTAATCATCTACTTGTGCAATGCAAACTACGTCATATCCCAATTCCTTTAATCTTCTCATGAGACCAAGTCTGAAGTTATATAAGGAAAAAGATGTATTAGAGGCTAAAACTATGCTCTTTTTAGCCAAAGTGATAGCCTCCAGATTAGGTATGAATAAGAAAAACCAATCAATGTGCTAATATAGACATACCTTTTTCTAACTATGGGTCCTAAGTTAGGTTCAGTAATAACATGCAAATATATAAACATTAGACATAGTAACAAAATTATGAATATGCTAAATCTGTTCGGTAGATTATAAAAAGCAAACACAAAGCCTATTATACCTATCCAAACCACTACTGTCTCAAAAGGAATAATAGCCCTTGCTACAGTTCCACCTGTTGTTCCGCCTTCCTTAAACCAGAATTCAGGAGTAGGATAAAATAGCCCTACATAAAGTCCTCTTGGAAGATAAAGCAGGAAGTCAGAAGCCTTTTGCGGAATAAAATCCTGTTCTATATTTCCCTTGGCATCTTTGAAATATACATTTAAGAACATATACCTCCAAACTGCTATATTGTAGAGTATTTTATCTATCTTCTCTGGAACAAAAATCTCTTTTTCCCACTTAATTTGTGTTTGTGTTTGTGTTTGTGTTTGTGGTGCTAAAATGCTGGAGACTATAACCACTGCAAAAGCCAAAACAGTAAATCTACTTAGGGCTTGTCTTTCTACCAATAGGTTTTCCTTAAGCAATCTAACAAACTTTAAGGCTAAAAATAACAAAGAAACCACAAAAAGAAAGGAGAATACATATTTAAAGGGCAATATCATATGCTCCCTTGCAAGGTATATAAGAAAAAGACCGAATGCTTGTAAAAACAGAGAATAAAATAAGGTTTTATAACCTTTCTTGTGTATATAGCTTATAGATAAGAAAAAAGCAAGTAATCCAAGAATGTATAGACCATCTCTATGAATTTGTGAAGTCCACATTAGGTTTGATGGGAAAAATACTAAAGGAAGGCTACCAAGTATAGCATACTTTATGCTTATTCCGTAATTAGTAAGAAGTTTAATGAGAAATAAGGCGGATAGAGAGTGCAGAAGTGCGTTATAAAACAGCATAACATATGGCTTATGGATGCCAGTCAAAGCATAAATAAGAGAAGTTATGCCTATCATTATCTGACCTTCTGGCTTTAGACTCCACCTTGACCAACCGTATAAACTTATCTCTTTGGCTAACTTTTTTGATTCTTCATGAAAATATATAGTGTCCGTGCCATTTAGAATACCTTCGCCATAGTGTGCTGATGGAATGAGATAGGGAAGTAATATGGTCTGCACAAAAAGACCTATTAATATAACATACATAAAAACTAAAATCGGAAAAATATACATTAAACGTTTCTCCTCTATAGCCATCTTTCCCTCCAAAGCTGAAATACAAACAGAAACCATAGCTTATTATGGTTAACACCCTTGTTTTCTAAATACCCCCTTAGAAGTTTGTCCACTTCCTCTGAATTAAATATACCTTCCTTTTTAATTCTTTCCTTTGATAGATACTCTAAGTATAAACCCTTGAGTTCTCCCTTAAACCACTCGTATATAGGCACACCAAATCCCATTTTAGGGCGGTCTATTAGTTCCCTTGGCACATACTTGTATAATATTTTTCTCAATATGTATTTACTCATACCATTTTTGTATTTCAGGCTCACTGGTATTCTGGAAGTAAACTCTACTACTTTGTGGTCTAAAAAAGGCTCTCTTCCCTCAAGGGCTACACTCATTGTAGCTCTGTCTACTTTTACCAGTATATCATCAGGTAGATAGGTCTTTAGGTCATAAAGCATCATGTATTTCATAGGTTCTAACATAGTGGATGAGTTTATCCTAAAGGTTTGGCTTTCTATTATGGTTTCTAAGCCAAGACTTTTGAGGTCTTCTGTGAGAAAATACTTGTTTGCAATATCATACTGCTCTTGCGAGGACTTTGCACTTAATACATTCCTTAGTTTTATAAACTTGTCCCTAAAATTAGTCCATTTAGGAAGAACAGGGCTAAACAGCTTATAAAGACTTACCGCTAAGTCTGGATTTATAAGTTTCAAAACTTGACTAAAAAGACCCAGCATAGGTAGTTTTTCCAATCTTTTTATTCTCTCTCCCACTATCCAGTATCTTGTATATCCACAAAACTGCTCATCTCCACCGTCCGCAGATAGGCTAACTTTGACTTGACTTCTTGCCAATTGAGACACAAGGTATGTAGGTATGGCAGAGGAGTCTCCAAAGGGCTCATCGTAAATTTCAGGTAGCTTAGGAATTATCTCAAAAGCCTCCTTTGGCGTGCAATAAAGCTCTGTGTGGTCTGTGCCAAGATATTGGGCTATCTTTTTGGCATATTCCGCTTCGTTGTAGTCTTTTTCATAAAAACCTATGGTAAAGGTCTTTAAAGGCTTGCTCACTTGCCTTTGCAAAAGGGCACAAACAGTTGAACTATCTATGCCACCACTTAGGAAAAGACCCACTGGCACATCAGAGACAAGCCTAAGTTTAAAGCTCTCAATCAAAAGCTCCTCAAGCCTCTGGGCTATTTCCTCTTCAGAAAGGTCAGAAAGCTCCTCTTTACTAAAATGCTCCTCTATATCCCAATACTTTTGCAAGGATACCTCACCTTTGGAGTTTAAAACAAGAAAACTACCCGGCTCTAACTTATAGGTATACTTAAATATGCTGTATGGAGAGGTTATATATCCATACTGAAGAAACAAAGCTAAAGCGGATGGCTCAAGCTCCTTTTGAAACTTGGGATGAAAGTGGAAAGCCTTAAGCTCTGAGGCAAACATAAAAAGCCCATCTTTGTAGTAGTAATAAAGAGGCTTTACACCTATTCTATCTCTACACAAAATTAGCTTTTTGTTCGCCTTATCAAAGATAGCAAAGGCAAACATACCTCTAAACCTGTAAACCGCATCAAAGCCCCACCTATGAAAAGCCTTTAGGATAACCTCTGTGTCGGAGTTAGATACAAAGCTATAACCTTCCCTTTCAAGCTCTTTCCTTATTTCCTGAAAGTTATAGACTTCTCCGTTGTAGGTTATAATCAAGTTTTCAAACTCCATAGGCTGATGCCCAAGAGGAGAAAGGTCTAAGATAGAAAGCCTCCTGTGGCTTAAGGCAAGCCCCAAAGACAAGTCCACATATAGCCCAGCATCATCTGGACCACCATGAGATAGAGAGTCTCTCATCCTTATGGCAGTCTTCTCAAGGTTGTATTGGTCATTGAAGTTAAAATCCCAAAAGCCTGCTATTCTACACATTTTTTGAATACGAATTCATTACAACCGGAATTTGCAGTTCTTAAAATGCTAAAAATTTTATGAAAAAAGGAATTAAACTTATAGTTTTTCTCACATGGAAGTTGAGTTGGTGCTTTTATCAAAGAAAATCCAAGATTTTCAACAAAGTTTTTTATTTCTTCAAAACAAGCGTATTCATAAGGATAGCCTCCTATCCAATCAATAGCGTCATAAAACACATGCATTCCTCTCTCTCTGTATAAATTCAAAGTTTTTCTTCTTAGAGCATATCCTAAAGAGACATATGACCCATATATTAGTCCAAGGATAGGTTGAAGAAGCCTGTGTTGGTTATAAAATTCTTTAATTTTTCCCCAGTAAACGGAACTTCTACTATGATTATATATTGCTATTATCAAAAATCCATCTTTTTTAACTAGTTTACTTACATTACTTATAGCCTTATACATATCTCCTGTGTGGTGTAAAACACCCCATGAATACACTATATCTCCCTTTTCGTATAAACTCTTAACTAAATCATCATCTAATATGTCGCCTACAAAAGCTTTCCACTTTACCTCGCCAGGTATCATATATGAATATTTCTCTCTTAAAATATTCAGTGCTTCCAAACTTTCTTCTTGAATATCAAAACTTATAACTTCCTTACATCCTAATAAGCAGGCAGCAAGCGAAAATAGTCCACTTCCACATCCTACATCTATAAAGACCTTATCCCTATAGAACTCAAAAGCGTTTGTGTTGTTGGGAACATATTTTAAGAGCGAATTCTTAGCCTCCTCTATTACTCTTTCATTTACAACTCTTTTTACATAGTTTTTCCAATTTCTCCCAAACCAAAACATTTTCATATTCTATCACCTCCAAGTATTGTTGCTATTCAACAAAATTGTATTATCCGTGCCCATAAATCTGTTATCTTCTCTATATCAAAATCCCTTGCCCTCTGCAAAGCTTTATTTCCATACTCCTCTATTAACTCCTCCCTCCTTAGCAACTCTTTCAAAGTTTCCACCCACATCCTTTCCACCTCATCCAAAGGCTCGTCAGCCATCTTAAATTTTACCTCAAAGACAGGCATAAGGATGCCATACTCTGCATATTCTGGCTCTTTTGTTTGGTATTCAAAGTCCGTATCTGGTGCTAATATCTCCCTTGGTCCAGACCTACAGTCAGCAGAAACTACCGCAGTCCCACAAGCCATAGCTTCTGCCAAGGCATTTGGAAAACCTTCAAAAAAAGATGGAAAAATAAATAGCTTTGACCTTGCTATAAACTTAAAGGGATTTTTCTGGAAACCGAGGAAATAAACATCAAAACTCTCAGACAATTGGTCTTTGTCCCATACATAGGTCTTTAGCCCTAAGTCCTTTGAAAGACCAGTTAGATATTCCTTTAACTCCCCCTCTCCAAGAATGAGGAGTTTTAGCTCTGGAAATTCCTTTTTTAGTTCCTTGAATATCCTTAACAGATACCACTGACCTTTTTGTTTGGTTAGTCTTCCAGCAGTTATTAAAACTGGATAGTTGAAAATGGTTTCATATTCTCCTAAAGGCTCTCTGGAAAGCTCCTTAATGTCGTCTATAAATATGGGATTGTAAATGACTACTAATTTGTCTTCAGGAACTCTATAAGAGGTTTTAAGCTCTTCAGCTATGCTTTTTGATACGCATATAACCATGTCTGCTTTGGGATAAAGAAGTTTAGATAGAAGGTTATATGGATGATGTCTTTTTCTTCCTGTCAATTGCGACATACGGATGGAAATAAAAGCCCTGTGTTTTGAGTATGGCTTTGCTAATATGTTTACATAGTTAGCTCTCTCTAAGAAAGAGATTACAAGGGAATTTTTTTCTAATCTTTGAGACAAGTTCTTAGCATATAGAGGTATGTAAAAGGTCTTTAGTATTGGGTTTGTTTTGGTTGTATGACTTGAAAGAAAAACTATCTTCTCCTCTGGAATTTCGTATTTTATCTCTCTTTCCAATAGCAAGAGCCTTTTTACTGGCAATATTTTAGAAAGGTTTACCGCTACCCTTTCTGCACCACCACCCGCAAGAGAGTTGAGAAGGAAGTAAATATCCATATCGTATTTATTTTCTCAAAATATTTTTCCATTCTTCAGCTATCTTCTCTATATCAAAATCCCTTGCTCTTTGCAAAGCTTTATGTCTATACATTTCTATTAACTCCTCCCTCCTTAGCAACTCTTTCAAAGTTTCCACCCACATCCTTTCTATCTCATCCAAAGGCTCATCAGCCCTCTTAAATTTTACCTCAAAAACAGGCATAAGAACGCCATACTCCGCATATTCTGGCTCTTTTGTTTGGTATTCAAAGTCCGTATCTGGTGCTAATATCTCCCTTGGTCCAGACCTACAATCAGCAGAAACTACCGCAGTCCCACAAGCCATGGATTCTGCTAAGGCATTTGGAAAACCTTCAAAAAAAGCTGGAAAAACAAATAGCTTTGACCTTGCTATAAACTTAAAGGGATTTTTCTGGAAACCAAGGAAATAAACATCAAAACTCTCAGACAATTGGTCTTTGTCCCATACATAGGTCTTTAGCCCTAAGTCCTTTGAAAGACCAGTTAGATATTCCTTTAACTCCCCCTCTCCAAGAATGAGGAGTTTTAGCTCTGGAAATTCCTTTTTTAGTTCCTTGAATATCCTTAACAGATACCACTGACCTTTTTGTTTGGTTAGTCTTCCAGCAGTTATTAAAACTGGATAGTTGAAAATGGTTTCATATTCTCCTAAAGACTCTCTGGAAAGCTCCTTAATGTCGTCTATAAATATGGGATTGTAAATGACTACTAATTTATCTTCAGATAATCCAAAGTTTTCTATTAGGTCTTTCTTTACTGCTTTTGATGTAGCTATCATGATATCACTTTTGTTATACATATTTTTAAACATAATTTTATAAAAAAACCTTATAATAACTCTTCTTAAACCATTACCTAAAAAAGGATCCTCTGAAAACTGTTGTGAATAATGGGCACGGAAGGATAAAATAACCTTATCTCTGTCTTTTGTTATAACATTCAAAAAATTTGCAGGTTCAAGCAGGCTTAAACATGTTGTGATTTTGTATTTAGATTTAACCCTTTTTAGTCTAAAATACCTTATAGGCAGGTTAATAAATTTTTTAATCAAACTTTGAGATGCAGGTGATTTAATGCATATTATTCTTTCCATAGGCAAGGGAATGGGATAAGCTATGTGCGTATCATCCAATAGAATTAAATAGTCAAAGTTTAGCTTCTTCATCAAGTTAACTGCCACCCTTTCCGCACCACCTGTTCCAATTGATGGAATAAATATAGCTTTAAAGCTTCCCATATTTCACCTCACGCTATTTATTTTATCTCTCATTTTATCTCTTAAAGTATTCTCTTTCCCTACCCCATCTTTCCAAAAGCCCGTCTATATAACCTCTCCATAAATCGTATACTTTTATAAGCCCCTTCCTTTTAATCAATATACCCATAGAGTGTCTAAGCAATTTATAAGTTGCGACTAACAAATATGCAAATTTGTCTCTAGCTATCTTTCTAGCAACATATCCGACTATATTCCTACCATACAAATAAAAACTAAGTCTAGAATGTGTAGCGAGTCTTTTATCTATTTTCTTGATAAAGCATACCGAATTTATATAGATGTTGTTCGTATGTTTAGATGCCAAGTATCCATAATATGTATCATCACCTATAGTAAATAATCTTTTATCTGGATAAGGAATCTTTGCAACAACATTCCTGCTTATAAGCATTCCCTCGAAACATCCAAAATTAACTGTAGTCCATTCTTTATTCTTTAAAAATTCATCACCAAAAAATACTTCAAAACCGGTTTGTTCACATATTTGACCTTCCCATAAAAACCTACTTCCATCTAAGTAAACCTTAGATGGATGGATACACTCAGATATGTCCTTATATCTTAATTGGGTTTCAAGAGCATGTTCCAATGGTTCAACATCATCATCCATCAACCAAAACCAGTCATATCCCTTTTCGTATGCTCTTTTCAGACCTTCATGGAATCCTCCAGCCCCACCTGTATTTTCATGCATTCTCACATAAAACAATTTAACAGCCTCGCCATTAACATGATTCTCCAGTTCATGTTCATGCTCCCATGGTTCAGATATATTTGCAGGAGGTAATTCTCTTATATATCCTTCTTTTAAAAGTAGCTCAGGAGTACCATCTGTAGAAGCATTGTCTATTATATAAATAGCGTCAACAGGTCTTGTCTGCTTTAGTATACCCTTTAAGCATTCAATTAATAACTTTTTGCGGTTATAGGTAACTACTATAGCACAAATTTTCATAATACATTCACCTCACTCTAAAAACCGAACCAGCAATAAATCCTTCTTTAATAGAATCAGCTATGCCTTGAAAATGCCACCTTCCATAACGACCTACTTGGTAAATGCCATACGTTTCAAGGAGTTTTATAGCTTCAGTCTTCCAGTTTGAACCTACCCATGACCATGTATAGGCTACATCTATCCATGTAGGGTCTACTACTTCTACCTCATTTATCCACCCCCAGCTAATTAGCTCCTCTATGATGTCTTTAACAAGTTCATTAAGTTCTTCCTCGCTTGGTTTTTCTCCACCAATGTAGGCTTTTTCAACATATATGCTAACATGTGTATCTAAATCTTGAACAGATTTAGGAACAAATGACTTATCAACATTACTATAAAAACCTACCCTATGGAAACGTGTCTTGCTATATGGTATATATATCCAATGATCCTTAGGACATTTCTCTCCCTTTTTTCCTCCTATATTCACAACCAAGACAGACGTATATGGATCTGATTTAGATTGAAGCTCTGAAGACAAATTAGCAAGTTCTATAACCTTATTGAGTGGTATGGTTGATATGAGTATATCATATCCAACATACGATCCGTCTTCAAAGTATAATGTTTTTTCCTTAGTATCAATCTTGATAACTTTTTTGCCGTAGTTAACATTACATCTTTCAGCCATTCTACGGGCAAGAACATCAAGTCCTTCCTCTGGATAAACAAAAGTCGTATTATACCCTGCGGGTGGCACATCAGAAAATGCACCTTGTATTATATCTTTTAAGTTTATAGGGGTCTTATATGCATCTTGAGGTGCTATACGAGTATACAGACCAGCGGTATACAATTCGTGAAAAGGAAAGAAAAACAATTCACAAAGAGTTTTGCCAAAATTAGCTTCAAGCCACTCCGAGAGTGTAGCAAAATTTTTAGATTTATTCAATGAGTCTATTATTTCATATAATGCCTTTGAGGTTATTTCCTTTCCTAAGTATCTTAAATGATTTTGAATCGGATAGGGAACAAACAAATCTTTATCTGGAAAGTATACAGAAGATCTTCTTTGATAGCTTTTTAAAGAGACAAATTTTCTAATAAACTTCTGTATTAAGCCCTCACTACCAAAGATCCAATGACCGCCTCCTATTTCAAATCTGTAGACTTCACCATCTTCAGGCTTTTCGTGTAGACGATTTCTGCTGTTCGGACGCATATAGTAGGAAGAGCATATTCCACCGGGATAGTCTCCAGCTTCAAAAATAGGAATACCGGAAATAACACCAACAGATAGCCCCGTCATTCCTGCTCCGAGAATATAAATCCTATTTTTCATGGCTTCCTCTTCTTAATAAACTTCACATTGGAAGTATAAAGTACCTCCTTTATTTGGAAAATCCAATATAAATATAGGAAAAGAGAATACTATATCTCTTAACCCTTTTAAACTTCTGAAAAGAACTTTTCTAAATATTGATAGTTCATCATAATTTTTTTTATCAATAACCTCCTTAGAAGCTATTGCTTTTTTTATAACTCTGTTTACTACATTTCCCATAACCATAATCTGTAAAAGAGGCGCTGTCTTCGAGTATGTACGAATAGGATATATATATATTTTTAATCCTAAACTTTCAAATAATTTCTTTAATGCTTTATCAGAAAACCATAAAAAATGGTTGGGAGGATAATCCCAAGTATAAATTTTCCTCAATAAAAAGTTTTCAAAGCTCTCTCTATTTGGCACACTTCCAGCGATATAACCACCAGGCTTTAGCATACTCTTTATTGCCTCTAAAAACTCTACCGGCTTATCCTGATGCTCAAGGACTTCAAAGAAGGTTATCACATCAAACTTAAGACCCTCTTTTTGACAAAAGTCCGCAAACTCCTGAGGAGACATAACAAAAGTATTTTTCAAACCCCATTTTTCCTGACAGACCTTAATTGATTTACTATCAAAATCAATCCCCCAAACCTCAAAGCCAGCCTTTTGTGCTTCCTTTAGAAAAACCCCATCCCCACAGCCTACATCTAAAAGCCTTCCTGATTTGAGAGGAATGTATTTAAAAAACATCCTGTGATTTTCCTCTATCTCCTCTCTTAATCCCATATGGAAGAATTCGTAGGTATCTACTCCTTCCATCTCATAAAATTCTGGAATAATCTTCAAAGGCTCCCACCACTGAAGGTCACAAGTTTCACAGTGATAGAGTTTATACTCTTGGTTGTTGAAGGATGAGCCATAGGTTTCAATATAGGAACTTTCATCCTTTTCACTCTGGCAGACAGGACATCTAAGCATCCTCACCCCCAAGCTCTCTTGTCATAATATCTTAGCATAAAGTAGCCAAGAGTGCAAATAAACATATATGCAAAGAAAGTACCAAGGCATATGCCTGCAATACCTAAATTGAGGACAAAGACAAAGAGATAATTAAAAAGGGCGTTAGCCACTACACCTATTGCACCCACAACTCCCACAGGCAAAAGCTTGCCTCTTATCTGGAATACCCTGTATATTAGGGGCCAGAAGAACATGAAGGGCAAAGAAAGGGCATAAAACCTAAGGGCTGTTGCGGTAAGCTCTATATCCATCTTTGAAAAAGCTCCGTATCCGAAGAAGAGCTTAACCACTATGGGTGAAAATAGGAAAAGAAAGACGGATATGGGTAGGGTCAAAAGAAATAGCTTCTTTATGTAAAAGTCCAACTTCTTAATGGAACCTTGAGACTCAGAAAGGGAAGTTATGGCTATGTTTTCAAACTTTAGAACTCCCCTTGGTGCGGATGCAAGCAAGAGACCGTAGTATAAAGCAGAAACACTTTTCTCTCCAAGAAAAGAGGCAAAGGCTCTGTCAACGAGTATGTAGAGATGAAAAACTCCATAAACTGCAAGGAGCTGTAGGAAATGAGAGAGAAGTCTTTTTGTGGTTTCGTTATAAAAGAGACGAAAATGAATGTATTCTCTTCCTGCGTATAACATATAGATAGCTCCTATGGAGTTTGACAGGGATGCTACTATAGGAAGTATTTTGTAGTCTTTGTAAAATAGAAGCCCGAGAAGGGTAGAAGTAAAAAGGGTAATGGATATTGTAAACTCCCCCACAAAGTAAGCGGTAAACCTTCTTTGACTTCTAAGAACTGCTCCAAAGTGGTGAAAGTAGAAATTAAAGAACAGATAAGGCAGAAGAATAAGATAGGAGACCTCTGTTGCCTGCAGGGCGTTTTCAGAAAAACCTGCTGGGATTTTCAGAACAAAGGGCATCAATAGAAGTGCCAAAAGGGTTATGGCTATGGAGATGGTAAAGGTAAAGGTAAAGAGAAGACCTGCAATTTTCTTGAACTCTTCCTCTGACTTCATTCTTGCCTTTACAAGCTCTGGCACTCCGATGGAGTCAAAGACATCAACGAAGATGAGAAATATGCCTATCAAAGAAAGTGCCATAAAGAAGGCGTCTGTTTGGTAGCTAAAACCAAGAAGGACTGCTATGGCAACAGACCTAAAGTAGCCAAAGCCACGGGCAAGGAGGTTTATAAGGGAAGACTTAACTACCGCCTCTAAGACCCTTTCCTGCCTTTTGGTATTGAAAAGCTCTCTTAAATATCCAACCACTACCACTTTAATGTTATCATAATTCTATGCCTATAGATGAAACCTACAGACAGACCTCGCTTGATAGGTTAAGGGAGCTTTGTGGTGTGTTGAGGGCAAAGGTAGAGGAGTATCTTGAGGGCATGGACCCAGAGGATTTGGAGTTTGGTGTGTCCTTTGAGGTTTCTGAGGATGGGCTTGAGGGCTTGTGGAGGTCTGCGGTGGAGGAGAATAACTACATGGAGGTGGTCTATACAGAGATTATGGAGCATCATGATGGGGCTTATTTGAAGGCGACCTTTAGGAATGCTTTGGAGGACTGCTGGGCGGAGAGGTATGTAAGTGTGAGGAGCTCTGGTAGGGTGGAGGTTTCCTATGCCTTTTTTGTGAGGTTGGAAGGTGTGAGGGTTAGGATAGAGAGGAAGGGTGAAGGGCTCTTTGGGGCTTTTGCAAAGGTTGAATGAGGGTTTTTGTTTCTCTGGGGGAGAGGTCTGCAAGCAACTATGTTTATGAGATTTTCAAGGACTTTGGGGGTGTGGAGTTTATTGGCATAACCGATGAGAGGTTAGAGTCTTTGGGCTTTAAAAGCCTTGCACGCATAGAGGAGCTTTCCGTGGTGGGTATTGTGGAGGCTCTTCCAAAAATTCCAAAGGTCTACAGGCTTTGGAGACAGATAGAGGCTCTTCTTCCTGAGGTGGATGTGCTCCTTTTGTGTGATGCTCCTGCCTTTAATTTGCCACTTCTCAAGAGGGCTAAGGGGAAGGTGAGAAAAATTATCTACTTTATCTCTCCGCAGGTTTGGGCTTGGAAGGAGGGCAGGGCAAGGCTAATATCGGAGCTTGTAGACCATCTTGTTGTGATACTTCCCTTTGAGGTGGACTTTTACAGAAAATACGCAAGGGAAGGCTTTAGGGTGCATTTTGTGGGGCATCCTCTTGTGGATTTGGCAAAGCCAAGCCTAAGCAAAGAGGCTATGAGGAGTTTTCTTGGCTTTGAGGACTATGTGGCTTTGCTTCCGGGAAGTCGTTGGAGTGAGATAAAAAGGCATGTGCCTTATCTGAAGGAGGTGCTAAGATGTCTGAGGGTGGAAAAGCCTATGGTTGTTCCTACCTTTGAGGCTTTTAGGGATTTCTTAGAGAGGGAGTTTGCAGGTTTTCCAATAAGGGTCATAACCAACAGGGACTTGGATAGGGCTTCTTACAACACTATGGCTTATGCGGATTTTACGCTTCTTGCCAGTGGCACTGCGGAGCTTGAGGCAAGCCTTTTGGACTCTCCTCATGTAGTCTTTTATAGGGTAAGTCCTATAACCTATCTTCTTGGAAGGCTTCTTGTTAAGGTAAAAAACATAGCCCTCACAAACCTTATACTCCAGAGGGATGTGGTACCCGAGATGGTTCAGAAAAGTCCAGAGGCTTTGTGTAGGTTTTTCTCGGAGCTAAAGGAGGATTGGAAGGAAAGCCAAAGGCTTGAGTTTAAGAGGCTAAGGCAGGTTCTTGGTGGAGAGGGTGCGGTGCAAAGACTAAGAGAGCTCTTCTTCAAGCTTTTCTATGAGAGCTAAGGTGCTTTTGAAGGGTTCTGGCTCTTGTATTTCAAAGGTGAGCTTTTGTCCTGTTTGGGGATGCTCAAAGGAGAGATGATAGCTAAGGAGCATGTGGCAACCGCCAAGGGTCTGAAGTAGCCTTTTGTCTACGGAGCTTCTCTTAAAGCCATAGGTGGTGTCTCCCAAGATGGGAAAGCCAATGTGAGACAGGTGCACTCTTATTTGGTGTGTCCTGCCTGTGTGTATCTTTACCTTAAGCAGGCTTACGCTTTGACGGGGAAAGGCTCTTAAAAGCCATACTTCGCTCTTGGCTGGCTTGCCCTCCTCTCTTATGGTGAACTTCTTTCTGTCTTCTGTGTGTCTTCCTATGGGTGCTTCTATGAGCTTGTAGCTCCAGTTTGGAATGCCCTTTACTAAGGCTTTGTATAGTTTTTCCACTTTTCTTTCTTTAAACTGCTCTGCGAGGCTTCTGTGTGCCATGTCGGTCTTTGCCACCACCATAAGTCCCATGGTGTTCTTGTCAAGCCGGTGGACTATGCCTGGTCTTTCCACGCCACCTATGGAGGAGAGGCTTTTAGCATGATAAAGAAGTGCGTTCACAAGCGTTCCAGAGGTGTATCCCGGGGATGGGTGCACCACAAGTCCGCAGGGTTTTATAAGCACGAGAATATGCTGGTCTTCGTAGACTATGTCAATGGGGATGTTTTCTGGGAGCACCTCAAGAGGCTCTGGCTCTGGAATAAGCAGGGTTATTTGGCTTGCCCTTTTTAGCCTCTTTGAAGGCTTTCTTATCTCAAGACCATCCACAAGCACATAGCCCTCTTCTATGAGCCTTTGGTGGTAGCTCCTTGAAAAGTCAGGGTAAGCCTGAGAGAGAAACTGGTCAAGCCTAAGACCCTCTTGTTCCTCTGCTACCTCAAAGGTTAGTGTCTCTACTATGGTCCTCTTTGAGCCTAACATGAACCTCTACTTGCCTTGGCTCTTCTTGGAGGTTTAGACTTTTCACATAACCCTCAATGAGATTATAAAGCACCCTTTGAGGAAAGTCCTTTAGTCTCACCTCTTTTCCGTTTACAAGTAGCCTTACTTCCATGCCTCTACCTCCTAAGCTGTAGTCTCTCTAAGGTGCCAGATAGGCTAAAGCTCATGCCACCACCAGAGAGCTGACCGTTTATTTTAGATTTTAATGGGTCTGAGGGGTTGAAAACTATTGGTCTTTCTACCTTTAGAGAGGTTTGGAGTAAAAAGTCCATGGAACTTAAGCCTTTTGGCACTACCTTTGCTTTATGTTTTACATCCTCAAAACTTTATGAGCCTTACTCTTCAGGCTTTTGCAGAGGAGCTCTTCTTTAGGGCTTACCTTATGCAGAGGTTTTCAAACCTTACTGTGTCAGTGCTTTTTACAATTCCTCACATAATCCTGTATGTAGATCTTTGGTCCGTGCTTACCTTTTTTCCTTCTTTGCTTTACGGCTATATATACCAAAGGACTGGTTCTTTGGCTTTTGTGAGCCTTTTGCACCTTGCAAGCAACCTATTGTGGTTTACTTTTCTGGCTAAATTAGTAAGTAAAATATTTCCATGACCGCAGAAGAGAAAGAGCTTGTGCTTTCTTACCTGCCCTTAGTTCAGCAGATAGCCTACCGCATACACAGACACCTACCTGCCTCTGTGGATGTAAGAGACTTAATAGGATATGGGGTTCTGGCTCTTGTGGAGTCTCTGCCAAAGTTAGACAAAAGCAAAAACCCTACCGCTTATCTCAAGCTACGCATAAAGGGTGCTATATACGACTACTTGAGAAGTCTTGATTTTGTTAGTAGAAGCCTCAGGTCAAAGGAGAAGGCTATAAGACAAGCTATTGATAAGCTTAGCATGGAAAAGGGCGGTGAAGTAAGCGATGAGGAGCTGGCGGAATATCTTGGTGAGAGCCCAGAAAGGCTTAGAGAAGACCTTCAGGCAATAAACTTTTCTTATCTTATGAGCCTTGATGAACTTTTTCAAGAGGGTAGGAGCTACGAGGAGCTTTTTGAAAGCACAGAAGAAGGACCAGAAGAGGCAGTAATTAGAAAAGACCTCAGAGAAAAACTGCTTAAGGCTATAGAGACTCTTGACTACAGAGAAAAGTTAGTCTTACAGCTTTTCTATTACGAGGAGCTACCACTAAAAGATGTGGCAGGGCTTTTAGACGTGTCTATGGCAAGGGTTTCTCAAATAAAGGCTAATGCCATAGAAAAGCTCAAGAGGTTTTTAGCTTCTGTTGAATGAGCTCTAAGAGCTTCTCGTAGGTGTATCTAATTTCGTAAGCCATATCAACGAGTTTTTTACTCCTTGTCGCTTCTGCCCTTTTGACTAAAGGAATGATTACCCTCTCAAGCTGGTCTTTGTATTCTATAAGGTCGTAGCTAAGCTCTTCTTCTGTGAGGTCTTCTATGCCTGCCAAGTAGGTTCTGTAAAGCATTTTTGCAGATATTAAAACATGCTCCAACTCCTTTTGCAGGTCTCCTCTGTCAAGTCCAGCCTTTGTAAAGTCTCCCATTAGGGTTCCACCACCACGCAGTGATGTATTTTAAGGTATTTTTCTCTTAAGGCTTGCACCTCTTCAAAACTCACTGACCTTATTTTGTCCACATACTCTGAGTCCATCCTCCAGCCAAAGCCCATTACCTCAAAAAAGCCTAAATACCATGCCTGTCTTGCCCTCGTTTGGCGAGCCAATAGAAAGTCTCCCACTATCTTATTTTTGGCAAGCTCCACATCCTCTGGCGTTATTTCACTATTCTTTATCACTTCCACCAAGTCTCTAAGAGCATCTTCCTTTTTCTCAGGAGAAGTGCCTATATAGGCTATTAGTCTTGGAGAAAAAAGGCGAGTGGGATATGTGGAATAGACCGCATAGGCGTAGCCCCTTTTTTCTCTAAGTTCCTTAAAGAGCTTTGAGGTCATACCATCTCCAAGCACAGCATCCAACACCTTAAAGGCAAAGTATTCTCTTCCCTTAAACTCAGGAGCGTCAAAGGCACAGAGCACCGTAGCTTGAGAGCCCGGTCTTTTCACCCTCTCTAATAGGTCTTCCCTCATAGACACATCCACAGGATTTAGTGGATACTCTCCCTCGGGAATTTCAGAAAAAACCTCTCTAAGCATAGGTAAAACCTGTTCTGTCTTAAAATCTCCCACGAGACTTACCACCACATTTTTAGAAGGCAGTATTTCCTGCCACCTATTTATCACATCTTCCCTGCCTATAGCCTTTACATCTTCCTCAAGACCAAGAGGAAAAACCTCGTAGTTAGAACCCTTGTAGGTAATTCTTCTCAAAGCGTCCACCGCAAGCTCTTGCCCCCTTTCTCTTCTCGCCCTTATAGCCTGTAGCACGTTTCGTCTTTCCCTCTCAAGGTCTTCTTCAGAAAAGAGTGGCTCAAGGAGCATACTCCTTATGACTCTTAGACCCTCCTTTAGACCCTCCACCTTAGTGGAAAAGCCTATCTCCACATAATCATCGCTGGCAGAGGCGTATATGCTACCTCCATAGTCCTCAAAGGTGCTTGCTATCTGGTAAGAGCTATAGGTCTTTGTGCCTTTTGTAAGTAGCAAGGCGGTAAGGTTCGTAAGCCCTCTCCTTTTCTCCCCATGCGTCCCAGACCTTATAAATATCACACCAGAGACTATACCTCTTCCCCTTGTTTCCTTTGTTATCAGCTTTACTCCATTTTCCAAAATGTGTTCCTGCACCCTTGCACCTCCAAAGGAAAGACTAAGCAAAAAAAGCAAAAGTATTATAAACCTCATCTCTCTGGCACCATAATAACTTCACTGTAAGGCTTACTAAGGATGTATTTCTCAAGAACCCTTAACACATCCTCACGACGCACGTTTCTTATGTTGTTGTCAAAGTATTTGTAGTAGTCCAGAAGACCCACAACGGTAAGAGAATAACCAATATAAAAGGCATCCCTTTCTACCCTCTCAAGGGCAAAGGCTTCTGAATTTATGAGCCTCTCCTTTGCCTTTTGAACCTCCTCTTCTGTCAAAGTTTCTTTGAGAGACCTCATAAGCTCAAAGACCCTTGCCTTTACTTTCTCCAACCTATCTTGGTCCAAGGTAGCGTAAATGAAAAATAGGTTATCCCTTGGTCTTCCAAAGTCTCCTGTAGATACGCTGTAAACAAGACCCTTTTCCCTTAACTCCCTATAAAAGAGAGAAGTCCTACCATTTCCCAATATTTGGTCAAGCACTGCAAGGGCGTAGTATTCCTTTGTGCCTATGGCAGGAGCTCTCCAACCTATGAGCCAATAGGTCCTTTCCACCCTTTTGTCCCTTATGGTCTTTGAACGGTTTTCCAACTGCTCTGGTTCTGGCAATATCTCCACCTTTGGCACAGGCTTACCTTCTTCTTTTCCAAAGGTTTCCAACACTTCCTTGTAGACCTCCTCCGGCTCCACATCTCCCACCACCACCACAAACATATTCCTTGGCTGGTAGAAGTTCCTATAAAACTCAAGGAGCATATCTCTTGTAAACTTCTGAATGGTTTCCTCGTAGCCTATAATAGGATGTCTGTATGGAGAGACCTTGTAAAAGACCTTTTCAAACTCTTCCCACAGGACTGTAGTAGGATTGTCCTTTCCACGCCTTAGCTCCTCTATAACAATGGGCTTTTCCTTTTCCACCATATCTTCCAAAAGCAGAGGCTTTTGAGTTAACTGATAGAGCACTTCAAGGGCTTGTTTCCAATAGGGCTTTGCTATAGTTATGTGGTAAAAGGTATAATCCTTTGAAGTGCCGGCGTTAAGGTTTCCACCAAGACTTTCTATAATGTAGTCTATCTGTCCGTATGGATACTTCTCCGAGCCGTTAAAGAGCATATGCTCCAAAAAGTGAGCCATACCCTTTCGCTGATAGTCCTCGTAGGCAGAGCCAACCTTGAACCACACATGCAAGGCTACCGCTTCTGTATCCTCTCTCTTATTTACCACTAACTTTGCACCGTTAGGGAGTTTATAAGTCCTTAGCTCTCCAGCAAAAACCACTGTCGCCATAAAAAACACCTCCAAAAGTAATAAAAATATCCTCATAGATCCTTTCTCAAGTCCCTTGTCATGGCTTCCTCGTATGTGTAGGGACATTCCTCTGGAATATTAAACTCCTCTGGCTCATAACCGTTGTCTTCAAGCCATCTTTCTAAGTTTCTCACCGCATCTATCCATGCCTTGTCTATTTCCTTAGGAAGCTTATTCCTCAGACTTGGATACTTCTTAAACTCCGCCAAGATATCCTTTCTTGCGTTGTTTATGCTTTTTATCCAGCCTCTTCCCGCGGTTTCTCCACCAGCGAGGTTTCTAAAATTATCCCACTTGTAGAGATGTTCCAATATTCTTGCCAGCAGGCTAATACAAGCCTTCAAGTCAGACCGTGCCATATCTTCTATTTCCTCCAAGAGGTTTTCCCAGTCCACAAGGTCGTAGAGTTTTTCCCTCAAAAGCTCAAGGTTAATCTCCGCCCAGAGTGGAAAGTCTTTGTGATAAAGGTCTTTAAGTTCTTCCTTGCTTATAGTCCTCATGGCTTTATCTCCTTCCTTAGGTCTCTTGTCATAGCTTCTTCGTATGTGTAAGGGCAATCTTTCGGTATGTCTTTTATAAGCTCTTCCTTTTTTATATCCCTTAACCAAAGAATTATCCTATCTACCGCATCCTCCCAGGCAAGCTCAATGTATTCTGGTAGCTTTTTACTTAGGCTTGGATGCCTTCTAAACAGACTCCTTATCTCCACTCTTGCATATTCCACGCTTCTTATCCAACTGAGACCTCCTAATTCTTCTCCGCCTTTTGTATATTTTCTTAGATTATCCCACTTATACATGTGCTCCAATATTCTCGCAAGCTGACTTACACAAGCCCATAGGTCAGACCTTGCCATATCCTCTATCTCCTCCAAGAGATTTTCCCAGTCCACAAGGTCGTAGAGTTTTTCTTTTAAAAGCTCGTAGTTTATCTCCGCCCAAAGTGGAAAGTCCTTGTGATAAAGTTCTTTAAGCTCTTCTTTGCTTATAGTCCTCATGGCTTTATCTCCTTTCTTAGGTCTCTTGTCATGGCTTCCTCGTATGTGTAGGGACATTCCTCTGGAATATAGAAGTCTTCTGGATTGTAGTCATTATCTTCAAGCCAGTTTTCAAGCTTCCTCTTTGCAAACTTCCATGCAGTGCTAACTTCGTTAGGTAATTTATTCCTCAAACTTGGATAAACATCAAACATTGTCAATATTTCCCTTCTTGCATTGTTTACACTTTTTATCCAGCCTCTTCCCGCAGTTTCTCCACCGGCGAGGTTTCTAAAATTATCCCACTTGTAGAGATGCTCCAATATCCTTGCCAATTGACTTATGCAAGAATCCAAATGCCTTTGTGCCATATCTTCTATTTCCTCCAAGAGATTTTCCCAATCCACAAGGTCGTAGAGTTTCTCTTTTAAAAGCTCGTAGTTTATCTCCGCCCACAGTGGAAAGTCCTTGTGATAGAGTTCCTTAAGTTCCTCTTTACTTATAGTCCTCATGGCTTTATCTCCTTTCTTAGCTCTCTTGTCATGGCTTCCTCATAAGTGTAGGGACATTCCTCTGGAAAAGAGAAATTCTCAATGTCGTATCCATTCTCCTCAAGCCAGTTTTCAAGGTAGCCAATCGCATCAATCCATGCCTTATCAATCTCTCCAGGAAGTCTATGCTTAAGACTTGGATACTTACGAAACTCTCTATTTATAGCCCTTCTTGCATTCTCTATACTCTTTATCCACCCATACCCTGCGGTTTCTCCACCAGCAAGGTTTCTAAAATTATCCCACTTGTAGAGATGTTCCAGTATCCTTGCCAGCAGGCTAATACAAGTTTTCAAGTCAGACCGCGCCATATCTTCTATTTCCTCCAAGAGGTTTTCCCAGTCCACAAGGTCGTAAGCCTTTTCCCTCAAAAGCTCGTAGTTTATCTCAGCCCACAGTGGAAAGTCCTTGTGATAAAGCTCTTTTAGCTCTTCCTTGCTTATGGTTCTCATGAGTATTAATATATGACCTTGAGCTTTGCGTAGCCCTCCCTTTTTTCCACTTCTATTCTTTGACTAAACTTTTCCGCTATGTCTTCCACGTGGGTTATAACTCCCACAAGCCTGTCTGTGGACTGCCTTATCATATCAAAAAACTCAGAAAGGGAATCTCTTGTTTCCCTATCTAAAGAACCAAAGCCTTCATCTATGAAAAGGCTTTCAAGAGGTGCATTTTGAGAGAGTATGTCCGCCACCGCAAAGGCAAGAGAAAGGCTCGCCAAAAAGGTCTCACCACCGCTTAAACTGGAAACAATCCTATGATATCCTGTGGAGTGGTCGTAGACATGCAGGTCTCCTTCAAGCAGGTCAAAGGTAAAAAGTCCCGAAGTGAATTTAAAAAGGTAATAACTCGCCCTATCAACGATCCTTTTTAGCATAAGCTGGCTCACATACTCTGGAAATTGATTATCTACAAGGTCGCTCCTTAACCTTTCATAAAGGCTTAATTCCATGCGAAGCTCAGAAAGGCTTTTCTCCAAACTTTGCTTTTCAGAGAGGTCTTCTTTTAGCTTTTTTATTTCACTATCCAAACTTCCATGCAACCTCCTGTTTTCCTCAATAGACGCTTCCAATCCCTTTAGGTCCTCTTCCATGCGGAATGTCTCAGGAAGCTCCTTTAAACCTTGGAGCTTTAACTCTAACTCTTTGAGCTTGTTTTCAAGGTTATGCCTTTCTTTGTTATATTCTTCTATTTCCTGCTGAAGGCTCTTTATCTGTTCTTGACTTAGGGCACAGCTTTTGAGGTTTTGTAAACTACCAAATCTCTCCTGGAGAGAGTATATCTCACTTGCCATGCTTTGTTTTTGAGACTGTAGTTGAGAAAGCATCCTCTCTATGTTTTGAATATCTGAGATAAGCCTTGCTTCCTGTTCTCTTAACCTTTGCAGGTAGGAAGAGGTCGTCTCGTAGCTTTCTTGCACCTCCTTTACCCTTCTTTCCAACTCTTGACTTTGTTTTCTTAGCTTGTGTGCTAAGAGCTCAGAGGGACTTTCTCCAGTAGCTTTTATAATCCTATTGCCTAAGTCCATAAGTTTTTCTTCCAAAGACCTCTTCTGCTGGATTAGTCCCTTTAGCCTCTCCTCAAGCTCCGTATACTTCTTTTCCTTTTCCATAAGCTCTTTTTGTATCTCCTCAAACCTCTGCTTAAACTTCCTTTCCCTCTCCTTCAATAACCTAAGCTCCTCATACTCCTTTTCTGCCTTTTTGACCCTTTCAAGCACCACATCCAAAACCTCTCCCAAAGACTTCATCAAAGAGTTCTTCTCTTCTACGAGCCTTTCAAGGATAGAGTTCTTTGAGAGAAACTCCTCTCTTATTTTGCCCTCTTCAAACTTTAAGTTGTCTATAAACTTGGATAGTTCAGAGTGTTTAGTTTTGAGGTTTCTTAAGGTTTGTTCCCTGTCCCTTAGAAGCCTCTTTTTTTCCTCAATTTCTTTTAGAATGCCCTCTACTTGAGAAAGCCTTCCCTGAATATCCTCTGTGGAAAGCCCATATAGTGCCTCTTGCAACTCCTTCTCCTTAGTTTTCAAGATGGAAACCTTGGCTTGATTTTCAAGAAGTTCAGACCTGAGGCTATTTGCGGTCTTTTCTAGTTCCTCTTGCCTTTTGATTAGGCTCGTAATGTCTTCTCCCTGCTCTTTGAGTTCTATATGCTCCACTCTATGACCGCATACAGGACACACATCTCCTTCCGTTAACCTTGACCTTATCTCAAAGGCATACACATCAATCCTTCTTTCCTTTAGCCCTTCCAACTGCTCCTCTATAGAGCTTAGGTTTTTCTCCAATTCTTGCAGTCTTTTCTCGTATATAGCCCTTTCCTCGCTTACCTGTTTGAGTTCCAAAGCCTTACTTAACTGCTCCTTAAGCCTAAAGCCTTCTTGAAGCAGTTCGCTTTCTCTTTCTATAAAAGACCTAAGGTTAGATATATCTCCTTCCGTTTGTCCTATAGCAAGCTCCAACTCCTCCCTTTCTTTCAACGCCTTGTTTAGCTTCTCCTCTTTCCCTTTTAGCTCTTTTTCAAGGATTTCCACCTGTATCTTGACCTGTTCCTCTTCCTTTTCCAATCTCCTTGTGTTTTCCACCTGCTCTTTTATCCTCTGAGACTGAATAAACTCCTGCTCCACTCCCTTTTCCTCAAGTTCTTGTATGGCATATTCTACATCTCTTATCTTCTCATAGCCTCTGTGAGACCTTTCTCTTAGGTCTTTTAGCTCTGTCATATAGAGGTCCTTCTGCTCTTCTGTATGCCTTATATCTCCTTCTATCTTCTCCAAGTCCCTTTTGAAACCCATATACTGTTCAATAAGCTGTAGAGTTTGACTTATTTCAAGTCGTTTATTGTTGTATGATTCAAGTTTTTTAAACTCAACTTCTATACTTTTAAACTCCTGCTCCACAAGTTCTCTTTCCTCATGATACTTTTTCAGGTCAAGCTCCTTTTCCTTTTTCTCTTCTTTTAGCTTTTCTTCCTGTAAGAGAAGGCTCTCATACTGCTCCACCTTTGGAAGGTAGGGAAGTATTTCAAGGACAGTTTCAAGAAGTTGTTTCTTGCGTGCTATGTCCTCCTCTTGAGTTAATAGCCTATCTAAGTCTTCCGATGTTTTTTTGTATTCCTGTAAAAGGCTGTCCCGTTCTTTGCACTTCAAAAGCAGGTTTGTTAGTTTGGATGCTCCTTCTGAAAGCTCCTTATATTCCTTTTTTACATTTTCAAGCTCCTTTTCCCTTTGAAGTATAAGCTCTGGAGTTATATAAGCCAGTTGTTCAAACCTTTGTTGCATAAGCTGGAGCTTGCCAACGAGGAGTTTATACTCTTGTCCCACCAGGTCTTTTAGTGCAAGGATAAGCTCAGAAAAACCAAGTAGGGAATTGAGTATTTCTCTCCTTTCCCTTTGGTTTTGTGGCTTTAAAAACCTGTCAAACTGGTTTTGAGGTAGGAGTATAACCTTTGTAAAGATACTGTAGTCAAGCCTAAGCACATTTTTGAGATAGTCCTCTAACTCTCTTTCTCTGAAAGGCTTAGGTTTACCTTCTTCGTAAAACCTAAACTCCGACAGATTTCTCCTTTTGTCTTCCACATACTCTCTTTCTATTTTGTATCTCCTTCCTCTTACAGAAAACTCTAAAGATACACGCATAAACCTCTGACCCTTTGAGACAAGATATGCATGTGCCCTTTCTCCTCCGTATCTTGGGACTTTTCCATAAAGGGCGTAGCATATGGCATCAATAAGGCTTGTCTTTCCCGCTCCCGTTTTACCCTTTATGGCAAAAAAGTTAAGGGGTGAAAAGTCAATGCTGTGCTTTCCTCTGTATATGGTGAAGTTTTCAAGTTCAAGCCTTATGGGTCTCATGGCTAACCCTGTCTATAAGTTTTTCAATTAAAGCCTTTAAGTCCTGTGAGGATTCTGACTTGTATTTAAACTTATGAAAGTCCTCATATAGGCTAAGCAGGTCTATTTTGCCTGCTTCTGCTCTTGTCTCTTGAGAAGTTCCCAAGGGCTCTATTTCAAGCCTTACAAGCCTGTCGCCAAGGATTTTAAACACCATATCCCTCCTCTGCTGTAAGAAGGGGTCTGACATTTTTACCTCCATAACAACCCTTACCAGCAGGTTTTCCTTAGACAAGGGTTCAAGAGATTTTTGTATATCTTCCCCCTCTTTAAGCCTTATCTCCACAAGCTGTCTTTTAAGGTCAAGCCTTATGGTTTCTACCTTCGCCATACCATCCTCAAGCACCACCAAGTTTACAAACTTATCCATGCCCTTTTCTGAGAAATCTATCTGGTAAGGACTACCAGAATAGTAAACTTTGGGTGTGGTGCCTTCTATTCTCTGATTTCTATGAACGTGCCCTAAGGCTACATATTGAAAGGTATCCGGAATTGTATCCGCTCTTACCGCATAGTAGGGACTTACGCTTGATTGGAGTTCACTTCCTGCCACCTTAGCCCTATCTATCATTAAGTGAGAAACAAGGACTCTGTATCGTGAGTCCTCAACCTCGCACGCAAGGGCTTTCATGTAATTTGCCACCTTCTCCGCATAGCTTCTATGCCTTTCTTCGTCAAAGTTGGTCAAAACCCTCTCATCGGGATAGGGGAGGCAGGCAATCTTTAACTGGTCGTATTGGAATATGACTTCCTTGAGGTTTGTAGAAGGTCTATCAAAAACATGAATGTTTGAGAGTTTTCTTAGGTTCTTGTATATTTTCATAAAGTCGTAGCTGTCGTGATTTCCTGCTATGAGTAATATGTGCAGTCCAATGGAGTTCATCTCTGTGAGGAATTCCATTATGAGTCCTTGAGATTCAAAGTCGGGGTTTCTCTTGTCAAAGATATCACCTGCAACTATAAGAAGGTCTATACTATTTTCTTTACATATGTTTTTTATCTGCTCAAGGGCATAAACAAGGTCTTCGTTTCTGCTCACTTTGTCGTATAGCCTTTTGCCTGCATGAAGGTCTGCCATATGTAGAAATTTCATGATAAAACACCAGCTCCAGATAGTATGGTCTTTAACCTCTCAAACATCGGATTGAAAGGTTCCTCCCTTTCGAGCTTTCTGTATAGGGAGACCATCTCCTCTATTATAAGCTCAACCGCTTCCTCTGGAGTGTCGCACAAGGATATGAAGTTCATATCTTCTTTGCTAATGGTATTATAAGCGACCATGGTGTTTTTCATAAAGTCCAAAAGGGGCTTCCAGTATTCAGCACCAAAGAGTATTATGGGAAACCTTGGGCTCTTGCCTGTTTGTATAAGAGTTAGAGCTTCAAAGAGCTCATCAAGGGTTCCAAAACCACCGGGGAATATAAGATAGGCGGTAGAATACCTCAGAAGCATTACCTTCCTTACAAAAAAGTAGTCAAAGTTTAGAGATATGTTTTGATATGGGTTAGGGACCTGCTCTGTGGGTATTTGAATGTTTAGACCCACAGACAAAGTTCCTGCATCTTTGCCTCCTCTGTTTGCAGCCTCCATTATGCCTGGACCACCACCTGTGACTATATGAAAGCCGAGACTTCCAAGCATAAAGGCTGTTCTGTATGCTTTTTTATAATACGGGTCTGTTTCATCAAGCCTTGAGCTTCCAAAAAAGGTTATAGCAGGACCTATAGAAGATAGGGCATCAAAGCCTTGGACAAACTCACTCATTATTTTTAATACACGCCAAGTATCGCCCTGCCTTATTTTGAGCTCTTCTATAAGACGTATCTCTTCACTGTTCATTTAGGTCTTTTACCATACCCTCTAATTTGAGAAGTTCACCCTCTTGTGGCTTGTTTATGTTCTTGGCATAACGAGGTTCCTTTCGTGCTGTTCTGCTCTTTTTAGAGGCATTCCTGTTGGCATTCTTATTGGAAACCCTTTTGTTCTGTGTATTCTTCTTGACTGCGTTACTTGTTTGCTTAGCCTTTCCCTGCACCACCTGTTTTTTAGTTTGCGTATTTGCAAAAGACAAGTCTATGGGCACGGAAAGGCTAAGGGCTGAAACAATTCCAGTTATAAGTAAAAGTTTTCTCATAGTTCACCTCCTTGTTAAAAACTATAGCCTAAAGAGTCAGGATGTGTCAAGAAGGCTGAGAATATCCTCCAATAGCCCATCTCTGTTTTCTCTGTTTACCTCCAAAAGAACTGCACCCATGAGTCTTCTTATTTCCGCAACAAGAGGATGCACATCCCTTATAGGAATGGTTATCACCATATGCTTTCTCGGGTCATGGATGAGTACTCTTATAAGCTCTCTAAAGGGTTTTGAGAAAAGTTCCATTTTGCCCACTTCGTCCACAAGCACTACTTTGTTTTCCTGAAGAGCCTTTTCAAGGATTGGAAGAGCTACACTTTCAAACCTTTGTACATTCACACCATAAGAGCCTACAAGATGCTTTGAGGTAAAGGTTTTACTGGCAAAAAGAAGCCTCTTACCTTCTGTGGAAACTATTTTAAAGCCTGTGCGTTTTTTTGTCTTTGGGTCTCTAACCTCTTCCGTCCAAAAGCCTATGGTTTTGTCCCCTAAAGCCTTTGCTAAATTCTTTATGAACGTGGTTTTCCCTATACCTGGCTCTCCTGTAAGCACTATTTTCATAGGTCTTGAAGGGCGTAAACCTTTAGTCTACCACCATGCTTTATGTAGCTTTTTATGGCCTCAAGCATGGCGTATCCACCTCTTACAGTGGTTGTGTAAGGTATGCCATACTGAACTGCGGACCTCCTAAGATGGTAGGCGTCGCTCCTCTCCTTTCTGCCTGTGGGTGTGTTTATGATGAGCTGTATTTCTTGGTTTTTTATCATGTCCACCACGTTGGGTCTTCCCTCAGAGACCTTTAGCACATGCTTTACATCCAATCCTCTCTCTTTTAGAAACTTGTATGTCCCTCCAGTGGCATAGACTTCAAAGCCCAGTTCAAGAAAGCCTCTTGCAAGGTTTACCACCTTTGGTTTATCTCTGTCTGCCACGCTAAGGAAAACTCTACCCTCCAAGGGTAACCTGCTACCTGCAGAAAGCTGTGCCTTGTAGTAAGCCAGTCCAAAGTCTTCTGCAATGCCCATAACTTCTCCTGTGCTTTTCATTTCGGGTCCAAGCACTGGGTCTTCTTCTGGAAACCTGTTCCAAGGGAAGACAACCTCTTTGACGGAGTATATCTTCTTGTCTGAAGGCATAAAGTCGCTGGCAAAGTGGGCTTTGCCTCCTTCAAGTCTTTCAAAAACCTCAGGAACAAGTTCTTTTAAACCTTTACCAACGCCTATAAGAGCGGATAGCTTTGCCAAAGGATAGCCTATGGTCTTGCTTACAAAAGGAACAGTCCTTGAAGCCCTTGGGTTAACCTCAAGCACGTAGACCTCGCCATCCTTTACCGCAAACTGAAGGTTCACAAGCCCTTTCACTTTTAGAGCCTTCGCTATGAGCTTAGACTGTCTTTTTATCTCTTCTACCACTTCCTTTGAGAGAGTGTATGGTGGTATGCTTGCCGCGCTATCTCCTGAATGAACACCCGCCTCCTCTATATGCTCCATCACCGCACCTATTAGATAATCCTCACCATCCCCTATGGCGTCCACATCCACTTCTATACTGTCAGAAAGATACTTGTCTATGAGTATGGGTCTTTCAAAGCTTACACTTACCGCCTCTTCAAGGTATTGGATAAGCTCCTCCCTGTCATAAACTATTCTCATAGCCCTACCACCAAGCACATAGGAAGGTCTCACAAGCACAGGAAAGCCAAGCTCTTCCGCTATTCTTATGGCTTCTTCCTTTGTCCTTGCAGTTCCACTTGGTGGCTGTTTTATGCCAAGGTTGTCAACAAGTTTCTTAAAGAGCTCCCTATCCTCCGCCATATCTATGCTTTCTGGAGGAGTTCCCAGTATGTTTACGCCAAGGTTCTTGAGAGGAAGGGAGAGTTTAAGAGGCGTTTGACCACCAAACTGGAGAAAAACTCCATCGGGCTTTTCTCTTCTTATGACCTCAAGCACGTTTTCCAAAACCACTGGCTCAAAGTATAAAGCATTCGCAGTGTCGTAGTCTGTAGAGACAGTTTCTGGGTTGCAGTTAACCATTATGGTCTCTATTCCCTGCTCCTTTAGGGCAAAAACCGCATGGACGCAGGCATAGTCAAACTCTATACCTTGACCTATACGATTTGGTCCACTGCCGAGGATTAGCACTTTCTTCATTAAACTCATTATTTTAACTCAAACCTAAAAGGCATATGCTATAATCCTTACGTGTCTTCAAAAGACATAACCATAAGAGACATCTTTGAAGAAATCCCACAAAGACTAAGCAGAATACTTTCTCCAGCACCCATAAAGGAGCTACTACCCACAAACTTTCCCTCCACAGAGCTGAGAGTGGACTTTTTAGCAAAGCTTGAAGATGAAAGCATATTGCATATAGAGTTCCAGTCTTTCAACGACCCTAACATGCCCTTCAGAATGCTACGCTACTACATTGCCATATTGGAAAGATACCCAGGCAGTCTTATAAAACAGCTCCTTGTGTATGTGGGAAACAGAAAGCTCAGAATGAAGTCAAGGCTAAGGCTTAGAAATCTTACCTTTAGCTATGAAATACTTGACATAAGGCAGATAGACTGCAAGGTGCTTTTGGAAAGTCCAGACCCTATGGATAGGCTTTTGGCTTGTCTGTGCAAGGTAGAGGATGAAGTGTATCTGATAGAAAAGCTCATAAAGACCATGGAAAGCATGAACGAGGAAGAGAGAAAGGACTATCTTTTGAAAATCTTGACACTAACAGAGCTAAGACCTAACTTAAGGATAAGGCTCACAAAGGAGGTAAGGCACATGCCTATAGTGGTTAGACCTGAGGATATAAAACTGCCAAAGAGGAAGTTGAAAAAGGACCTTTTATACAGGCTTGGGCTTGAGGAGGGTAAACAGATTGGTATTGAAGAAGGTAAGCAGATTGGTATCGAGGAAGGTAGAAAAGAAGGTGAGGTTATTGGTATTAAAAAGGGACTTTTGAAATCCGCACAGGAAATGGTTATAGCTATAATTGAGGCTAAACTTGGTTATGTACCAGAAGAGATAGCAAATAGGATAAGGGAAATAAAAGATGTGGAGTTTCTGAGGTCTTTAGCCAAGAAGTTGGTTTCTGCTTCTGAAGATTTCATGCAGGTTTTGGCTATTGAACTGAAAATTTCATAACATAATTCAAAAACTCATAATGATAAGGCTAACAGAGAAGGTCAGGCACATGCCTATGGTGTTAGACCTGAGGATATAAGACTGCCAAAGAGGATATGGTTATAACTCTCGTAGAGGGTAAACTTGGCTATATGCAAGAGGGGTTGGAGAAAAGGGTAAGAGAGATAAAAGATAGAGAGTTTCAATATGCCTTGATTAAAAGGCTTATAGGTTATGAAGATGTCTTAGAAGTGCTTAAAAAAGAGCTAAATTTAACTATTCCTTCTTAGGCTTTAGTTTTTCTCAAGCTAATTGCCTTTTCCTTTAGCTCCGCCAATTTTATAAGCGCTTGCAAGGGTGTTAGGTTTGCTATGTCAAGTTCTATAAGCTCTTCCAAAAGTTGCCTTTCTTCTTCTCTTTGGCTTTCTTCGTAAACTCTTTCCAATACAGGCAGGGTCTTTGAGGCTTCAAGTTCCAATAAAACCTCTTCCGCCCTTTTTATAACCTTCTCTGGTAGTCCCGCCTTTTTTGCCACTCTAACACCAAAGCTCCCCTCCGCCCTACCGGGCTTCAAAAGATACAAGAAATTTATATCTTCCCCCTCTTTGCTTACCGCCATGTGATAGTTTTTTACGCCCCTTTTGTTTATCTCAGTAAGCTCCAAGTAGTGGGTTGCTATAAGGGTTCTCGCCCTTATGTTTTCCAATATATACTCCACTATAGCCTTGCTTATGGCTATGCCATCATAAGTGGATGTGCCCCTTCCTACTTCGTCAAGGACTATTAAACTCCTTTCATCCGCATTGTGGAGTATGCTCGAAACCTCAAGCATCTCATTCATAAAGGTAGAAACTCCCAAAGCCAGAATATCCCCAGAGCCTATGCGTGCATGAATAGAAGATACCAAGCCTATCCTTGCGGACTTGCAAGGAATAAAAGAACCCATATGAGCCAAGAGGGTAAGAATGGCAGTTTGCCTTATGTAGCTGGATTTTCCTGCCATGTTTGGACCAGTTATTATGTATATGAGGCTTTCCTCATCCATATGCGTGTCGTTAGGACAGTAGGTTTTTACATGCTCTTCTATCACAGGATGCCTACCCTCTTGGATATGCAGGACCTTTTCTTCAACTATTTGAGGTCTTACCCATCCCTTCTCTAAGGCTATACTTGAAAGGGACTGAAGATAGTCAAGCCAACCTATAAGCCTTGCGTTATGGGCAAGCTCTTCAAGCCTTTTTATAACCCTCTCCCTCAAAGCTATGAAAAGCTCATACTCAAGATTGTTTATCTTGCTCTGAGCGGAAAGTATTTTCTCTTCAAGCTCTTGCAGATAGTCTGTGGTGAACCTTTCTGCGTTTGAGAGTGTCTGACGCCTACGAAAGTAAGAAGGCACATACTTGAGGTTTGGCTTTGTCACTTCTATGTAATAGCCCATAACACGGTTAAAGCCTATCTTTAGGCTTTGTATTCCAGTTTCCTTTCTTAGCTTAGCTTCGTATTGGTCTATTAGGCTTTGCGCGTTGTCTCTGTAGTATCTAAGCTGGTCCAACTGTGGGTCTACGCCCTCCTTTATAAGACCTCCTTCCTTTACGTGCAAGGGTGGGTCTTCCACGAGGGTCTTTTCTATATCCTCTCTTAGGTCGCTAAGCTCTAACAGTCCTTCGTAAATTTCTCTAAGGGAAGCAGAGTCCATGTCCCTTAAAAGCTCCTTTATTCTCTCCAAGGCTTCAAGAGATCTTCTTACCTGCAGAAGGTCCTTTGGAGTAGAGATACCACCGCTTATCCTACTTACGAGCCTTTCAAGGTCTGGCATATTCCTTAGCTCTTGCCTTAGGGCTTCCAAGAGCTGTCTTTTTTCCATAAGCTCCTGAACTGCGGACTGCACCTTTTGAATGGCACTTTTTTCCCTAAAGGGATGTAGGATATGAAACCTAAGCCTTCTTCTTCCCATACCCGTTAGGGTCCTGTTTATTACTCCAAAAAGAGAATACCTTTCTGAACCCTCATAGGATTCTAAGAGCTCAAGCCCTCTCCGTGTCCTGTAGTCTATGCGAACATAACCCTCTTCTGTGTATGGCTTTGGCTTTTCTACAAAGGGTAAAAAGGACTTTTGTGTGCTTTTGAGGTAAAGGTATAAGCCACCAAAGGGCAAAAGCTCCTCCTCCTTTTCAAAACCAAGCCCTCTGGCACTGTAGAGCTTCATATCCTCAAAAAGCACTTTTAGACCCTCATGAAAGTATTCCTCTTCCACGGTGCTCACAAAGAGGTCAAACTCCTTTAGGTCAAAGGAAAGACCTTGAGGTATCAAAAGCTCTTTTGGAGAAAACTTAAGGATAAACTCCTTTGCATTCACTGGGTCAAAGGAGCCTCCCAAAAACTCACCTGTCGCTGGGTTTAAGTAGGCACAAAGATAGAGGCTTCCCCTTTTCAAGAGGCTGGCAAGCCCGCAGGTTTCCTTCTCAAAGTATGTGCCGGGAGTGATGACCCTTATAACATCCCTCTTTACAAGACCTCTGGATTGACTTGCATCCTCTAACTGCTCACATATGGCTACCTTATAGCCCTTGGAGACTAACTTTGAGATGTAGGAGTTTGCAGAGTGGTAGGGAACTCCACACATGGGAATTCTCTCTTTCCCTTTTCCTGCAGGTCTTGAAGTGAGCACAAGACCGAGCTCCCTTGAACCTATCTCCGCATCCTCGTAGAAGAGCTCATAAAAGTCTCCAAGGCGAAAAAAGAGCAGGCAGTCTCTGTAGAGCTTTTTAAAGTGGTGGTATTGAGAAAGCATAGGAGTTAGGTCTTGATTACTTGGCGTATTCCACATGTCTTGTCTCCCTTATTACCACCACCTTTATCTGTCCGGGAAACTGCATCTCTTCTTCTATTTTCCTTGCTATGTTTTTGGAAAGCATGTAGGCTTCCTCGTCGCTTATCTCCTCTGGGCTCACTATAACTCTTACCTCTCTTCCTGCCTGCACCGCATAGGCGTTTTGCACACCCTTAAAGGACTTGACTATTTCCTCTAACTTTTCAAGTCTCTTGAGATAGGCTTCAAGGCTCTCTCTTCTTGCACCAGGTCTTGCTGCGGAGAGGGCATCCGCAGCACACACAAGGGCAACCTCTGGATATCTTACCGGCTCTTCGTTGTGGTGTGCCTTTATGGCGTTTAGGACTGGGTCTGGCTCTCCATAGCGTTTGCAGAGCTCTATGCCTATGTCCGTGTGAGAACCTCCCAGTTCGTGGGATATGGCTTTACCTATATCGTGCAAAAGTCCAGCCCTCCTTGCCATTTTAGCATCCAGCCCGAGCTCCTCCGCCATCATACCTGCAAGGTAGGCAACTTCCTTTGAGTGTAAAAGCACGTTCTGAGAATAGCTTGTCCTGTAGTAGAGCTTACCTATGTAGTAATAAAGCCCAGGGTTTATGTCGTATAGACCAAGCTCCATGCATGTCTCTTCTCCCATCTTCCTTATCTTCTCATCCATTTCCTTTTTGACCTCTGCTACCACCTCCTCTATCCTGGCGGGGTGTATTCTCCCATCTTCTATAAGCCTTTCCAAGGCATCCTTTGCGAGCTCTCTCCTCATGGGGTCAAAGGAAGATATGGTTACAATATCAGGCGTATCGTCAATTATAAGGTCTACGCCTGTGAGAAGCTCAAAGGTTCTTATGTTTCTCCCCTCTCTTCCTATTATTCTTCCTTTAAATTCGTTGCTGGGAAGTTCCACTGTGGTGGTGGTGTAGTTTATGGCTATCTCAGAAGAGAGCCTCTGGACTGCTGTGGTTATTATCTTCTTTGCTTCAAACTCTGCCCTTTCCCTTGCCTCCTCCTCTATACGCTTTGCCACTCTTATGGCTTCTATCTTTGCCTCCTCTTCCACTCTCCTGAGGAGCTCCGCTCTTGCCTCCTCAAGGGACATACTGGCTATTCTCTGGAGTTCAAGAATCTCCCTATGTCTGAGAGCTTCTATCTCCTTTTTTCTCTCGTCAATCTCCCTAATTTTGAGCTGTAAGTCCCTCTGGGCTTGGTCTACTTGCTTTTCCATCTCCCTTACTTCCTTTTCTCTCCTGTATAGCTCTTCCTCTCGCCTTTCAAGAGCTTGAACCCTTCTCTCTAAGTTTGCCTCGCGGTGTTGTAGAGCTTGCTCTAATTTCTGGATTTCCTGCTTTCTTTCCGCGAGGTATTCTTCCATCTCCTTGCTTTTTTTGTCAAGGTCTTGTCTTATCTTCTCCGTCTCTTCCTTGAGCGTTAACCTTAGTCTGTCCGCTTCCTCTTGGGCAAGTCTGACTATTTTCTCAGCCTCCCTTTCTGAATTTAGCCTGACCTCCCTTGCTTCCTCCTGAGCCTTTCTTATTATCTCCTGGGCTTCCTCCTTTGCCTTTGAAACTATTAGCTCTGCTTCTTTCTTCTTCTCTTCAATATCTACCGCTGTCTCAAAAACAGGTGGCTTGCTTGAACCCTTTCTTGAAAGTATAAAACCCAAAGCTCCTCCAACAGCTAAAGCCAAAAAGACAGTAATAACAAGCACTTCCACACTCATCTTTCCTTACCTCCTTGATAGATTTTTTCTTCCGTGACCACAAGGTCAACAGGCATATCCCAGTCATCCCTTGGCACCTCCTCCAAGACCTGAAACTCATAGCACACTCCCACCTTTAGCCCTCCCAGCCTTTCAAAGAGCCTATCGTAGTATCCCTTCCCATAGCCTATGCGGTATCCCTCCTTGTCAAAGGCTATTCCGGGGATGAGCGAAAGCTCTACTTCCTCTGGTCTTACCTCCTCACCTTTAGAAGGTTCAAGTATACAAAAGGCACCGGGGCTAAGGCTTGCATTATCCTCAACCCTTATGAGCTTTAGGTATTTCTCCTCTACCTTTGGAAGCAGAAGACTTTTACCCCTTTGCAAAGTCCAAGAGAAAAGTGGTGTAATGTTAGGTTCTCCCCTGTGAGGGCAGAACATAAGAAGGTTTTTTGCATCCCACAAGGGCTTGAGGGATAAGAGGTTTTTTATTATACCCTCCGATAGCTTTTCTCTTTCTTCCTCTGTGAGGGCTTCTCTCTTTTGTATGATTAATCTTCTTATATCATCCTTCGTAAGAACCTTCATCTTCCGCCTCCTTTTCAGGAGGGGAAGGCAAGAAATACCCGCCCATGCCGTGGAAGAAGGAGCCTTCGGTGGGCCCCAGGAAAATTAGGTGGGTGCCCTCCCAGAAAGCCTCTCTGACTCCTCCGGAGACCGGGCTCCCTATTGCCTCACCATGTGGACCCCAATATAAACTCCTTCACCACGCACAGGGCAGGCTCTATCTTAGCTTTGCTCCAAAATTCTCTTCCAGCTCGGCCACTATCTCTTCCATAAGTTTGTTAACCTGCTGGTCAGAAAGTGTTCCTTCTTTGCTTCTAAAGGTCAGCCTAAAGCTAATACTCTTCTTGCCTTCCCCAAGTTTTGGGTCTGTATATAAACTAAATACCTTCATATCTTCCACCAGCTCTTTTTTCCTGATATGGGATATTAATTTATCCACACTCACCTCTTTGTCCATAAGGAGGGTGAGGTCTCTTATCACAGGCGGATACTGGGTTATAGGTTTGTAGCTCTTGTGTCTTTCTTTAAGATGGCTGAGCCTTAACTCACCCACGATAACCTTGTGTCTTATACCGAGCCTATCCTGAAGTGTAGGGCTCAAAAGACCAAAGTATCCTATTTCCTCTTCTCCTAAGTAAAAGGCTCTTTGCACCTTTGGATGTAGGAAGGGCACATTGGATGCCTCTGACTTGAAGTCTTCTGTATAGTTTCTCAAAATATCCTGAAGGATAGCCAGTCCATAATAGGGTGAATACTCCTCTTCTGGAAAGAGCCTACTATAGCCAGTCATGAGAAAGCCAAGCCTTAGCTCCTCTTCCTGAAGAAAGACCTTACCTATCTCAAAGACAGCCATGCTGTAGTTGTAGTTTCTTATGTTTTCAAGACACACTCTCAGAAGAGAAGGCAAGAGGGAAGTCCTCATATACCTTTGGCTTTTGTTCAATGGGTTTATAACTTCTATCTGTGGGAAGGGTAAGGACAAAAGCCTGTATAGCTCCGCATCTTCAAAGGAAAAGGTTATCACTTCAGAAAAGCCCTTGCTAACCATAAGGCTTCTGATCTTGTCTGTAATGTTCTCCACCTGCGATGGCTTGGCTGGAATTTTTAAGGTAGATGGGCTCACCCGTGCATAACCTTCCACTCTAAGAAGCTCCTCTATAAGGTCTACATCACCCTGCATATCAAAGCTACGGTGAGGTGGAACAAGAGCTTCCACTCCACACCTCATAAGCTTATGGGGGATCTCAAGAGCACTCAGGGTTTGTGAAATCTTCTGTCTGTCAAAGTCCTTGCCTGAATACCTTCTGTATTTTTCAAGGCTCAAGAAGACCCTCTTTGGCTCATAGGGTTCTGAATAGGCATCCCCAAGTGCGGTAAGCGTGCCACCTGCGAGCTCAAGAATAAGCCTTATGGCGAGGTTTTGTGCAGTCCTAACTCCTTCTATGTCCACGCTCCTTTCAAACCTGTAAGAGCTGTCTGTTTGAAGGGCAAGATGTTTTGCGGACTTTCTTATCCTATAGGGTTCAAAGTATGCGGACTCAAGGAGTATGCTTTCTGTGTTTTCCTTTACAGAACTATCCAATCCACCTACTATGCCAGCTATGGCGAGGGGTTTGCTCGCATCTGCTATAAGTAGGTTAACAGCACTTAGGCTTTTCTGGCTTCCCATAAGGGTAGTAATAGTCTCTCCTTCTTTTGCATATCTGACAACTATGGGTAGGTTTAGCTCCTTTAGGTCAAAGGCATGCAGGGGCTGTCCCTCCAGAAGCATCACATAGTTGGTTATGTCCACTATGTTGTTTATGGTCTTTACACCACACTGCCAAAGTCTTTTCCTTAGCCACAGAGGAGACCCTTTTACTTTTACGCCTTCTATAATAGCACCTCTGTATCTTTTGCAGTCCCTTGACTCAAGCCTTATTTCTAACTTTCCGAATTCCTCAAACTCTGGGTATTCTCTTGGCTTCTTTTTCACTCCCAACAAAGCAGATATCTCCCTTGCAAGACCCTTGACGGAAAGTAAGTCTCCTCTGTTTGGTGTAGGCTCTATTTCCAATATAAACTCTCCAAAGCCAAGAAGGTCATAGGCGGATGTGCCAGGCTTTAGGTACTCTTCAAGAACAAGGACACCCTCAGATTGGTCTTCAAGACCCAGCTCCCTTGCGGACAACAGCATACCTTGAGAAGCTACTCCCTCAAAATCCCTTTGGGTTATACACATGCTTCCCACCTTGGCGTTGGGAAGGGCAAGAAGCACTCCCTTTCCTACCTGTAAATTGGCATCTGCGGACACCACCTGAAGGTATAGACTCTCACCAGCCTGAACTCTGTAAATATATAACCTTCTCGTAGGATGAGGCTTTTTCTCTACCACCTTGGCAAAGACAACACCCTCAAGGTCAAAGTCCCACCTGCTTATAGAAGTCTCAACGCTCTTCAGGGTTAACTCTTCCGCAACTCTACTGGGGTCAAGACCTTCTACTTGTATAAACTCCGAAAGCCACGAGAAGGGAACTTTCATGGAAATATTTTAAACAATATCTCTATAGGGTGCAGTGGTGAGATACTTTTCTCCGCCATCAGGGAATATTACAACTATAACTCCTTCTTCAAGCTCCTTTGCAAGCTCAAGCCCTGCATAGAGTGCAGCACCGCATGATTGTCCCGCAAGTATGCCCTCTTCTCTGGCAAGCCTTTTTGTCATCTCATAAGCTGGCTCAGTTTCCACGAATATGGTTCTGTCCAGAAAAGTCTCGTCAAAGATGCCAGGCTTTATGGAGCTCTCTATGTGCTTTAGACCCTCTATTCCATGAAAGGGATAGGCAGGCTGGACGCCAATTATTTGAATGTCTGGGTTATAGACCTTTAGCCTTCTTCCCGTGCCCATTATAGTTCCACCAGTGCCTATACCTGCAACAAGATGGGTTATCCTGCCACCCGTTTGGTTCCATATCTCTATGCCCGTAGAATAAAAGTGTGCTTTCCAGTTGGCTGGGTTGTTATACTGGTCAAGGTAGAGGTATTTCTCTGGCTCTTTGCTAACCTTCTCTCTCACGAATAGTATGGCACCATCCGTGCCCTCAAGGGGGTCAGTAAGGTATACCTTTGCACCATAAGCCCTTATTATCCTTTTCCTCTCCTCGCTCACATTGGCAGGCATGGCAAGCTCCACAGGAACTCCAAGACAGGCACTCACCATGGCAAGTGCTATGCCCGTGTTTCCAGAAGTGGCATCTATAACTACCTTACCCTCCCTGAGAAGTCCTCTTTCTATGGCATCCAAAAACATACTAAGTGCTGGTCTGTCCTTTACAGAACCACCTGGATTGAAACTCTCCAACTTGGCGTATATCTCCACCTTTGGAGAGACCTCCGGTGGAATAATCTTTCTAAGCCTCACAAGAGGCGTGTTGCCCACAAGGTTAAGTATAGAGTTTCTTATCTTCCTATAAGGCTCGTCGTGCTGACCAAGGACCCACACAGAAAGATTATAAGCCATTTAACTTTTTTCCTCACCCTTATGTTATAATACAAAATGATGTTAAGTAATTACCCTAAAATTCAAAAAGTATTTTCTCAGCGTGATGTTAAGCATGGTCTTTCACTTTTTTCTGAAGAAGAATTAAACCATGTTGAAAAATTAATAACCGAAATAGATGGAAAGTTTTTCATTAAGTGTCAAATTAAAGATAAATACAAACTTGCTAAACCAGAAGAGATAGTAAGACAGCTATTTATTTACAAACTAATTTCAGAGTATGGCTATTCTAAAAACCGTATTGATGTTGAAAAAGTTGTCTATTTTGGTTCAAGGGATTCTGGATTTGTTGATATTGTAGTAATGCACGAAGATGGAGAACATCCTTTTATACTTTTTGAAGTTAAAAGACCAAACAGAAGAGACGGTTTAGAACAATTAAAAAGCTATTGTAACGCTGAAGGTGCACCTATTGGCGTTTGGTCTAATGGGAATGAAATAATTCGGCTTCATAGAGAAGAACCTAATATTTTCACTTCCATCCCTCGTATACCAAGAGCATCAGAAACATTAAGAGACGTTCTTGCAGAACGATGGAATATTCAATGGTTAGAGAAAAATGATGAATTGAAGAAAGGAAAAACAACTTTAAAAAAGATTCTTTTAGATTTAGAGGAGTTAGTTTTAGGGAATGCTGGTGTTGATGTATTTGAAGAAATTTTCAAACTTATATATGCAAAACTTTATGATGAATGGAAAGGCACGATTGATCCTAACTATAAATTGGAGTTTTTCGTTGGTGGACGGAGTCCAAGAGATGTAAAAAGGGCAATTGAAAACCTATTTGATGGTGCTAAAAGACAGTGGCGTGGAGTATTTGAACCAACGGATAGAATTGAGTTAAGAGATGAGCATCTTAAAGTTTGTGTTTCATTTCTTGAAAAGGTGAAATTATTCAACTCTAATCTTCAGATAATTGATGAAGCATTTGAATATTTAGTTCCACAAGTATCAAAGAAGAAGGAAGGTCAGTTTTTCACGCCAAGACCTGTAGTTGATATGATAGTGAAAATGCTCAATCCAAAATATGATGAAACGATGATTGACCCTGCTTGTGGCTCTTGTGGCTTCACACTCCATGCTATATTATGGATTGCTGGTGGAAAACTTACCGCTAATGGTTTGCCAGAAAAAGCTAAAGATTTTGCACAAAATAGAGCATTTGGGATAGATTTTTCAAAAAAGGCTGTGAAAATTGCAAAAGCAATAAATCTAATCGCTGGAGATGGCAAATCAAATGTTTATAAAGCTAATTCATTGGCTCCTTTTACTTGGGATGATGAAGTTAAATCAGGTTTAAGATCAATGCTTTTAAGATTTTCTGATGATACAGAAAAGGATAGGGAAAATCAGGAAAAATTTTTATATTTCGATTTTGATGTTTTGATGACAAATCCACCGTTTGCTGGGACAGTAAAAGAACGAGAAATACTAAAACTCTATAAATTAGCAGAAAAAGGTGGTAGGTTCGTAAATAAAATAGGCAGACACATTCTATTTTTGGAAAGATGTTTACAATTTTTAAAACCTGGTGGGAGAATGGCAATAATTCTACCACAGGGCATATTTAATAATGCAAGTGCTGAATATATTCGTAGGTTCATCATGGAAGAGGCAAGGATTTTAGCAGTTATTGGCCTACATGAAAATACTTTTAAACCGCATACTGGAACGAAAACAAGTGCTTTATTTTTGCAAAAATATACTGATGAGGAGAAAGAAAGAATTAGACAAATTAAGGTTAAATATGAAAGCGAATTCGAAGAATACTTCAAAAACTTAGAAAATACTTATGGTAACTGTAATTGGGACACTTCCATAGACGAGGAGAACTTACCAGACGAAGTTAAAGCATTTTTAGAAAGCTACTTTGGAGAAGCGGAAAAAATAGAAGAAATTGAAGAAGAAGTTGAAACTATACAACTTGAAGAAAATGAACCTGAAGAAAATGAGAGTGAAAGCAGAGCTTCATTAAAAGAGTTAGTAGCAGAATTCAGAGAGATTATAGATATTTTGGAGGAAAAAAAAGTAGAGCTTGAAAAAATAAACAATGAACTAAAAATGGAAAGATACAAAAAGATAAGAAAAGTATATACTAGACGGAAAAAAGATATACAGAAGGAGATAAGAATATTGAATAAAAAAGCGAGTGATCTTCATCGTAAGATTTCTGAAAAAACGTTCGGTGGACAGATTTGGTTAGTTTTGAATGACGAAAAAATTAAGAAAGAGTTTAAAAATTTTTGGCTTGATGGAAAAGTAATGAAGGATATAGATTATCCAATTTTCATGGCTGTGAATAAAAAACCCGTTAAAGATAACAGTGGAGAATACAAATACAAAAGAAATCCTGATGGCTTCTTCGTATTAGATGAATATGGACATCCAGTAATTGATCATGACTTAGATGAAATAGCGGAAGCATTTATAAAATTCGCAAAAGAACAGGGTTTTAACTTTTGGATGGAGTAATATAATGGCTGTGGTAAGCGTTGTAAAATTGTCAGAGCTTGAAGGAGCTAAAAGATTAGATGCGGAGTATTACCAGCCAGAGTATTTAGAAGTTGAAAGGTTGATTACGAGAAGTAGTTTTGCACATCTTGGAGATTTGATCACAGAAATAATTCATCCCAAAGAAATCAAAAGAGAATATGAGGAAGAAAAAAAGGATTACTTGTTTCTACTTGCTCAAAACGTTAGACCTTTAATGTTCGATTTATCAGAGAAAAAGTATATTAGTGAAGAAACTGCAGAATTATTATCAAGAAACTTATTAGAATACGGAGATATTCTCTTTATTAGGACTGGTGCAGTTGGTGTTGTTACAGCATACAATGGATATCCTGAGAAGGTATATGCATCTGCACATATACTTATAGGAAAACCTAATTTCACTGTTTCTCCTTTTTATCTCGCTGTTTTCCTCAATACAAAATTTGGTAAATCACTAATAATTAGAGGAACTTACGGAGCAGTACAACCAGAAATCTCGCCAGAATATCTAAAAAAAATTCCAATTCCTTTATTGAATAACGAAGTTGTAAGTGAAGTTGAAAATTTGTTTTTAAAAGCACAAAACCTGCTTAAGGAAAGCGAAATTATATACTCCCAAGCAGAATCAATACTTCTATCCGAATTGGGCTTGCAAGGCTTTGAACCAGAGGACAAGATTTTTTATGAAGTTAACTTATCTACAGTAAACACATCTCATAGAATTGATGCGGAATATTTTAATCCGAAATATGATGTAATTATTGAAAAGATAAGAAATTATAAACATGGCTATGGGAAATTATTAAATTTTGCAGAGTATATTAAACCAAATTTTGAACCCAGAACATACTCCCAAAAAATTTTCCCTTATATTGAATTAGCAGACATAAACAGATCAATAGGCTTAATTCAAAGCTCTACTATAATTAAGGGAGAGGAAGCCCCAAATAGAGCCAGAAGAATCCTAAAAAAGAATGATATAATTATATCCCGTGTTGAAGGATCTCTAGAAAAAGTAGCTCTTGTAGATGAAGAATTTGAGAATTCTCTTGCCTCTACTGGTTTCTTTCAATTCAGATCCAAAAATATATTACCGGAAGTTTTACTTGTTCTTTCAAAGAGTCCTATAATTCAAAGTCAATTAAAAAAAGAGTGTGCAGGAACAATTTTAACTGCTGTTCCACAAAAATCAATTGTAGGACTTATAATTCCAATTTTACCGGAAGAAATCCAATGGGCAATTACTAAATTTGTTACACAATCTCATGAAACAAGAAAAAAAGCCGAAAAACTTTTGGAAAAAGCTAAAAAGATTGTAGAAGATGCAATTGAATAAATTTTGAAAGAAACTAAATAAAAGCGTTAAAGTATTTCAAGCCAAGTTTTCTCCTTACAAAAGTATTTAAAACTTTTTGTCTTTTCTTTCCTTTAGGCAAACTTTTTCTTAGCTTCTCCAACTCATCAAGTAACACTTTCAAGTTATAAGGCACATTTTTTTCAATCATTTCTTTGATACCAGAAGCCAAAGCGGGAACTTTACTAGAAGTAGATACTCTTATAATAAGCTCACCCCTTACCACAAGAGCTGGAAATAAGAAGGTGCAAAAATCTGGACTGTCCACCGAGTTGCAGTGTATTCCCATTTTCACGCAGAAGCCATATATTTTTTTTCTGAAGCCTCAGGTCGTCCACAGCCACTATAACCATAAAAGCGTCCCTTAAGTCCTTAAGCCTTACCCTTCTTTTCAAAAGCTCTATTTTTCCTTCCTCTGCAAGACTCTGAATGTAGCGTGTGATTTTGGGTGCTATAACCCTTATCCTTGGCTCAAAGAGTAGGAGCTTTTCCACCTTCCTGCTTGCCACCTTTCCACCACCAACCACCACAACCCTCTTACCCTTAAGGTTCATAAAAAGAGGAAAGTATGGCATATCAAACCTCCAAGAGCTCTAAAGCCTTCAAAATATCCGGAATATCCCCGTCCTCCACAGTTCTCATGTCTAAAAGCACCATGTCATCCCTTATCCGTGCTATGATTGGTGGGTCTGAGTTTCTAAGCTTCTTCTCCAATTCCACTGGACTTAAGCTTTTATGCCTAAGACCAAGGCAGTAGGTCTCTAAACTCAGCTCAGGCATTGCACCACCACCGCAACGAGAAATATCCCTAAGCAACCTTACCTCAAGCCCTACCATCGACCTAAGCCTTCTTGATAACCTGAGGGCTCTCTTTCTTATCTCCTCTGGTTTCTGCAAAAGCATGCGAAGGGTGGGTATTTTCTCATAATCTCTCTGCATATAAAGCCTCAAGGTCATCTCAAGTCCCGCAAGGGTCAGTTTGTCAATTCTCAAAGCTCTACTCATGGGATTTTTCCTTATCCTTTCAATAAATTCCCTTTTGCCAACTATAATGCCCGCCTGTGGTCCCCCAAGGAGCTTATCACCACTACCGGATACTACATGAATACCACTTTTTATGCACTCCTCAAAACTTGGTTCTTCTGTATTTATACCAAAGCTTCTCAGGTTTACAAGACTTCCACTTCCCATATCGTAGTAGAGAGGCAAACCTAAGGACAAAAGCTCCTCTGCCTTTACCTCTTCCACAAAGCCCTCCATGTAGAAATTGCTCCTGTGAACCTTCATAAGAAGTGCGGTTTCTGAACTTATAGCCCTCTCGTAGTCAGAAAGCCTTGTCCTGTTAGTGGTTCCCACCTCCACGAGTTTTGCACCAGAAGCCCTCATTATGTCTGGGATGCGAAAGCTCCCACCAATCTCCACAAGCTCACCCCTTGAGACTACCACTTCCTTGCCAAAGGCTAAGGTATTCAAAACAAGATAGACCGCACCTGCGTTATTGTTAACCACATGAACCGCCTCCGCACCCGTGAGGACCCTCAAAAGCTCTTCCACGTGGCTCAGCCTTGAGCCTCTTCTACCCTTAGAGAGGTCGTATTCAAGGTTGGAGTAGTGAACTGCAATCTCCTTTATAAAGTCTGCAACCTCCTCAGAAAGCACTGACCTGCCGAGGTTTGTGTTTATGACCACACCCGTAGCGTTTATTACTCTCCTTAGGTTTGTAGTGGTTAGCTCTCTTATTCTTTTCTCTATAAGCTCTCTGAGGTCCTCAAGGCTTTGTCTTCTGCCTTCCTTTATCTCTTCTCTTACCTTTTGTAAAACCTCCCTTATTGCCCTCTTTGCTATCTCTTGTGGATAGTCCCTAAAGTCTTCAAGGAGCTTTGAGACCTGGGGGATATGTCTAAAAAGGCTCATCTCAAAAAAACTCTCCTTTCTCCTTCTCTTTTGGTTATGCCAAGCCTATCCATGTGCTCCAAAAGAGGTATGAGATACTTCCTTGTGAGCCCCAAGGCTTCCTTTGCCTGTTGAAGGGTGAATTCCTTTCCTAAGGTTCTTAGTTTTTTCACATAATCTTCAAACATCTGCCTTGATACATAAAGATAGTCCCCAAGGCTGTAAACTTGTCCCCTCCTCACTGCAAGAGAAATATATTCCTTATAAGCCTGTAGGTCCTTCTCCTCTCTTATGCCCTCTGAAAGCAAGCCCATAAGCATAATGTATCCCTCCAAATCCTCAAGTTTTGCCCTTTTCGTATCCAAGAGGTAACCCTCAACCACTTTTAAATCAACACTTTTTTCAAGTATAAGACCGAGGATATCCTGAGAAACCCTGAGCTTAGAAAGAACCTCAGAGAGAGGTATAGAACCTCCCTTCATAGAAAGAAGAGTTTTCAGCTTTTCAGAAATGCTTTTTAAGATTTCAGGATGGTAGAACCTTTCTCCGACTCTTAAGTCTTTGGGTGGTTGAACCGCAAAGCCATAAAAGGAAAAAAGCTCGCCAAGACTAAGCCCTCTCACACCTCTTTCAAGAAGTAGATACTCCTCTGGATTTTCCAAGAGAAGGCTCAAGTTCTCTCTTATAAACCTCTTTGAGCTTCTCACAGGTAGAGGGTGAAGCACTTGGTATGACCCCAAATGTCTTCCAGAAGAGTTTAATAAAGGTCCTCTATCGCCTCTGACCGCTGGCACAGGTTCTGAAAGTCTGAGCAAGTAAAGGTCTTCATGTATGTGCTTATGTAAGAAGGAAACTTCACGCATCCCAAGGAAGAGGTATGCAACCCCCTTAGGCATTTGCCCCTCAACCCTTACGATTAACCTATTGGAGGGCTTTATGCCCCTTACGAGAAAATACCCCCTTTCCACTTCCTTTGGGTCAAGGTCTGGAATGTTTAAGGCAAGTCTTTCTCCAGCCCTTCCCTCCTTCACAAAAACTCCGTGGTTTTGCATCTTCCTTACCTTACAAGGCTTGCCAATAGGCTCAAGAGTAATGGTATCTCCTTCAGAAACGCTTCCAGAGACACAACTGCCCCTCACTACCGTCCCGTAGCCTTTTACGCTGAAGGCGGAATCCACAAAAAACCTAAAAAGGTGTTTATCCCTATCCCTTAGATGTTTGCTTGCATACTCTCCTATGCCAGTCCTTAGGTCTTCAAGACCTTCACCTTTCAAGGCAGAAACAGGAAACACTCCAAAGGCATCAACACTCTCGGAAGAGAGCATCTGAAAGGCTTCTTCCCTTGCAAGGTCAAGGGTATCTAAGTCCACCCTATCCGCCTTCGTAAGGGCAAGGATGACCTCTTGTATACCAAAGCTCTTTGCAAGCCTTATATGTTCCACGGTTTGTGGCATTACGCCCTCTCCTGCATCCACTACAAGCAAGAGCCCCCATACAGGAGCAAGCCCGCATATGGCGTTTTTTATAAACCTTTCATGCCCTGGCAGGTCTATTATCTCAACTCTTAGGTTTTTACTTGGAAAATCCAAAAAGGCAAAGCCTATGTCTATGCTCATTCCCCTTTTCTTTTCCTCTGGCAGTCTATCCGTGTCTATGGAAGTAAGAGTTTTTACAAGAAAGGTCTTTCCGTGGTCTACATGTCCCGCTATACCCAAAGGAAAGTATCTCATGTCTTTAGCTTTACAAGAAGCTCCTTAAAGAACATGTAGATGTCTTCTTGCAAAATCCTGTCTCTTAGCATTTTTGCGGTCTCCTCCTCATAAACATGCACAAGCCTATTTCTTATGTATATAAGCTCGCTCAAAAGTTCCTCTTCTAAATATGAGACCACACCCTCCTTCAAGAGCTCAGAAAAGCAGGATTTTGGAGAATAACACTCAATGCCTCTCACCCTCAAGAACTCCTTGACCGTCTTCCACAGAGCTTCGTATAAATACTCAAAGCGTTTTACCACTATCTCCGTATAGAACTCTTCTCTGAAAAAGCTCATGAGATTTTGACTTCTGACTTCCTCAAACCTTCTAAACGCCTTCTCAAAAGCCCCATAAGCCCTTCTGAACTTTTCCAAAAGAGACCCTCCTCAACTATTTTACTTAGAAAATCGTAGGAATCTACACGCCAAAGGTCTACAAGGTCTACATCTCTCAAGATTGGTAGCTCCTCAATTTCGGAAAGAAGTCTTGAGTATTCAGTGAAACTTAAAGGTTCAGAGCAAAACAAAGCCACGTCAATATCAGAAGCCCTGCCAAAGTTCCCCCTTACCGCTGAACCAAAAAATATTACAAGGCAGTCTTTTCTTAAGGCTCTTTCTATGATCCTGCCAATTAGCTCAAAGTATCTTTCCGCCTCCACAGAGAAATTCTAATCCTCTCCGTAAGCCATCGCTAAAACTTCAATGGGATGGTAAACCCTTTTGCCGGTCATAAGCTCTATGTGATTGCCAGAAAGAGGACAGTCAGACACATAAAGGTCTGCGTTAGAGCTTTTCATATCCTCAAAGAGTTTTGAACCCACCTTTATGGACATATCAAAGGTTTCCTTCCGCACTCCAAAGGTCCCATCGTGCCCCGAACACCTTTCTATTATTTGAACCTTTGTGTTGGGTATTAGCCTCATAAGTGCCACAGCCCTGTAGCCCACATTGAGAGACTTAAGATGGCAGGGAATGTGATAAGCTATGCTTCCAATAGAGACTTTGAAGTCCCTGTTGAACCTCTTTTCTTGATGGAGTTTGAAAAGATATTCATGAACGTCGTAGACCCTCTCTGAGACCGCCTTTACATCTGGGTCGTCAGGCAGAAGTAAAGGATACTCATACTTTATCTGAAGGGCACATGTAGGCACTGGCACTACTATGTCAAAGCCTGCGTCCACATAGTGCTTTAGCCTCTGGACATTAAACCTTGCCCTCTCTGTAGCTGAGTCTATATCTCCAATATCAAAGAAAGGTATACCACAGCACTGTTGTTCTGGAAGCTCCACATATATATCGTTCTTCTCAAAAACCTTAAGAAGAGCTTTGCCTCTCTCAAGGTAGTTGTAGTTAAGAAGGCAGGTGTAAAACAGGGCAACTTTTCCATTTTGACCTTTGACTGGCTTTCTGTTTTTCTTAAACCAGCTCGTAAAGGTCTCAGAGTTTATGGGTGGTAGTTTTGCTCTTCTGTCCACACCCATAACTCCTTCCATGATAACTCTAAAGGTTGGGACGGTGTTTAGCTTATTGACTATGGGAGCAAAAGGCACAGAGAGCTTGCCTACAAGGTCTGTATTTAGCATCAGCTTATCGGTGAGCTTTGCTCCCTTGTTTTTGAACTTCCAAACCTTATATCTAAGAGAAAGATGAGGAAAGTCTATCCTCCATTCGTGGGGTGGCGTATAAGGACATTTAAAGTAGCACTGTTTACAGTGAAAGCACAGCTCTAAGGGAAGGGCAAGCTCCTCCTTAGAGAGCTTTTCAAGGTCATCTTCATTTCTGTCTACTGCATCAAAAAGTGCTGGAAAAGAAGGACAATAGGTGACACACATTCTACAGTCTTTACATTTAGAATAGACTCTCTTTGCCTCTTCCCATAAAGCCTGTTCGTTGAGAAAATTGGGATCCTTTATGTTAAACTCAAAATCCTTTACTCCACCAAGGGCAAGCTCTTGCATGTTAAACTCCTTCTATTTTTAACTTAGGTGGGGGCGAACGCCCCCTGAGTTTTTTAGATTATCCTTTGAGAGACTCTAAAGCCTTTTGGAACCTTCCTGCGTGGGACTTTTCTGCCCTTGCAAGGGTCTCAAACCACTCCGCTATATCGTCAAAGCCCTCTTCTCTCGCCACTCTTGCAAAGCCAGGATACATCTCTGTGTATTCGTAGGTCTCTCCAGCTATGGCCGCCTCAAGGTTCTGCTCCATGGTCCCTATGGGCATGTCAGTGGCAGGGTCTCCACCGCCATACTTTTCCATGAACTCAATGTGTCCAAAGGCGTGTCCTGTTTCACCTTCTGCAGTTTCTCTGAAGACGTTGGCTATGTCTGGGTAGCCCTCTATATCTGCCTTTCTGGCAAAGTAGAGATACCTTCTGTTTGCCTGGGATTCCCCAGCAAAGGCATGCTTGAGGTTCTCAAGGGTCTTTGTGCCTTGCAGGCTCTTGCTCATGGTTAGTACCTCCTATTGGTTTTTGGTTATATGTATTATATGCAAACTTTTTTCATTTGTCAAGGGGTATTTAATAGCCTATATAAGTATCCACTGGTAGGTGCTTAAGCATATGTTATAGCTACAATTTTTCCCTCTGTGAATATAATTATTCACTAATGGCTAAACGCATAAGATACGAAGACAGAAACCCGGAGCCACTCATGTCTCCCGCTGAGAGGGTAAAGACTTTTAGAGAATACGCCTTTGGCTATTCGGTAAGCCTTGCCCTCGACGAAGCACAAAGATGCCTCTTTTGCAAAGATGCAGACCAAAGGTGTATAAAGGGCTGTCCTATAAACGTTGACATACCAGGCTTTATAAGGAAGATAACGGAAGGAGACCTTATAGGTGCATATAAAAAGGTAATAGAAACAGACCCCTTCCCTTCCATATGTGGAAGGATATGCCCTCAGGAAAGACAATGCGAAGGCTCATGCATACTCTACTACGATACGGTTCGTGGGAGGAAAAACAAAGGGCTACCTGTAAGCATAGGTGCTTTGGAGAAGTTTGTGGGAGATTTTATAAGAATATCGGGGCTTGAGGTTGAAGTTGAAAGGTCAGAACCGACGGGCTATAAGGTAGCAGTGGTAGGTGCGGGTCCTGCAGGTCTTGCCTGTGCCTATGACCTTGCAAGATGGGGACATGAGGTTCATGTTTTTGAAGCCTTACCAGAAGCTGGTGGTGTGATGGCGTATGGCATACCTCATGCAAGGCTCCCAAGAGACCTTCTCCATTGGGAGATAAAAAGGCTTGAGAAACTCGGAGTAAAGTTCTTTTTTGGCTACGTGGTGGGAAGAACGATAAAGCTTGCGGAACTTTTAGAAAAATACCATGCAGTTTTTCTTGGTGTGGGTGCGGGCAGAGGCTCTCTGGGAATAAGAGGAGACCACCTAAATGGTGTATATTCTGCCATAGAGGTTTTAACAAGGGTAGGATTAGATAGAGCTGACCTATTCCCTCAAAGTGGAACACCGGTAAATCTTGGGAAAAGAACCGCCATAATAGGTGGTGGCTTTACCGCAGTGGACTGTGCTATAACCGCTCTTAGGCTTGGTGTGGAAACCCATGTGGTCTACAGGAGAACGCGGGAGACCTCATCCGCTCGCCAAGAGGAGTGGGACCACATATCAGAGGAGGGTGCCATAATACACTGGCTCACTCAACCTATAGAGATAATAGGGGATGATAGAGGTAATGTGGTAGGTCTCAAATGCATAAAGATGACCTTGGGTGAGCCAGATGAAAGTGGAAGACCCAAGCCTGTGCCGGTAGAAGGCTCAGAACACATCATAGAATGCGATTCTGTAATATTTGCTATAGGTCAAAAGGCTAATCCAATAGCTTACGAAGACATGCCAGGTCTTGAACTTACAAAATGGGGAACCATTAAAGTGGATGAGAATTTTAGAACCTCTATAAAAGGTCTTTTTGCAGGGGGTGATGCGGTAAATGGAGGAGACACAGTAGTCAGAGCCCTCTCAGAAGGCAGAAAGTCCGCACAAGCAATCCATAAATATCTCATAGAGGAGGTAGAACTATGAAAAGGGTAGCCATTGCAATAGGAGCAGTGCTCCTCGCCTTTTTTGTCCTTAGGTCTTGTGGGGAAAACCCAGAGAAGTCCGCAAGAAACACAGTAAAGGACTTTATTGAAAACATAAGGGATGGAGAAGGCAGAGAAGCGGTAAAGCTCCTTTATCCACCCTTCAGGGATGCCCTTGTGCAGGATGTAAAACTGCCTCTTCAGCTTACAGAGATGAAGCCTTCAGAGGTGCTTGCCTGTATTTTATCTTCTATGGGAGAGAACATAAAAAGGGTCAGAGTGCTTGATACAAGCAGGATAGATGACAAGCATGCGGAGGTCATAGTAAAGGTCGTGGACAAAGAGGGTGTGGAGAAGATTTTCACCTTTATAGTGATAAAGGACGAAAAGAAATGGAGGATAGCCAGCATATCTGGAATTAGATGAAGATACTTATATGGCAAAGTGCTTACTTGGGGGACGTGGTGCTTACCACTCCCCTTATAATGACTCTTAAAAGGCACTTTCCATCATCGCAGGTTGCCTTTGCAGGCAGGAGCTTTATAAGGGAGCTTTTAAAAGGTTTGGATGTGGAACTTATAACCTTTGACAAGGGCTTTTGGGAGAGTTTTGAGGTCATTGAAAAGCTAAGAGAATACCACATTGCTATAAGCCCACATATATCCGCAAGGAGTGCCCTCATACTCTTTATGGCTGGTGTGCCAACAAGGATTGGCTTTGACAGGTCTGAGTTAAAGTGGCTCTACACACACACCGTAAAACACAGATGGGGTATTCACGAAGTGGACAGAAACCTCGAACTTTTAAAGCCTCTGGGAATAAGAGAATTTGAAAGAATGCCATACCTTTTCGTATCAGAAGAAGAGGAAAAAAGGGCAAAGGATAAGTTTAGACTTCCTGAGAGCTTTGCAGTGCTCTCTCCTTTTTCCAACTTTAGGCTAAAGGAGTGGAATATTGACAGATGGTTGGAGCTTTCCAAAAGGCTAAGTATAACGCCTGTCATAGTAGGAGCGGACACTCAAAGAGCAAATATTTTTGATAAGGTAGAGGGGATAAACCTCATAGGTAAGACCTCTCTGAGAGAGCTTATGGCAGTTATAAGCCTGTCAAAAGTGGTAATTTCCTGCGATTCTGCACCAGTGCACATAGCCAACGCCCTCGGAGTTCCCGCCCTTAGTGTATACACAGCCACATCGCCAGACTATGGCTTTTATCCTTTAATAGGTGATTATGTTAAACCTGAGCTTTATTGTTCTCCTTGTTCACCGAACCCTAAGGTATGTAGGACAGGGACTCAAGCATGCTTAAGTATGGTGGGCGTGGGTGATGTCCTCAAAGGACTTGAGAGACTTCTTTCTTGATGGTTTATGACAGACTGGGCTATGCCAAGAAGTATTAAGGATGCAAAAAGGTTAGATGAACCATAACTTACAAGAGGTAAAGCTATTCCCTTTGGTGGTATGAGGTTTGAAACCATGGCAAGATTCCAAAGAAAAGATATAGCGAAGTTCATAGCTGTCCCAAAAAGCAAAAGTTTTTCCATATGTCCCTTAGACATTAAAGCATACCATAGCAGTCTTCCTACTAATATAGCGTATAGAATTATTATGACAAAAACGCCAACAAAGCCCATTTCTTCCCCCACAACCGCTATCACATAGTCCGTGTCAGAAGCTGGCAAAGGTCCAAGTTTTTGAAGCCCCTGACCTATACCCACACCCATAATCCCTCCTCTGGCAAGGGCATACAGAGACTGTATTATCTGATATCCACTATCCTCTGGGTCAACAAAAGGGTCTCTCCACGCAGAAAGCCTTTCCGCCACATAGCCCTTTGAGGTAAGTATGTAGTAAATAAAGAAAAAAAATACAGCAAGTATAAGAAGATAAGCCTTTTTGGGAACACCACCCACATAGACCATAAGGGCTGTCATAAGAAGTATAAAGACCGCTCCGCCCTTGTCAGGCTGTGTAAGAAGTAAAAGAGCAGTAATAATGGGAAAAAGCAAAGCCCAGAAAAGATGTTTCCACTGTCTTAGGTTTCCTTTACGAACTATGTAATAAGACAGGAATATAAGGAGGGCAATTTTAGCAAACTCAAGAGGCTGTATACTGCCACCGAAAAGCCACCTATCAACAGCTTTACCAGTTATTAGCTTCTTTATAAAAACCGCCAAAAGACTAAGGATGGCTATTAGAGCAAACAAATAGGGAATAGCTCCACCCATGTATTTTCTGTAGTCGTACTTGGCGATAATACTCGCCAGCAGAAATCCGATGAGGAAAACCAACATCTGAATGAGTGGCTTCTTGTATATACTCAACTTCTGATAGGAATCTATCAAATACGGAACCACATTCACGCTTATTATTACAGCTTCGCCCATTAAAAAGAGGGAAATGACGCTAATTAATATCCACCCATCCCAGTTTCTTAGCACGATAAAAAGTATACCAAAGGGTGAAAAAGATGTATAATATATACTGATATCCGGGGTAGCTCAACCGGCAGAGCAGGCGGCTGTTAACCGTCAGGTTGGGGGTTCGAGTCCCTCCCCCGGAGCCAATAAAAACATGGTAGAGATAAAAGGAGTGACCCTTCCTGTTGTGCTGGTAGAAATAAAAGAAGGTGGAAATATAAGTTCCCTCATAGAAGAGATAGAGCAGAAACTTTCTTCAAAACTTTTTGAAGGTAGCTATGTGCTAATAGATGGAAAGGGTCTGCTTAAGAAGGGAGAAATTGAAAAAATAGAAAAAGCCCTCACAGAGAGAAATATAAAAAGCGTAAAGAAGCTCAGTTTTTCAGGTCTGGGAGACACAAAAAGAGAAAGGCTAATGGTAGTTCAGAGGCATCTTAGGTCTGGTCAGAGGGTAGAACACAACGGAGATATTTTGGTGCTTGGAGATGTGAATAAGGACGCACAGGTAGTGGCAACGGGGAACATAATAGTTATGGGTAAGCTAAGAGGTATTGCGGTAGCAGGAGCTTTGGGTGATGAAAGTGCAGTGGTGGTTGCTCTGGAAATGGAGCCACAGCAGATAAGAATAGGCAAAAGGGTAGCCATACTGAACGAAGAGGAGAGAAAATCCCCAGGCTATCCCGAGATTGCAAAAGTTGAAGATGGTAATATAATACTTGAGAGGGTATAGATGAGCATAGTCTTTGTTGTTACATCTGGAAAGGGAGGCGTAGGTAAAACCACCATAACAGCCAACCTTAGCGTTGCTCTGGCAAGTTTTGGAAAAAAAGTTCTTGCGGTGGATGCGGATATAGGACTAAGAAACCTTGATATGATACTGGGGCTTGAGAACAGAATAGTCTACGATGTGCTTGATGTGCTTGAAGGCAGGGTGGATTTTCATAAGGCTCTCGTAAAGGATAAAAGGGGGCTAAGCCTGTGGCTACTTCCCGCAAATCAAACAAGAAATAAGGATGCTATAGACAGAGATAGATGGGTTGACCTCATAAACAGAGTGAAAGAGTCTGGGGAATACGATTACATTTTCATAGACTCTCCTGCAGGCATAGAACAAGGTTTTCAGATAGCTTCCTTGCCAGCAGATAAAGCACTTGTAGTGGTAAATCCTGAAGTTTCTTCTATAAGGGATGCGGACAGGATAATTGGACTGTTAGAAAACATGGGCAAGAAAGACTACTACCTCGTAATAAACAGGATAAAGTGGGAAAGTGTGAAAAAGGGCGAGATGCTTTCAGTGGAAGACATAGTGGATATACTAAAAGCCCAACCCATAGGCATAGTGCCAGAAGAACCAAAGCTCGTAGACTTTACTAACAGAGGTGAACCTATAGTTCTTTCACAGCAATACAACGCATCAAAAGCTATCATAGATATGGCAAAAAGGATTGAAGGTGAGGATGTTCCTATGGTCCGCTATGGAGAGAAAAAGGGGCTCCTTGAAAAGCTCTTAGGGAGATAGGTATGATATGGGACCTTCTTTTCAACAGAGGTAAGAGCAAAGATGAGGCAAAGAAAAGACTTACCCTTGTTTTATCCTATGAAAGAAAAGGTCTTCCACCTAACTTCGTTGATAGACTTAGGGATGACCTTATATCAGTGTTTTCCAAATATCCGCAATTTGAGGTCAAAAAGATAGAAGTAGATATAAGAAAAGACAAAGACGATTTTGATGAGCTTTGGATTAGCATACCCTTTAAGCAATGAGGTTGCCAGTTTTACTCCTCGACCTTGACGGAGTTTTGGTAAAGGATAAGGCTTTGAACCCCTTTGAAGACACTGTAGGTTTTTTGCAAAGTATAAGAACCTTAGGTATACCCTTTAGGGTGGTTTCCAACAACTCTACAAGACCGCCAGATAAACTATTAGAGGAATTAGGAAAGAAAGGTGTAGAGCTTAAAAAGGAGGAATTTATTTCACCCTTGTCAATACTTGGAGACTACCTTAGAGCTCAAGGTATAAAGAGGGTCTTCTTTATAGGCATGCCTGTGGTAGAGGAATACATAAGAACTCTCGGCTTTGAGGTAGCTCAGGACTATATGGTGGATACGGTGGTGATAGGTCAAGATAGAAACCTTGACTTCAACAAGCTAAAAATTGCCACCTCTGCGGTTTTTCTAAAAGGTGCCAAGCTAATTCCTATAAATTTAAGTAGAATCGTAAAGGACGATGATGGGCTTTACTTTCCGGGGGCTGGGTCTATAGCTATGGCTATAGCTCATGCTTGTAAATATGACAAAGCCCTGCCTAATCTTGGCAAACCCTCTGAAGAGTTTATAAGATACGCTCTTGAAGGTTTGAGAGGTAGTGAGGTTTATTTAGTAAGCGACGATATATATACAGACCTTGTGGGTGCAAAGGAGCTTGGTATAAAAACAGTTTTTATGACCACAGGTAAATACAAAAAAGAAGAACTATCGAAGGCTAACTTTACCCCAGACTTGGTTTTTGATAGCCTCTCAGAACTACTGGATTATCTTTATAAAGCTGTTTCTTCTTAACCTTTCGAGAAGTTCCTGTCTTCTTGTCTCCATTTTCCTTAGCAGAATCTCTTCTCTAAGTTCCTCTATGCTTTTGCCTTCGGTTATTTCCTCCTGGGATAGGACCTTGGCTATATACACATAGTCTTTATCTTCCGCAAAAACTATTTCTCCTGGGCTTGCCTTCCAAACTTCTTTGTCCAAAAATTCCACCAAATCTCCTCTCGCAACCCTTAGTTTTTCTAAACTTGCTCCCATTTCCTTAGCTATGGCATCAAGTCCTTTTTCTGGGCTAAATATTATTTTTAATTTCCCTTCATCCCTTCTATCTATTACAAGAAGTTCTATGTTTCTAACCACTCTTATATTACCACTTTTGAGCTTTTCCAACTCAAGCTCCACGTCGGAAACTCTAACTTCTCTTTCAAGAAAGGCAATAAGGCCCTGTGTAGCCAAAATTTCTCTCTCTAAGAATCTTCTAAGGTCCTGAAGGGTAAGACCCTCTTTTGCAAGCTCTTGAGCTATCCCATCAAGGGTCATCCTGTTTACCCTTGCGATGTTTACTAAGGCTTGCTCTATTAGTTCAGGTGGCACCTGCATGCCTCTTCCTATGAGGAACTGGTATAGTAGCATATCCTCTATGAGTTTATCGATAACGTCTTTCCTGTTGGTTGTAGCATAGTAGAGCATACCCATCTTAATGTCGCTCTCAAGTATAGGTTCTGAGTTTACAGAAGCCACCACCTTGTCTACAAGAACCGCAGAAAAGCTCAAAGTTGTCCAAAGTAGAACTCCACCGAGTATCTTTTTGAAACCTCCTGAAACCATCTTTGGAAAACCTCCTGTCTTTTTTCCCTAAGGAGCTTTTCTCTTACTATGGGCTTTGCCTCCTCAAGGGGCATTATACCACTTCCTCTTCTGTTCGCTATTCTAAAAATGACATAACTTCCACCCACCTCTATAGGTCTTGTGGTCTTACCTACTTCGTAGGGATACAGCTGGCGTCTTACTATCTCTGGTAATGTCTGGATAGAATACCACATGGGCTGACCTACTCTTACTTCTACACTTCTAACAGGTTGTCCTCTTGAAAGACTATAATATACCTCGTTAGCGGTATCAAGACTGCTTGTTGTATACCTTTCCAAAAGAACCTGTGCGGGAAGTTTAAAATCTCTTAGGTTAAGGTAATAGTAGGCGGTTATCTGTCCATCCTTAACATCAAGGTCTCTTGCTATCCTGTTTATTATTTTCTGGCTTAGTATCTCCGTGGTTATAAGCTCTTTCGCCACATCACTTAGACGCTTACTACCTATATGCCTTTCCACATACTCCTCAAATTCCTGCGGGCTAACGGATATACCCATCCTTTTGGCTTCCATCTGTATTATTTTGCTTCTAACATACTCCACAAGAAACTCTTGAAGGTCTCTTTGTGTAGATCTTGCTATGGGTAAATGTAGTATTTCTCTCCAGTATGCATTGAAGGCTTGTTGGACCTCTGCGGAGGTTATTTGCTCCCTATCTATGCGTGCTACCACTTTGGCAGAGGCGATGTTAAGTATAAGGAGGATGAGAATCAATAGCTTCATGGGTATATTATAGCAGTATGCAGGCGGTTATAACTTTGGTTGTGCTAATTTCCTTTAGCCTATTAGGGCTTTATGCAAAGGAGCTCTTCTTACAACTAAAGCCAGCTATTCCCTATCTTCTCGCACTTATCATGCTAAGCATGGGTTTAACACTAAGAGGTGAGGAGTTCTACGAGGTGTTTAGAAAGCCGCTTGGAATAATATACGCTGGACTTTTACAGTTTACCATAATGCCTTTGCTGGGTTATGGTATAGCTCTTATGTTGAAAGTCAACGAATATATAATGTATGGTTCTGTTTTGGTCGGTTCTGCTCCCGGTGGCACCGCTTCTAATGTAATAACCTACCTCTCGGGTGGAAACCTTGCCTATTCTGTGAGCATGACAACCTTTTCTACTCTCATCTCTCCCATAATGACACCCCTTCTCACCTATACGCTTATAGGTAAGAGGGTTGACCTGCCATTAGCTTCTATGGTCTTAGACCTTCTCTTAATAGTCCTATTACCAGTTTTGGTAGGCATCCTTATAAGAAGGGTTTTTCCAAGGATTAGGCATCTTGAGACCCTACTACCATACCTTGCGGTCTTTTTTATAGGGGTTATAATCGCCACTGTTCTTGCCCTAAACTCAGAGAGGCTCAAGGAACTTTCCATGCAGGTTTTTATACTTGTTCTCCTTCACAACCTTTTGGGTTTTCTTCTTGGATACATTTTTGCAAAAATTGTAGGCTTTGACAGAACCTATGCCAAAACCCTTTCCATAGAGGTGGGAATGCAAAACTCTGGTTTGGCTACAGTCCTTGCCCTTAGATATTTTCCTCCAGAGTCTGCCCTTCCTGGTGCCCTCTTTAGCCTCATGCAAAACCTCAACGGACTAATTTTGTCTATCATATTCAGAAGGCTATGAAAAGGTTTTTGCCTCTCTTGCTTTTTATTTCTTCCTGTTCTGTGGTGGTGCAGGATAGGTCTACAGGAGCGGATGGTGAGTTAAGGGTTAACTGCCCTGAGGTATTGCGGACTGAAGGCTTTTACTGCACAGGAGATAGAGCATACAGCAATTTGGTTCAAAGTGGAAGCAGAGTAAGGGTAGTTAACACAGCCACTGGCAAAAGCATAACTATAGCGGTTTTCAGAAGAGAAGACATAAGAGGTATATGTGTTCCTGAGAGGTTCAGAAATATTCTTGGAAATGAACCCTTTCCAGCAAGGCTTGAAATTCAAAGATGTGGAGTGGATGACAGAAGAACATGCCCTGCAAGGATAAGAGGTCTTGCCAGTTATTACGCAGAACCTTACCATGGTAGAGAAACTCCCTATGGAATTAGGTATGACATGCATGGCTACTACTCCGCAAGCCCAGACTTGCCCTTGGGAAGCCTCCTTAAGGTAAAAAACCTCAAGAACGGTAGAGAGGTGGTCGTAAAGGTCATAGACAGAGGTCCACTAAAGCCCGGAAGAGTCCTTGACCTTTCTTATTCCGCCGCAAGGGATTTAGATATGCTCAGAGACGGAGTTGTAGAAGTTCAAGCCCTTGTGCTAAGATGTGGAGATTGAAGAGAAACGTCCTTTCCTTTTAGCCTCTTTCACTTCTTGCCCCTTCAGGCAGTGATAATAAACCTCAAGGCTTGCTAAGAATTTTGCTCGTGCTAATCTTACTCATATCCGCCTATAAGGTCTGGAGGCACTAACTTCTTGACAATTTTTTGTCATTAATATACAATATACTGTCAATGAACAGGGTCAAAGAACTGCGTCAAAGTCTTGGCTTGTCTCAGGAGGAGCTATCCAAGATAACAAACATTCCAAGGACTACCATAAGTGCCATAGAGTCTGGTAAGGCTACACCTTCTGTAGACTATGCTCTAAGGCTTGCCAAGGCTTTAAGATGCACTGTAGAGGAGCTTTTTGGAGAGGAAGAGTTTGTTCCCTTTTTGGGCTTTAAGGAAGGGCTTTTTGTTAGCTATCAAGTAGGTGAGAGGAGAGTTCTCTTTCCAATAAACCTGTCAGAGGCGGAAGACTGCCCAGAGGGCTATTTCAAAGAGGGCAAAGTGGAGTGGTTCAACAGACAAACTCTACCCACATACACCTTTGCGGGTTGCGACCCTTCCTTTAAACTCCTCTCAAAAGCCCTCAGAGAAGAGGGAATAAGGCTTTTAGTTATAAACCTTCCAAGTATGAAGGCTCTTGAGCTTCTCAAAGATGGTTTTGTTCATATGGCGGGGGTCCACATGGGAAGTTTTGAAGAGAACATAAGGCTGGCAAGAAGTTTTCTTGGCAAGAGATATAAGTCTGTAAAGCTCTTCTCTTGGGAAGAAGGTATAGCGGTTAGAGAAAAGTATTCTCTTCAGGAGCTAAAGGGCAAACTTTGGCTTGCAAGAGAGGAAGGAAGCGGTGCAAGGAAGGTCTTTGAAGAGTTAAGAAAGGACATGGCAATAGAGAACTTCAGAGTTGTCTCTGGAGGTCATGAAAAGATAGCCTTTAGCCTAATGGAAGGCTTTGGTGATGCGGGAATTACCACAAAAGCCTATGCCCTTGAGTATGGACTTAGTTTCTTGGGTGTAAAGTGGGAAGACTATTGCCTTTGCTATAGAGAGGATTTAGAAGAGGACAGAAACTTTCTTAGAGTTGTTGACTTTCTCAAAAGCAAAAGGCATACACGCTTACTTTCTTACCTACCGGGTTATGAAAAAAAATCCCTTGAGGAGGTTTTACTATGAGGACACTGCTTTTCTTACTTCTTGGGCTTTTTAGCCTTGCCCATGCGGAGCTCATAAGGGTCTTTGCAGCCTCAGACCTGCAGTTTGCCCTAAGGGAAATTGCAAGCCTTTACATGAAAAAGTATCCAGAGGACAAGGTGGAGCTTGTACTTGGCTCCTCTGGAAAGGGTTACGCACAGGTCAGAGCTGGTGCACCCTTTCACATCTACTTTTCTGCCAATATGAAGTATGTGGAAGAGCTCTACAAAGAAGGACATATAATAACGAAGCCAAAACCCTACGCCATTGGTAGGATAGTGGTTTGGACCAGAAAGGACTCTCCTCTTGACCCCTCTAAGTTTCCAGAAGTGCTACTTGACCCAAAAGTCAGAAGGATAGCCATAGCCAACTGGGAGCACGCACCCTACGGACAGGCAGCAAAGGAAGCTCTTGAGGCTTACGGTGTATTTGATAGGGTAAGGAACAAGTTTGTGCTTGGAGAAAACATATCTCAAACCGCCAGCTTTGTATACTCAGGCGCGGCGGACATTGGTATAATAGCACTTTCTTTGGCACTGGCTCCCGAACTGCAGGCAAAAGGTAAATACTGGCTAATTCCAGAAGATAAGCACGAAAGGCTTGAACAGGGCTACGGCATTACAAAAGAGGGAGGCAAGGTTAAAAACGCAAGGAGATTCTACGACTTTATAGGCTCTCCAGAGGCAAGAAGAATATTCGTCAAATACGGCTTTGTCCTACCAGGTGAAGAGAGATGATGGCGGATATAAACCCAGTTCCCATATGGCTTACGGTAAAACTTTCCATATGGACCACCATATTACTACTTATAATAGGCGTTCCACTCTCCTACTACCTTGCTTACACAAAAAGCAAGCTGGGGCTTGTTATAGAAGCTCTGGCTACCCTTCCTCTTGTCCTGCCACCAACAGTTTTGGGCTTTTACCTTCTTCTGCTTTTGAGTAAAAACGGCATTATAGGCTCTGTATGGTATAGGCTGTTTGACTACCAGCTTGTATTCCACTTTGAGGGTATAGTTATAGCCTCGGTCATATATAGCCTGCCTATGATGGTGCATCCACTTACCTCTGGTTTTAGAAGCGTGCCAAGAAATATCATAGAAGCCAGCTGGACTCTTGGAAAGTCAAAGATTGAAACCCTCTTTAGAGTGATACTTCCCAACATGAAGGCTTCTGTGCTTACTGGCATAGTGTTATCCTTTGCCCACACCATAGGAGAGTTTGGCGTGGTTTTGATGGTAGGTGGAAACATAGAGGGACAAACCCGTGTGGTATCCATAGCCATATACGATGCGGTGGAAGCCATAGACTACAAGACCGCACACGTTTATGCAGGTCTTCTTTTCGTAGCTTCCTTTATAAGCCTTGCCATGCTCTATGCCATTAACAGGAGGTGGAGCCTGTGATAAGAGCAAGGGTAAAAAAGCTCCTGCATGGCTTTGATGGAGATTTTTGGCTTGACGTAGAGCTTGAAGTAAAAGGCACGGAATTTCTCGTTATTCTTGGACAGTCTGGTAGTGGAAAGACAACCCTTTTGAGATGTATAGCAGGGCTTGAAACACCAGAAGAGGGTTATATAGAAGTAGATGGAGAGGTTTGGTTTGACTCAAAGAGAAGGATAAACCTGCCACCTCAAAGGAGGAACGTGGGTTTTGTCTTTCAGGACTATGCCCTTTTTCCCAACATGACGGTGCTTGAAAATGTTATGTATGGAATGAGAAAAAAGGACAAAGACAGAGCCATAGAACTTCTCAGGATGGCTGGCTTGGAGGGTCTAAAGGACAAAAAACCTGACAAACTCTCGGGAGGGCAAAAACAAAGGGTAGCCCTTTTGAGAGCCCTTGCAAAAGAGCCAAAGGTTTTACTGCTTGATGAACCTCTTTCTGCCCTTGACCCAGACCTAAGGCTTGAACTTCAAAAAGAGCTAAGGAACTTCCAAAAAAATGCCTCAATACCCGCTTTAATGGTTAGCCATGACAAGGAAGAAGCCCTAAGACTTGCGGACAGGGTAATAAGAATACACAAAGGAAAGATAGTGGAAGAGGGTGAGCCTCAAAGGATATTGGCGGATGCTCAGGCAACTCTTGTAAGCAAAAGGGAAAACCACAGAGAGGTCATACTTACCCTTAAACTTGAGGGTAAACTTGTGGAGATGAGAATAGACAAGGAAAGCCTTTAACAAAATCTTAACAAAAGGTCACTAAAATACTATAATTAATGGAGGGTCATGATGAAACTTTTTCAGGAGCTTGAGGAGACGAAGAACCTTGTTTTAAAGATGGCAGGTCTTGTCAAGGAGGCTGTGGACAAGGCAATAGAGTCTTTAAACAAGCAAAGCGTGGAGCTTGCGGAAGAGGTCATAAAGGGAGATGACCAGATTGACCAGATGGAGGTGGAGATAGAGAGAAGGTGTATAAGGATGATAGCCCTATATCAGCCAGAGGCGGTAGACCTGAGGCTTATAATGGGTATTTATAAGGTAGTCTCTGACCTTGAAAGGATTGGGGACGAGGCGGAAAACATAGCGGAAAGGTCTATACTTTTGGCACAAGAGCCACCATTAAAACCCTATGTAAATCTAACCCTTATGGCTGCAAATGTGAAAAGCATGATAGAGGATGCGGTGCTTTCCTTTTTCCAAAGGGATATAAGCCTTGCCAAAAAGGTCATAGAAAGGGACGATATGGTAGATGAGCTATACCATCAAGTGCAAAGAGAACTTATCACCTACATGCTTGAAGACCCAAGAAACATAAAGAGGTCTATGCACCTTTCCTTTATAGCAAGGCACTTTGAAAGGATGGCGGACCACGCAGAAAACATAGCGGAGATGACCATATACTGGTCTGAGGGAGAAATGGTAAAACACCAGCACATTAAGGAGAAGGAAATGCATTGAAGCTTTACCTTGCCTTTTTCCTTTTTCTCTCTGTCTTTGTCCTCATAAACATAGCCTTTTTAGACAACCTTAGGCAAATATGGGGTATAAGCTATCCACTTGTCCTCTTGGTTATAAATCTTGACCTGCTTATCCTCTTTGTGGTCTTTGTTATATTTTTTAGAAAGTTTATAAAAACCTACCTTACTGGCAGGAGTGGTCCATTAAGGCGTAAGCTCTCCACAAGCCTTTTGCTCTACATTATAGCGCCTCTTATATTCCTTAACATAGCAACCGCCATAATACTTTTGCAATCCACCAAGTCCTTTGTGAGCGGACAGTTAAAGGAGGTGGCAAGAAGGTCAGAAGATTTAAAACTTCTTATAGAGGAAGGGGAGAAGAAAAAAATAGAGGACTATAGGAAAATTGCAGAACTTTTAAAGGAAAAGGGTGTGGAGCTTCAGGTGTTTGAAGCTTTGGAGGGTGTTAGGGTTATCAAAAATCCAAACTGCAAGGAAAGCCTTGAGGAAGAAATGGCTGTGTTGTGTATTGATGGCTACAGTGTAGTTATAAGAAGAGGCTCAGAAGTTAACTCCTTAGTCAATTACATATACCAGACCGCAGGTGAGTTAAGGAATATGGTAAAGGCAAGGGACATAATAGGTGGCATATACATATACTTTATAGTGCTTGCGGGTTTCGTTTCCTTTCTTTCTGCGGTATGGTTTGGCAATCTCGTTGCAAGATACATTAGCCTACCTCTTGAAAGGCTTTCACAAAAGGCTGGAGAGTTAGCAAAGGGGAACTTTGAAGTTCATGTGGAAGTGCCTCAAACGGGAGACGAGGTGCAAGAGCTTGCAAGCAGTTTTCTGAGGATGAAAGAGGAGTTAAAGGCGTTATACCAAAGGCTAAACAGGGAAAAGGAAATTCTTTTGACCCTCTTTGATGCTCTACCGGTGGGTATAGTGTTTATATCAAAGGATGGGGAAAGGTTTTATAACAAAACCTACGAGGAGCTTGCAAAGAAAAGCAACGTAAGACAAAGCTTTATTGAGCTTGAGCTTGGAAAGGTCGTGGTTTACGAAGACCTTGAGGCGGTTATTCTTGCGGAACGCTTTAAGACTTGGCAGATGGCGGTAAAGAGGATAGCCCATGAGATAAAAAACCCTCTCACTCCCATAAGTCTAAACCTTGAAAGACTTATAAGGTCTCTGCAAAGGGGTCAGTGTGATATGGAGCGTGTGGCACAGATGGCTGAGCTTATGCTCCAAGAGATTCAAAGGGTCAAAAAGACCATTGACCAGTTTAGAAGCCTTTCTGTGGATACAGAGCCTCAATTTAAGGATGTGGACTTGGGAGATTTGCTCAGGCAGGTCTCAAGGCTCTATGAGGGTCTTTCCATAGAGGTATATGGCTCTTTGAAGGTGGCAGGTGACGAGAGGCTATTAAGGGACATGTTCTTCAATCTTTTTAATAACAGCCTTGAGTGGGGTGCAAAGAGGGTGTGGGTTGAGTTAAAAGAGAACATGATAATCTACAAAGACGATGGGGTGGGTATAGAGGAAGGAAAAGAAGAGCTTATTTTTATGCCATACCATTCTGAAAACCCACAGGGTATGGGTCTTGGTCTTGCTATAGTAAGGCACATAGCAGAGCTTCACGGTTGGAGTGTCAAGGCTCTTCCCAGCAAGGATGGCTTTTATATGCTTGTGGAACTGAGTCCAAGAAAGGGTAGTATCTGAAGAACTCTTATAAGGTGGTTTTCCCATATGACCTCTAACTCCTCTTTTACCGCCTTCTCTTGGTCTTCTGGGCTTAGGCTTTTAAAGCTTTCAGACTTTACACCTCTTTCGTGTAAAAGGAGAGGGACAAAGACCTTACCCATGGCATAGAAGACAAAGGCAAGCTCTATATCTGAAAGTTGTGGAAAGCCATTGAAGGTCTTGTAGGTCTTTATTCCCGCCCAGTTGGTCCAATAACGCACCTCTGGGTCTTCCACCCTCTTTTCGTAGCCTCCCACATACATGGAGATGAGAGCCTTTAGAAGTCTTTCTTCCCTTTGAGGATACAGGCTGGAAATTTCTTGTGCCAATTTGTCCACATCCCTTGAGCTTATAAGCTCGTAGTCTTTTAGAAACCGCTCCTTCCAGTTTTCATACCTTATAAACTCCTGATGGGGGACTCTCAACCTGTTTCCTCCGACCTTTCATACTCAGGACACTCAAGGCTTGAGGGGTCTACTTGAGGTAGGACCTCCCTTGTATCTGTATGATAGCCACAGACAAAGCACTCAATGGAGACCGCATATCCCACATGCATATGACCTATGTCCCATCCGCAGAGAGGGCATTCACCTTCTCCAGCCTTAAGAAGCTCCATAAGCCTGTTTCCGTTTTTTAAGCTACTTTGCACCTTTTTTACCCTATCTATAGCTTTTTGCACCTCATCGCTGTTCCACTCCGAGCCACACTCAAGGCAACGGTATTCCGCATAACTACCTTCCTTTATAAGCCTTATCACCTTGGTAGAACCGCATCGGTCATCTATGCAAACCTCTCCTATGAGCTTTCTTCCCAGCTTGTCCAATATGCTTCTAAAGTCTTCCTGTGTCAGCTTCATAGGCACATCGTAAGCCTTGTAGCCACAGCATTGGCATTCCGCCTCCACTCTTGGATAGGGCTCCTCATATTCACAGACCCTAAGTGCTATCCTTTTGCAATAGGGACATAGCTCAAGATGGGTTATACAGACCATGTATCTCCTCCTTTTTATAACATGTTATACTTCTTCATAAGCTCCGCAAGTTCTTTGTCCTTATCTTCAAAGGGTCTTATCATAGTCCTTCTATCCCATATGGCAAAGCCTATAGTTACCGCAGTTATAGTGGCAAAAGTGCCCGCAAGTATAGCCATAAAGGTTATAACCATATCAATTCTCTTATCTACCTGCTCTATCCTCTTGTCTATCTGCTCAAACCTTTTTTCAATTTGTTGAAAACCCACTTCCACTTTAGTCTCAAGTTTTTCCATCCTTATGTAGGTGCTTCTTAGCATTTCACGGTCTTCTTGTGTGAAGGCATCAGCGTGAGTAATAGAAGCTACCAGCAAAAGCAAAAGGAAAAGCAAACTCATATTAATCCTCCAATATATAATCTATAACCTTTTGCAAGTCCTTTAGACCTTCCACCCTCAAACCTTCAACATCAAGCTCTCCAAGCACAACCTTTTTTACACCCTTTAAAGACTTCCATCCTTCCAAAAGAACCACATCAAAGTTTGAGAAGTATTCTTCTACCACCTTTAAAGGGTTATCTTCTCTCCTTTCCCATAGAGTTAGTCTATCTGGAGACAAAAGCCCTACTTTGTCCGCCACTTTGAAAACCCTGTTTGTGTCGCTTCCTTCCTTATCGGTTATGCCATGAGCTTTTGGGTCATGCTTGAGGTATCCAACCTTTAAACCCTTTGCCTTAAGCTGGGGTATGAGTGCTTCTATAAGCGTGGTTTTTCCCGAGTTATGGTATCCTACTATGCTCACTATCTTTGGCACGGGCGAGCTCCTTTATGCTTTCCATTATATCTTCCGCTACCCTTCTGTAGCCTTTAAGATTGTCCTCATCATAATAGACCTTGCTCTTGCCAATAAAAACCCTTATGGGATGTCCTGGCTTTGGAAACTTGGCACCTCTTGGAAAAACCTTGTCTGTCCCTTCTATGTATACAGGGAGCACTGGTCTTTGGCTTTTTATTGCCAGTAAGCCTACGCCGAGCTTGGGTCTTAGAAACTCCCCTGGGTCTGCCCTTGTTCCCTCAGGAAATATGCCAACTTTACATCCAAAGTGCATAAGCTCTAAGGCAAGCTCAAGCACCTCCAAGTCTCCAGAGCCTCTCTTGACTGGTAATGCACCCATATGGGGGAGCAGTTTTCCAAGGATAGGCACTTTAAAAAGCTCTTCCTTAGCAAGAAATCTCAAAGGCTCTGGAAAAACGCTGTTTAGCACTGGAGGGTCAAGGTGGCTTCTGTGATTGCTTACCACTATGCAAGGCTCCTTTGGAATATTCTCAAGCCCGTAGGCTTCTATGCGAAAGAGACTTCTAAAAGCCCTCTTAACAGAGGGACAAAAAGGAGCAAGGAAAATTTTTGAAAACCTGCTTACAGGACAAGCACTGGACATTTCAAACTCCTTATAAGATGAAGGGAAACACTGCCTATTCTTTCTCTCATACCCTTGCCTCTTCTTCCCACAACTACCAAGTCATACCGAGATGAGTTTATAAACTTAACCATCTCCCTGTATGGGTCTCCCTCCAGAAATATCAGGTTCATGTCCCTTTCGCCAAACATGTCTGTAAACATATGCCTTGCCTCTTCTTTCTTATCCTCAAGACGCTTTTCGTAATCGCTAATAACCAGCTTATCCTTTAACCTGCTTATGTTGATAGAATAGACCAAGTCAAAATCAAAGGGTATAAACTCCCTTAACTTAAGGGCAAATTCTACTTGCCTTATAGACCTATCGGAAAAGTCTATTGGAAGGCACACTTTCCTTACGCTTGTATTAGCTCCATCTTTATAAACCCACAACCCCAAACCATCAGTTCCAGATATTATCCATTCTGGCACAGACTTGCGAAATAGCTGTTTCTTGTATTTTACGAATATCAGGTCATAGTTTTCCTGAAGGTGCTCAAGGGTGGCATTATTAGAGCTTGGTAGAGTGTAAAACTCGTAGTCTTCAAATAGCTCCTCTATGTGTTTTCTTATGGCTTTTTCCCTTTCTTCGGAAGGCTTTGAAAAGAAGTTCACAAGGTCTCCAAGAAGGTTTTCCTCCTCTACAAAAAGGAAGTTAGGCTTTATGTTAAGCCTGGAAAGCAAACTCTTTACATATCTAAGATACTCGTAGTCCTCTTCCCATATATGGACTGCAACTCTTCCAAACATTATTCCTTGTTCCTTATTTTTTCAGTCAACATGTTCAGAAATTGCTCCAGCGTCATAGAGCCGAGATTGCCTTCCTTCTTACTTCGCACAGAAAGACTTCTGCTCTCTACCTCCTTATCTCCTACCACCACCACGTAGGGAATTTTCTGAAGCTCCGCATCCCTTATGCGTGCGTTTAGCCTTTCATCTCTTAGGTCAAGCTCTACCCTTATGCCCTTATTCTTCAAATATGCTTCCACTTCTCTTGCATAGTCTCCATGCTTTTCTGGAGATATGGGTATGACCTTTACCTGCACAGGAGAAAGCCAAAGTGGCAAAAGTCCCGCGTAATGCTCAAGTAAAACGCCCACAAACCTCTCTATTGAACCAAATATTGCCCTGTGGACCATATATGGTCTGTGCCTTTTGTTATCTGGACCCACATACTCCATGTCAAAACGCTCTGGAAGGTTGAAGTCAAACTGTATGGTGGAGCATTGCCAAAGCCTGCCTATGGCATCCTTTATTTTCACGTCTATCTTTGGTCCATAAAAAGCACCGCCACCTTCGTCTATCTCGTAGGGTAGTCCTATCTTCTCCACAGCCTTTTTGAGAGCTCCCTCCGCAAGCTCCCATTGCTCCTGAGAGCCTATGGCATCTGAAGGTTTTGTGGATATATAGACTTTAAAGTCTTCAAAACCAAAAGACCTTAGCATCTCAACCGCAAACTCAAGGGTTTCCTGTATTACTTCCTCCACCTGCTCTGGAGTGCATATTATGTGAGCATCATCCTGCGTAAAACCTCTAACCCTCATAAGCCCATGAAGGACGCCTGACATTTCGTATCTGTAGACTGTGCCAAGCTCTGCCAGTTTAAGAGGCAGTTCTTTGTAGCTGCGCACTTTGCTTTTGTAGACCGCTATATGAAAAGGGCAGTTCATAGGCTTTACAAAATACTCTTCCTGCTCTATCTCCATAGGAGAGAACATGTTAGGTCTGTAGTAGTCCAAATGCCCGCTTGTCTGCCAGAGCTTTGCATTTCCCACATGTGGAGTGTATACGAGTTGATATCCTCTCTTTATATGCTCTTCCTTCCAGTAGTCCTCAAGAGTCTTTCTCAAGATTGCACCCTTGGGAAGCCATATAACAAGTCCTGCACCCACCTCGTCCTCTATAAGGAATAGCTCAAGCTCTCTACCGAGTTTTCTGTGGTCTCTCCTTTTTGCCTCTTCGTAAAACCTTAGCCTTTCTTCAAGCTCCTTTCTATCCCAGAAGGCTATACCGTATATCCTTTGGAGCATAGGCTTTGAAGAGTCTCCCATCCAGTAAGCACCCGCCACATGGGTTAGCTTAAACTCTCCCACCATACCTGTGGAAGGCACATGTGGACCTCTACAGAGGTCTGTAAAACCATCCTGACCGTAGATGGATATGGTATCTTGTGGGTCTATCCTTGCTATTATGTCCAGCTTGTAGTTTTCTTTCATATCGGAAAAGAGCTTTATGGCTTCTTCCCTTGAAAGCTCCTTCCTAAAGAGGGGGTAGTTTCTTGAGATTATCTCTCTCATCTTCTCTTCTATCTTTGGAAGGTCTTCTGAGCTTATGGTATGTCCTTCCACCTCCACATCGTAGTAAAAGCCCTCCTCCGTGGTAGGACCCACACCAAGATGAACCTTCTCATAGCCATATAGCTCTTTTAGAGCCTGTGCCATTATATGAGAAAGGGTATGCCTCATTATCTCAAGGCTCTCTGGGTCTTGTCTATGGATAGGAACTATTTCCATATTCTCTCTTATGGGAGTAAGAAGGTCTATTAACTTTGAGCCAGACTTTCCACCTATGGCATCCTCTATGCCAAGGGCTTTAAAGATCTCTCCAAGGGTAGTGCCTTTTTCCACCTGTATCTCTTTGCCATTGACTTTTAACTTTACCATTTCCATAGGGTTAAATTATATTCCCCTCAAAGCCCCAGTGCGGTCTTTACCATGTTGAGCCTATCTTTGAGCTTGTCCTTTTCCTTCTCTTCTGAAAAGTAAGATAGCACCTCATAATCATCTACATCCACCTTGCCCTTTTCCCTTATCCTCTGTGCGACGAAGTCCGCCACTGCAAGGAGCTTTTTACACCTGTTGGTTGCTTTGAACTTTATGTCCTCTACCCTTTCTGGGCTACCCTTTATGAAAAACCTAACAGAATGACAGCCTAGGCTACACTTTCCAATCTCTCTATATCCTTCTGGCACTTCCTCCACAAAGTTTTTTAGCCCTTCCTTTATATAGTCCACCACCCTCATATCAGTATTATAAACCGGGAGAGTGAGGGAATCGAACCCTCCAGGGACCCCTAACAGGACCCCTCACGGGATTTGAAGTCCCGGGACCGCACCAGCATGCCAAACTCTCCCTACTTCTTTGGCAGACATTCTATCTTTTCCCTAACAATTACACCTCTTACTATATCCACTATCTCTTCCGCTCTTTTTAATCTCTTCAGCTCCTCTGGACGGTCAGACTTTATTTTAACAACCCAGCTCTCGTAAGGTCTACTTACTATGAGGGAAGGCTCCCTCTCTAACATCTTGTTAGACTCTACTATCCTTCCACTTAGGGGGCTTGGAAAGGTGGAGACCCTTTTTCCAAACTCAACTACCGCAAGGTTTGAATCAAACTCCACCACCGTATTAACAGGCTTTATCCTTATGGCATAAAGTGGATAAATGAGAGAGGAAAGCACCTGCATGAAACCCACAGAGTAAACCCCTGAGCCTTCATCCTTTACCCATTGGAAAAGCATTCTATCTTCATCTACCCTGTATAGCCTGTCCGCCTTTATGATGCAACCTTGAACCTCAATATCCATAACCCTTACCTTGCCTAAGATAGGTATAGAAAGCAGAAAACTAAGGAGAATTCTCCTGCTTATCATAAACCAAAGATATTCCTCTCAAACCTTATAAAACCTCTTTCCTTCGCCCATAGGTCAAGGACAAGTGTGGCTATATCATCCACCACTGGCACCGCAAGACCATCAAGTCGCATATCCACAATTTTAATGTAATGACCGCACTTATGACAATACTGTATCTGAACAGCTCTGTTTTCCTCGTTGTAGTAGTAATCGATAGAATTATCTTCTTCGTTTCCACAGTTTACACACCTGTTTCTGTTGTATAGCCAATCAGTTCCACATAAAACGCAAAGGAGAAACCTACCACCTTCCACATCTTCCTTGTCCGCTATGTAGGATATGTGAGGTCTAAAGCCACAGACGGGACATTTTGTCTTAAACCAGTTCTCCTTATCAATATCCATACTCTCCGCCATACGCTCGTAAAAGGGACCAAGGAAGGTAAGAAATAAAAACCTGTCTACGTCCTCTGCCTTCTTCTCCTTTAGAAACCTATCTATCATACCACCCACTCTATCCCTCTCCATCTGCCTTAATTCCCTTGCCCTTTCAGAGATTTGAATTGTTCCCTTTTCTCTGCATAATTCAAGTAGTTTGTAAAACCATTTCATACCCTTTCGCCAGTTGGGTTCTTTGCCTTCAAGAGCTTCGTATACCTCTCTCTGGTATTCAAGAATATGTGAGTAAAAATCAAGAAGTTCAGAAGCCTCTGGATATTTTGATTTTAAAACCCTTAACCTCTCAAGGGCGTATTCTTTCTCTCTCAGTTTAAATATGTTCATTTTATAACCTCACAAGCTATTTTTAAAAAGACAGGAGGCATAAGCCTCCCAGTCCTGCCAGCAAAAGCCCTTTCATATTATTGCCTCCTCATAATTTGTCTGAACCACTTTGGATGATGGTGCATAGCCCAGAGTGCGGAAACCTTGCCTGTTATGATGCCAGAAAGTGAACCGGGAACACCCACAGTGCCCATGTAAACATGCACTATAAAGCCTGCACCCACCAGTATAAAGGCAAGACTATGAAGGAGTATGGAAAGCCTTACTATTTTTGCAGAAAAGCTCTCGGGAAACCACATAACTATGCCCGTTATAAGAAACAGAGCACCACCTAAGAAGACCATCCAGCCGAAGATCTTCTGACCTGCGTTATACTTGCCTACCTCAGGAAGTTTTTCTTCTTCTCCCTTTATGTAATGCTTTACATTGGAAAGCCACCTAATGTCATCGCTGTCAAGAACAAAGTCCTTTGCCCATCTTAGAAACATAAGGAAAACACCAACAGCAAACACTACACCCGCCCACTTGTGAAGCCATGCGGAGAACTCTTTTCCTCCAAGAAGAGGAAGTAGCCAGGCAAACTTTGGAGAATACATGCCAAGCCCTGAGAGGAAAAGATATACAAAAGGTATGGCTGTAAGCCAGTGCACAAACCTGTCAAAGGCTGAAAACCTTTCCACCTCAATCTCTTCAAGGTTCTTAACTTCTTCCATGATCATTCCTCCTTCTTATGCTTCTTGCCTACCCTTATGGGTCCAAAGAGTATAAGCTGTAAGAAAGCACCAAGGAGCGTTCCCCAAAGCACTACTGAGCCTATAAGTTTTAATGGACCCTTCCAAAGGCTTATCAAAGGTGATATGCTTGCCTCTTTTGGAAGCCCATACATTTCGGGTTTATCCCCGTGAGGCAGAAGGTAGATGTATCCAGTTCCACCTACACCTGGTGGGTCGTATATGGATGCCTTTTCAAAACCTCTCTTCTTAAGACCTTCAAGGAGCTTGTTAGCCCTTATAAGCATCTCTTCCTTTGTTCCAAAGTGCAAGGCGTTTGTGGGACAGGTTTTTACACACATGGGCTCAAGACCAGCGGAAACCCTATCTATGCAGAAGTTACACTTCCATGGTTTGTTGTTTGCGTCGTACCTTGGCACATCAAAGGGACAGCCAGATAGACAGAACTTACAACCTATACACTTAGAGTGGTCAAAGTCCACAACGCCGTTTGCATACTGAACTATAGCACCGGGAGATGGGCACGCCTTAAGACAGCCGGGGTCCGCACAGTGCATGCACTGATACTTGGTTATCGCCCAAACAAGCCCATTTGGAGTTTCCTCCTCTTGAAAACGCATATACATAAAGAGGTTAGGAGCAAGACCAGGACCAGACTGATAACCAAAGAATGCCTGCTGTCCCACGTTGAGAGGTGGCTTTAGGTCATGCCACTGAGAGCACCCTGCTTCACAGGCTTTGCAACCTATACAGCTGGATATATCTACAAGTATTGCAAGCTGGTCTGCTTGCTTTATACTTTGGTCAGGGGATTTGGAGGCGGAGACCCGCCTCAACCCCAATCCTACCGTTCCTTCTGTGGTTACTGTAGCCATCTTTTCACCTCCTTATGCTTTTACCTTTTCAACCCTGCAAAGGAAACCCTTGAACTCTGGAGTTTGAGAGTTAGGGTCCCACACAAAGGGTGTTATCATGTTGGCGAGGGCACCTTTAACTACACCCTCATTACCCCAGTGTATAGGGATACCTACCGTATATACCTTTTTACCATTTATCGTGAGAGGCTTTATCCTCTTAGTGGGAAGGACATAACCCTCCGCAGAACCTCTTGCGGTAACAACCCTTACCTTGTCACCCTCTTTTACACCCAACTCCTTTGCAAGCTCCTCTGGTATCTCAATAAACATGTTGGGCACAAGCACAGATGTGCCATAGATATGTTTTGTCCAATAGTGGAAATGTTCAACTACCCTATAGGTGGTCGCCACATATGGAAATTCATCTGGTTTTCCAAGCAGGTCAAGGTCTGACTTGTATATCTTAACCACTGGGTTGTGAGGTGTCTTTGGATGTAGGATGTTCTCTACGGGAGACTCAAAGGGTTCGTAGTGTTCTGGGAAGGGTCCATCCACAAGAGGTGCACAGAATAGCCTACCTCTTCCTTCTGGAAGCATTATGAAGGGTCCATAATCAGGTGTTAAGTCTGGCCTTATATCTGGCACGTCGTAGCCAACCCATCTGCCTTCTGCCTCGTTCCACCATAGATATTTCTTCTTTTCGCTCCAAGGCTTACCGCTTGGGTCTGCGGACGCCCTGTTGTAGAGTATCCTTCTGTTGGCTGGCCAGCTATAGCCGTAGCCCGGATAGACTCCCAAACCTGATGGGTCGGAGAGGTCTGTAGACTTCGCCCTGTTGCCCGATTGAGGGAAAACACCAGAGTATAGCCACATGCCACAGGCTGTTGTCCCATCATCCCTTAGCACACCAAAACCGGGTAGCCTTTCACCCTTTTTAACCACCACATTACCCTTGTCATCTGTAAGGTCCGCAAGGGCGTAGCCGTTCATTTCTCTCAGGACCTCTTCAGCAGTTGGATAGTAGGGGTTTTGGAAGTTCCATGTAAGGTTGAGTATGGGGTCTGGGAACTTACCACCCTCCTTCTTGTAAAGGTTTTTGAGCCTCATCCACAACTGACCCGCTATCCACAGCTCATCCTTTGCCTCGCCTGGTGGGTCTACCGCTTTATACTTCCACTTTATAACCCTTCCACTGTTTGTGAATGAACCTTCCTTCTCCGCAAAGAGTGTAGAAGGCAGCAGAAATACTTCAGTTTGTATCTTTGATGGGTCATCCACATACTTCCAAAAGCCCGCCATCTCCGTTTCAAAGACATCAATAACCACCATCCACTTTAGCTTTCCAAGTCCTTCCGCTATCTTCTTGACGTTTGGATTGCTTGCAAGTATGTTCATACCCACGGAAACAAAGCCTTCCATCTTACCCCTATACATCCTGTCCAGTATCTCGTCCATAGATATAACCTTTTCCAACTTAGGAAGATAGTGGTAGGCAAATTCGTTCTCTGGAGTTGCAGCATTCCCGAACCATGCTTTAAGAAGGCTTACATAAAATTTGCCGTAGTTAGACCAAAAGTTCATAGAAGTGTCTATAGCCTTAGGAGTGTTTGCCTGTATATGGTCTTTGAGAGATTGCTGGTCTGCCCTCGGGGGTCTAAGGTAGCCCGGCAAAAACCTTCCTTCTCCTGCAAGGTCAGTCATGCCTTGAACGTTTGCATGACCTCTAAGTGCATTTATTGCACCACCCGGCACTCCTATATTTCCGAGTAGCAGTTGAAGTATAGCCATAGAGCCTATGAGCTGTGTTCCTGTGGAATGATGTGTCCATCCAAGAGCATAGAGGTGTGTCATAGCCTTATCTGGAGCGGATGTTTCCGATATGAGTTTTGCCACCTCAAGGAACTTATCTTTTGGAATGCCTGTCAGCTTTTCCACTACTTCTGGCGTATACCTTGAGTAGAACTCCTTCATAAGCTGGAATACACATCTTGGATGTTGAAGTGTCATGTCCTTCTTTGCCATACCCTTCTCGTCAAGTTCGTATCCCCAGAGGGACTGGTCGTATTTTCTCTTTTCTGGGTCGTAGCCAGAGAATAGACCTGTTTGTGGGTCAAAGCTGTAAGTATCCTTTACGATATATGCAGCGTTTGTAAAGTGCTTTATATACTCCTCGTTGTATTTCCCGTTCTGAAGCACATAGTTTATAAGACCACCCATAAAGGCTATATCTGAGCCAGCTCTTATCTGCAGGAAGATATCAGAGACAGCAGCGGTTCTGTTGAACCTTGGGTCTACACAGATTATCTTAGCTCCCCTTTCTTGACGGGCTTTTATCGCCCACTTAAAACCGCAGGGATGGTTCTCCGCAGGGTTTCCTCCCATAACGAGTATTAGGTCTGCGTTCTTTATGTCATTCCATCCATTGGTCATCGCACCTCTTCCATATCTTGGGGCCAAACTGGCCACCGTTGGTGCGTGTCATATTCGCGCCTGGGTCTCTCGTGCAACAAGTCCGAGGGCAACCCCCATCTTTACCCACAGATAGCCCTCTTCGTTGGCTATGGTGCTACCCTCAACCCAAGCTATGCTTTCACATCTGTTAACAGTTCTACCTTGCTCATCCTGTTCTATAAAAGTCCTATCCCTCGTATCCTTTATCAACCTTGCAATCTTATCAAGAGCCTCTTCCCAGCTTATTTCCTGCCATTCCTTTGCACCAGCGGGTCTATACATAGGTTTTTTGAGCCTTTTAGGTGCGTTTATAAAGTCTTTAAGGGTTGCACCCTTTGGACAAAGGGTTCCTCTATTGACAGGGTCATCTGGATTGCCCTCCACATGTATGACCCTTGGCTTTACGTTCATAGAACCATCGGTAAGGCTGTAGATTATTACACCACAAGAAACAGAGCAATAGGGACATATGCTTTTCACAGCCTTTGCGTTGGAAATTTTAAGGTCTCTAACCCTCGCCATGGCAGGCTTTAGGTCAAAACCAAGCCCACCAGTGAGGGTAGCACCTGCAGAAACGCCCGCAACTTTTAGAAAACTTCGCCTTGTTAGCTCCATTTTTACACCTCCTTTGATAACCTCACGATAAAATGTAGGGCTAAAAGGAATAAATATCCATTCAAATTTTCAAAGAATATCTTCTAACATTTCAAAATAAGAATTTTCTTATGCTGGTAATTTTCTGTGGCTCGCTTATAATTAAAGTAAAAAGGAGGAAGAAATGAACTTTGATTTCTCACAGCTTAGTATTCCCTTGCGTAAGGCACTCAAGGACTTGGGTTTTGAAAAACCCACTCCAATTCAGAAGGAAGCCATACCCTTAGCCCTTAAGGGCTACGACATAATGGGTCAGGCTGCAACAGGAACAGGAAAAACCGCCGCCTTTGGTATACCTATCATTGAAGGAAGCGAAAAGGAAGAAGGGACAACCGCCCTTATAATGACACCTACAAGAGAGCTTGCTATTCAGGTAAAAGAGCAGTTATACCAGCTTTCAAAGTATAAAGGGCTAAAGGTCTTTAGCTTCTACGGTGGGACACCAGTCCAGAAGGACCTTGAGCTTCTATGGAAGATAACACCAAACATCATAGTAGGGACGCCAGGGAGGATAAAGGACCTTAGCATGAGGGGTCTTTTTAACTTTGAGAGCCTAAAATACTTCGTCTTAGATGAGGCGGATAGAATGCTTGATATGGGCTTTATAGAAGACATTGAGTGGATAATAACTCAGCTTCCAAAGGAAAGACAGACCTTTCTCTTTTCTGCTACCATACCAAGAGAGGTAGAAGAGCTTGCCAAGAAACACCTAAAAAAGGACTACAAGTTTGTTAAGGTTATAACAGAAGAACTAAAGCCAAAGATAGAGGAAAGGCTCATAAAGCTGAGTTCCTCTGGACAAAAGATGTCTGAGCTTGAGAAGATACTGAGGGAACATGTCCTTGAAAAGGTTATAGTCTTTGTAAAGACAAAAAAGGATGCAAAGGATATAACGCAAGAGCTGAAAAGAAAGGGCTTTAATGTGGTCTCCCTTCATGGAGATATGACACAAAGGCAGAGAGAAAACGCTCTAAGGCTTTTCAGAGATGGCAAGGTTAAGATAGTAGTGGCTACAGATGTAGCCTCAAGAGGGCTTGACATAAAGGGTGTGAGCCTTGTGATAAACTACCATATCCCAGAAGACCCAGAGGTATACATACACCGCATAGGTAGGACTGGAAGGATAGGCACTTATGGAAAAGCCTACAGCCTTATCACACCTGAAGATAGCAAAGCCCTTTGGAGGATAAAGAAGTTGAAAGAGAGCTACGTTCAAGCATAGGATGGAATTAAGGGATAGAGCTTTAAAGATAAAACTGCTTTTACTTGACGTGGACGGTGTTCTCACAGACGGAAGGCTCTACTACACCTCAAGGGGTGAGGAGATAAAGGTCTTCAATGTTAGGGACGGACTTGGCATAAAGCTGGCTCAAAGGGCTGGCATAAGGATAGGTGTAATATCTGGAAGAAACAGCGAGGCACTTATAAACAGGCTAAAGGAACTAAAAGTGGATGAGGTGCATTTAGGCTATAACCAGAAACTCCCAGTGCTTGAGGATATAATAAATAGGCTTTCTCTTAGCTTGGAAGAGATTGCCTTTCTTGGTGATGACTATGTGGACCTTCCAATTCTGAGAAGGGTGGGCTTTCCTATGGCGGTTTTGGATGCACCAGAAGAGATAAAAAAACATGCTCTGTATATAACGAAATCAAGGGGTGGGCATGGAGCAGTAAGGGATGCCATAGAGTTTATCTTAAAGCTAAGAGGACAGTGGGAAGAGGTAATAAGCCAATACTATGCTTAGGAGTTTAGTCTTTAGTTTACTGATAATATTTCTTGCTTTCACTGTTAGGATGTATATAGACAGCTTTGCAACAGATAGTGGACAAGAAGAGATGGTAAACCTCCTTGAGGGCGTAACAATAAAAGCCTATAGTAGGACTGGTATTGAGTGGACTATAAGGGGTAAGAGCCTTGAGGTGGTTGGCAAGGACGTTAAGCTCTACGAGGCGGAGCTCTTTTCAACGGAGGCTAACATAAAGGCTGTTCAGGCTTATATAGACAGGTCTACAGGAGAAGGAATGCTCACAGAAGGGGTGGAGGTTAAGTCTGAAGACATTACCGCAAAGACACAAAGCGCATACATAAACCTAAATGAGGGTAAAATATGGGGAGAAGGGAACGTCCAAATATTGCAGGGAGAAAATCTCATAAGGGGTAAGGGCTTTGAGATAACCCTAAAGCCTCTAAAAGTTATAATTAATAGAGCGAGGACGGACATAAGATGAGAAAGGTTGTAATTCTTTTGTTCTTAATACCTACGCTTATGTTTGCACAGCCCATAGTAGGCGAAGCGGACAATCTCACCTATGAGAAGGATAAGGTGGTGTATTCAGGAAATGTGAGAATCACAAGAGGGGACATGCTGCTTACTGCAAACAGAGTAGTTATAAACTTGGACGAAAACAGAAGGGCAAGGCTCATAGAAGCGGAGGGAAATGCAAGATATACGGAGGGAAACAGAAGAGCCTCTGCTAACAAAATGGTCTACGACATGCAGAACGAGGTTATAACCCTTATAGGAAAAGCAAGAGTGGAGGAAGGACAGAATTTCCTTGAAGCGGACGAGATAGTTTACTACAGAAAAGAAGATAGGGCGGTTGCGGTCAGTAAAAATTCACGGGTAAGAACCTTCTATGTGGAGGAAAAGGATGAAAAAAACAGACCTAATAGAAAGCCTTAGGAAGGAGTTTAATATAAAAAACAGGGCGGACGCTAAGCTCTTTGTGGACAGTTTTTTTGAAGAGATAGTTAACCTTGTTCTTGAAAAGGGTAGGCTTGAGCTCAGAGGCTTTGGCGTTTTTAAGATAAGGAGGCTGAGCGGAAGGTTTATAAAGAACCCCAAGACTGGCATAGAGATGTATGTGGAAGAAAGGTATAGCATAGGCTTTAAACCCTCAAGTCTTTTCAATAAAGAGCATGATAAGGTTTGATGTTTTAATAGTTGGAGGAGGTCCAGCAGGCTCTTCTTGTGCCTATAGGCTTGCAAAGGCTGGTAAAAGGGTTTTGGTGGTTGACATAAAAAGAAGTATAGGAAAGCCTGTGCAATGTGCGGAGTTTGTCCCTATTCAGCTATACCATCAGTTTAAGGAGTTCTTTCCAGAAGAAGCTATAGCTCAGAGGGTAAAGAATATGGTTCATTTTACACCTTGGGGAGAGGTGGTAAGTATGTGGTCGGAGGGCTTTGTATTAAACAGAGAGGTCTTTGACGCTCAGATAGCCAAGCTGGCACAGGAGCAGGGTGCGGTATATATGCTTAGAACACAATTTTTGGGCTTTGAAGATGGTTTTGCATGGCTTGAAGAGATTGACACGAGAGAAAAGTTTCCAGTAAAGGCGGACTTTGTAGTGGGTGCGGACGGACCAAGGTCAAAGGTGGCAAGGCTCACTGGTGAAAAAACCCAGACATTTCTCACCACTGCACAAAGCACATTGGAGCTGACAAAGGAGCTTGAAGACCTTCTTATATACTTTAGAGACTACATACCTGGAGGATACGGCTGGGTCTTTCCAAAGGGAAGGCTCGCCAACGTGGGAGTGGGGGTTGACCCAGATTATGGAGTTAATGTGATGGAAAGTCTCAAAAGGTTCGTAGAAGAGGTTGTTGCAGAGGGTGTAGTAGAGAAGCAAGTAATAAAAAGAACGGGCGGATGGATACCTGCGGATGGGCTACTGCCTTTGGTAAGAAAGAGGGTTCTGCTTGTGGGGGATGCGGGTGGCTTTTGTCATCCCATAACTGGCGGTGGAATAGCCAACGCGGTCATATCGGGGGATATGGCAGGTAAAGCATTATGTGAGGATTCTCCAGAAGAGTTTGAAGAGGAAGCTCAAGAGGTCTTTGGGAGCACCCTCTGGAGGGCATCAGAAAAGAGGAAAAAACACATGAAAAGATGGGACAACCTAAAGGAAATAATCCCAAAAACATGGATAGCCTTTGAAGAATATTGGCGTATAATTTAAGTTAGGAGGTGGTTAAATGGACTTTTTAGGAAGAGACCAATCACCACTTACTTTTGAAGAATGGGAGCAATTAGAAAGTGCGGTTATTGATGTGGCTAAAAAGACCCTTGTATGCAGAAGGTTTATGCCAATTATAGGACCTATAGGTGTCGGGCATCAGGTAATAGCCTACGATGTTTACCTTGGGGTAGAACCGGGAGTATGTGAGGTGAAACCAGGAGAAGAGAGCGAAGCCTGCGAGCCTGTGAGAACAGGAAGAAGAAAATACATAACCCTTCCCACCATATTCAAGCCTTTCTCCATAACTTGGAGAGACATTGAATACTTCAGACAATTTAACTTGCCAATTGATACCTCTCAGGCATCTGCTGCAGCCTTTGCCACTGCAGTGGCGGAAGATACCCTCATAATTCACGGCAATCCAAAAATGGAAATAGAGGGTTTTCTTACCGTGGAAGGAAGGCAGAGCATGTCCATGAGCGATTGGGATGTGCTTGGCAACGCCTTTAACGATGCAGCTCTGGGTATATCAAAGCTCTCGGAGAAGGGATTTTATGGACCATACTATCTTCTACTGAACCCAAGGGACTACTTTAAGCTCAATAGGGTCTATCACAACACGGGACTTCTTGAGATTGAGCAGATTAAAAAGCTGGTTTCTGATGTATACCACACACCTATAGTCCCAGAAGGAAAGGCTATTCTCCTGTCCACAGGACCACAAAATATGGACCTTGTCCTTGGGCTTGACTTTAGCCTTGCCTATGTGGAATCTACCAACATGGTGCACCACTTTAGAGTTATGGAAATAGTCGCACCACGCATAAAGAGACCTGGTGCCATAATGGTAATAGGCGAAAAGTGAAAGAGCGTTGGAAGGTAATAGAGAAGCTCCTTTCTGATGAGTATGACATAGAGGTTCAGGCAAGCTACGAGGGTTGGGGAGCTGGCTATGACCCTAAGTTTCTACCTCTCACCGAAATGTGGGCAAAGGGGGAAATAGAGGATGTGCCAGAACCAGTAAAGCGACCCTCTGGCATTGCCTTCTATCTTCAGGAAGTCTCTAACAAACCAGAAGAGGAAGCCATAAATATCATAAGGCATGAGATAGAGTATCTTTTTAGCACTGACCTCTACCTTTGGAGGATTGGTCAAAGGGAATTCTATAAATTTGGCTTTACGCCTACGTCCTTTTTAGTGCTTTATGCGGTTTTGGAGTCTATAAAAACAGACGAAAGGCTTATAAAAAGCCATCCAGATAGCTTGCAAACTGTAAAAAAGCATTACAAAAACATATTTAATAACTTAGAAACCTACTATCCACACCACCTTTTTGCTATTTCTCTTCTGGAAAACTGGCTTGGTGAAGGGAACTATCAAAAAGATACACAGAAATTCCTCCAAGAGTATCTAAATGCAAAAAGCAGGGATGCCTATGACATAATTATGGAGGACCTCTTTGGAAGATACATGAGTCATATAGAAAAGGCACAAGACATAAACTATGTTGACCTGCTTTTGGAAGAGGCAAGAGGAAAGACCAGAGTTGATGCCCACAGAGGCAGGATAATGACAGACCTTCTAAAGAAACTACCAGAACATCTTCAAGAGATAATAGTGCAAAACAAGGACAAAAGGGCGGTTGATATATCAGAAGCGGACAGAAAAGAAATACTCAAAAGTCTAAAGGCAGTCCCAGACTGGATGCGAGACTACCTAAAGCAGATGTCTTACATAAACTTGATAGAGAGGGATGTGGAGTTTATAAGACACTTTTTGCCAAAAACCCTTGAGGTTGATATAGAACACAGAGGCTTTTTGAGCTTTATTATAAAGGGATGGGAAGAGCAGTCTTCTTCCTCTTCTCAGTCTGGCTTTGGAAGAAGCAAAAGGGAAAAAACAGAAGAGGACAGACTGTATGAGAAGGCTTACGGTCTTGGAAAGGAAGACTTTATGGTTTACAAAAGAATGCTCTCTGATATTTTGCCACACATAGACGCTTTAAAGAGAAAACTGGTCAAACTCATGCCACAAGAAGAAGAAGGTTGGACCGGAAAGCACTTCTATGGTAGAAGGATTGATACTAAAAGCCTAAGCGTGGAAGCTCCTCTTGGAAGAGGAAAAATATACATGAGAAGGCATATACCAGTAAGAAAAGAGTTAGCCTTCAAGCTCCTCATAGATATTTCCACTTCTATGAAAAGAGAGGACAAAATACAAAACGCCATAAAGGCTCTTTTGCTTTTTTCAGAGGTTATAGAAAGCCTTAAAATGTCCTTTTCCATAGATGTGTTTTCAGACAGGGTTTTTAGACTAAAGGCGTTTTCAGAGGACTACAAAAGTGTAAAGTGGAAGATAGTAGAGCTTTTTAACCTGCTGGGCGGTGGGACAAACCTTGAAAAAGCCCTTATATATTCTTATGAAGACCTTCAGACCTTCTGCTTGAAAAATCACATTAGGGGATGTATTGTAGTTTTTTCTGATGGAGAGCCCACAAGAGGTCTAAAAGGTCAAGAGCTAAAAAGCCTTATAGCACAGATAAAGGCAAGAATACCAATCATAGGCATAGGAGTTGGCACAGAAAGAAATTACACAGACTATTACTTTGAGAAAAGTGCTATAAGGATAAGGAGCATAAGCGAGCTTCCTACTGCCTTTACAAGGATAATAGAAAATCAGGCAAGGAGGCTTCTATCCTTTCAATAGCCACCTTTATACCCTCTTCTGGCTTTTCTATCACAAAAAGGTAATCAGTAGCCCTTTCATGCTTTAATGCCTCTTGCAAAAACTCACGAGCCTGTGTGTCTTGACCAAGAGCAAAGTTAAGCAATGCCAAAAGCAGATATTTCTCTTGGCAGTCCTTTGCAAGCATTAGCCACTTGGTTGCCTCAAGATATTTAAACTCTACCACATACCTTATGCCTATATAGAGAGGTTCACGAAAGGCTATAAAGTCCTCTTTGCTAAGTTTTTTACCTTCCTTGCTGTAGACCACTACTCTAAACCTGACTCTCATCACACGAACCCATCATACAAAATGCGAAGGTAAAGTTTAGATTAACTACTATGAAAGTTTACAACAAGGAAGATTTATCATACAAGAATATAGTGGTGCTTGAAGATGGCAAGCCTCCCGAAAAGATTGAAGTTACAGAGGATATTATAAAAATCTACTCCTCAAGAAAGGTCTTTGAAATACCCGCAAAATCCCTGAGAGGAAAAGCTATTCTTGATAGGCTAAACTATCAGGGCGAGCTTACACAAGAGATATATATTTAGTAGACTAATACCTTAGCAAGGAGGCTTGCATGGACAGAGTGGAGAGCTTTCTTTTTGAAGTTTCAGAAAAGGCTATAGCCTACGAGCCCATAGATAAGGAAACCGCACTAAAACTTTTGCAAATACCAGACCAATACATTGCTCTTATGGTCTATCTGGCACAAAAGGTAAAAAATCACTTTCATCCACCAGACAAAGTAGAGTTCTGCTCCATAATAAACGCAAAAAGTGGTGCCTGTTCAGAAGATTGCAAGTTCTGTGCCCAGTCCAAGTTTTACAAAACGCCCATAAACATATACAACCTTGTGCCTAAGGAGGAAATCTTAGAGGGTGCCTATAGAGGTGTGGAGTTTGGTGCAAATAGATATTGCGTTGTTCTTAGTGGTAGGTCTGCAACGAAAGAAGAAGTAGAAAAAATATGTGAAGGCATAGAAGAGATAAATAAGGAGGAGCTACCCATAAATGTCTGTGTCTCTGCTGGAACTCTTGATGAGGAATCCCTCAAGAAGTTAAAATCCGCAGGAGTTAGAAGAGTAAACCATAACCTTGAGGCATCGGAGAACTTTTTCCCTAAGATAGTAAGCACACACACGTGGAGAGAGAGGTATGAGACCATAAAAAGGATTAAGTCCGTGGGGCTTTCCACTTGTTGTGGTGGAATTTTTGGCATGGGAGAGTCCGACGAAGATAGAGTTGACCTTGCACTTACATACAGAGAGTTGGAGGTGGATTCTATACCGCTTAACTTCCTTATGCCTATAGAAGGAACGCCTATGGAAACTGCTCCGGGCGTAAGCCCCCTTGAAGCTCTCAAAATAATAGCCATGTTTAGGTTTACAAACCCAAAAGCGGAGCTAAGGCTCTGCGGAGGAAGAGAGCAAAACTTGAGAGACTTTCACGGTATGGCAGTTCTTATGACTAACGCCATGATGGTGGGTGGCTATCTCACAAGAGCAGGAAGGGACATAAAGAAGGATTATCAGCTTCTTAAGGACTTAAGATACGAAAGGCTCCTTCAGATAGAGGTGCCTAATGGAAACATCTCGTAGCGTCCCTTTTCACCTCGTATGTTTAGAAACCCGCTGAGATAAGCGGTAGGCTTTTTCCGTCTATTTAACAAGTCAAGCGGGTTCTCACTGACGGGCTTGGATGTGAAATTCCTATTCTTCTTCTTATATATTTTCTTTTATTTCTATCTAATATTAATAATAATAATAGACCCCTGCAAATTTCACACCCCCTTAGGGAAAACCTTGAGAATCAAGCACTTGCGGAAAAAGAATTTCACACCCCCTTTCAAATGCTTGATATTCCTTGATTTTACGATTATAGCAAACCCTTGAGAATCAAGCACTTCAGAGGAATTTCACAATTTCACAGGTCCGCATTCTAAGTATGGACTTTTCCGTAATTTTTCTGTTTTTGTTTATGTTAGAAAATGTTGGAAAAAGCCATATTTAGAAACATCCCCTAAAGAATTTCACAGGGTGTGAAATTTTCCTGTGAAAAACCGAAAAACCTGTGAAATTCGTCTCTAAAAACACACGGAAAAAGCCATATTTAGAAATATGATTTGTATCAGATATGAAATTCCACCTTAGGGTGTGAAATTCCCTGTGAAATTCGGGCTAAAAAAGTTATGGAAAAAGCCATACTTAGAAACAGGGTGTGAAATTCTTTTATGATTTATATCATAGAGTAGGTGCTTTTTCGTTTATCCTATACTGTAGGGCTTCCGCTATGTGATGACTGGCTATTTTTTCCTCTCCTTCAAGGTCTGCTATGGTTCTTGCCATCTTCAGTGTCTTCATATAACCTCTGCCAGTGAGGTTTAGCCTATCCATGGCACTTTGAAGTAGAGATTTAGCTTCTTGGGTCATCTCGCAGTATTTCTTAACTTGGTCGTTTGTCATGCGTGAATTGTATTTAGTAGGGCTATTCTTAAAACGCTCCCTTTGAATTTCAACAGCTTTCACAACCCTTTGTCTAATCTGTGCTGAGCTTTCGCCTGAGGACATCTTTAGCAGGTCTTCTTTTTCTACTGGATATACCCAAACCTTTAGGTCTATCCTATCCATTATGGGACCAGATATCCTTGACTGGTAGGCTTTTAACTGCATGGGAGTGCATACGCAGGCTTTGTATGGATTTCCGTAGTTGCCACAGGCACAGGGGTTCATGGCTACCACTAACAGAAACTCCGCAGGAAAGGTTATCCTGCCTCCAACCCTTGACACGGTGACCTTTCCATCTTCCAAGGGCTGTCTTAGAGACTCTATAGCCTTTCTGCTGAATTCTGGAAACTCATCAAGGAAAAGCACTCCTCTGTGTGCTAAGGATATTTCACCGGGTTGTGGCACTGTGCCACCACCTACAAGAGCAGAATCTGAGGCGTTTGTTAGAGGGTTTCTAAAGGGTCTTTTTGTTATAAGAGGTTTGTCCTCGCTCAAGAGACCTGCAACGCTGTATATACGCGTTATCTCCACCGATTCTTCAAAGCTCAAGGGTGGCATAATGGTAATGAGCCTTTTGGCAAGCATGCTTTTGCCAGCACCGGGCGGACCCACTAAAAGGACGGGATGAAAGCCTGCTGCGGATATTTCCATAGCCCTTTTTGCCTGATGCTGACCATAAACCTCGCTAAAGTCCACATCAAAGGAAAGGTTTTGTTCAAAGACCTCCTCTAAGTTCACCTCCACTGGCTTTTTGGAAAGACTCCCACTGAAAAAATCCAACACATCCCTTAGGCTCTCAAAACCATAAACTTCTACATCTTTGACAAGACCGGCCTCCTTTGCGTTTCCTTCTGGAACAATAAACCTTTTGTAGCCAAGACCTCTTAGAGAGAGGACTATTGGTAGGACACCCTTAACTGGGTTTATCTTACCATCAAGAGACAGCTCACCAAGAACCACATAGTCTTCGGGAAAATCTATGCCTGTTGAGAGCTTAAGGATACCCAAGGCTATAGGTAGGTCATAGTGCGTTCCCTGTTTTTTGAGGTGTGAGGGTGAGAGGTTTACGGTTATCCTTTTTACAGGTAGTTGAAAGCCAATGTTTTTGAGGGCAGACCTTACCCTCTCCCTTGCTTCGTTTATGGCTTTGTCTCCAAGACCTACAATAGAAAACTGAGGCAAGCCGTTAGCAATATCTACCTCTACATCTACTTCAAAACCCTCTATTCCCAGAACCCCACCGCTTTTTACACGACAGAACATTTCCCCTCCATCATGTTAAACCATCAATTTATAATTTTAGCATGCCACTAAGGAAAATAATAAGACTTAAGGAGTTTGTAAAAGATTCAAGGGTAAGGGAATTAAAAGAGGTAAATATGCAAATTGAGGCACTAAAAGAAGAAGTAAGGCTTTTAGACCTTAAGGCAGAAAGCATAAATGAGGAGCTAAAGGTTTCCTTTTCTCATAGTCTTCTTATCCGATACAAAGCCATCATGGCAAAAAAGAAAGAGCTAACAGAAAGAATTCGTCAATTGGAGCTTTTGAAGGTAGAAAAAAGGGAGAGGTTAAAAGAAGCATACAGAGACCTGAAGGCTCTTGAGATATTAAGGATAAACAAAGAAAGGGAAAACATTAGAAAGAACCTAAATATTGAATTTCAGAGGATGGGTTTTATACATCTCATAAGGCGGAGGCAGAAAAATGCTTAGGAGTTTAATCCTTCTGCTTATGGTTTTTAGTATTTCACTCCCTCAATCTGCTCTTCAGAAAAAACTTAGAGAAGACAGAGAGAGGAAGGCAAAAGAGGAGATAAGCTCCATCTCAAAAGACCTTGAAGAGAAGCTGAAAAGGATAGAAGAGGAGCGTAGAAAACTTGAAGAACTTAGAAAGACGCCAACACCAAGAGAGGAGCAAAGACCTGAAGTCCAAAAACTTGTGGATATATTCAATAAAGCATCTCCCGACGAAGCAGGTGCTATTATGAACAACCTTGAACCAAGCCTCGCTGCGGAGATTTTACTAAATCTAAGGGAAAGACAAGCGGCCGCCATATTGGAAGCTATGGACCCTCAGAAGGCGGCGGAAGTTTCAAGGATTGTGCTGGAGAGAAGAGGAAAAAGATGAGCTTATGAGACTATAAGAAATTGTTAAAAGTGCCTTCGTAGGAAGGCTTATAATAACTCTTTGGAGGTGTAAGGATGGACAGGTTGGTTTTAGAGAGGCTCACAGAACAAAAGGAAAGCCCAGAATACCTTCAGATAAGCATGGCTGCAGCTATGACCCTTGGTATAGTGCCCGGTCAGTTTTATAGAAATACAAGGCTAAGCTGTATAAACACACTTCTTACGTATCCTTCTGGTTGTCATGCCACCTGTGCCTACTGTGGTCTTCAAAAGGCGAGGGAGATGGAATACTCAAAGAAGAACTTTATAAGGGTTGAGTGGCCTACGGTAAAGCTCGACGATATTATAGAAAGGGCAAAAAGGGTAGGACACGTGGAAAGGCTCTGCATAGCCCAGATAACCCATCCAAGAGCTATAAGGGATACAAAGTATGTGCTTAAAAAAGTGCTTTCTGAGCTGGGAGACCAGATTTTTGTCTCTTTGCTTATAAACGCAACGGGGACAACCTACGAGGACATGGAAGATTACAAAAAACTTGGTGCGGACACGGTTACCATTGCTATAGACTGCGGGACTCCAGAGGTCTTTGAAAAACTTCGTGGAAGACCAATGAACAGCCCTCACAGATGGGAAACCTTTTGGAAGGTCCTTGAATGGGCGGGTGATGTTATGGGAGATGGATACGCAGGATGCCATCTTGTGGTGGGTCTTGGTGAAACAGAGCAGGAGATGATAGAAACCATACAGAAAGTGAGAGACCTTGGAGCAAGGACGCACCTCTTTTCCTTCTGGCCAGAGGAAGGGTCTATGATGGAAAAGGAGAAACCCTGCCCTGCACCTCAATACAGAAGAGTGCAGTTTGCCAGATATCTCATAGACAATCAAATAGCTCGCTACGAAGATATGAAGTTTAACGAAAAGGGTCAGGTGATAGACTTTGGCATAGACAAGGACACCTTTGAGGAGCTCTTTTGGAGCGGAAGACCCTTTATGACCTCAGGTTGCAGAGGCAAGACCACAGAGGTTGCTTGCAACAGACCCTTTGGAGACAGCTCTGTGAGCGACATAAAGAGCTATCCCTTCAAACCAAACAGGTCAGACCTTCAGAGAATAAGAAAACAGCTCTTTGACTATGAGATGACCACCAACTATCCAGATGTGCTAAACCCAAGCGTTTTTAGGTATCAATGAATTGGAGTGAGCTTATTTTTGATATGGGGTATGCGGGTTTTGCAGGCTTTGTGGTGGGCTTTGCAATAAAGAGAGTTCTTAACTTCTTTCTCCTCCTGCTTGGTCTTTATATTTTGTCTCTCATGTGGCTTGCCAGCAAGGGTATAATCACAGTTGAATGGGAGCAGTTATTTGCATTGTTTAAGGGTATGTTTGAAGGCTTTACTGCCTTTGTGCATGGACTTATAAGAAAGTTGGCTTTCGCTGGCAGTTTTGCAGTGGGCTTTGCCATAGGGCTAAAAACTTGAGCGAGAGAGAGCTTCTAAGGGAAGTTAAAAGCCTATGGGACGAAGGCGATTTTTACTCCGCTCACGAAGTGCTTGAGGATATATGGAGACTTTTCCCAAAGGAAGATAAGTTTTCACGAAACTGCTACCAAGGGCTAATAAGGCTTGCCATCGCTTACAACCATTATATATGTGGAAGAAGAGACAGCTGTATAAGGGTTCTAAAGATGGTTTACCACCAGCTTCAACCTTGTAGAGATAAATTTAGGGGCATAGACATAGCATATCTCCTTGAGTATGTAATCAAACACTTACAAATTTTAGAGGCTGGTGGTGATGTGCATGACTTTCCCATATTTCCAAGCTCAGGAGATCTCTAAGTTTATTCCCATCTCCTTTAGTTTTTCCCTTAGTTTTACGATGTTTGTTCCCACCCTTATTCTTGGGTCTGCGTGGAGTATGGTTCTATAACCGTTTATCCTTAGTTCAAGGGTAAGTTCTTTGCCCTCTGGGTCTTCACATTCTCTTATAAGCTCTCTTAGTTTTAGGAGTGCCTCTTCTTGTAGCTCTCTGAGAAAGACCAGCCTTATTTTCATGTCTTCGCTCCTTAGGAATTCCTCTGGCGTGTATACTTCTCTCAGGAGAAGTTTTATCTCTTCTGTTTCTTGGTCTATATCCAAATCAAACTTACCCACTATTACCTTGTCCTCTTTTATCTTCTCACTATTCTGTGAATAAGTTTCTGGAAAGACAAAGACCTGTGCTATGCCCGTCTTGTCTACGAGGTTAAACAAGGCAACTTGGTTGCCCTTTTGGGTCTTTTTTGTCTTAAGGTCTGTTATAACACCCGCAAAGGTGTATGTTCCTCCCTCTGTCTCTTCAAGGACTTCAAGGTTAGATACCTTGCTCTTGAGGAGATTTTCATAGGGGTCAAGGGGGTGAGAGGATACATAAAAGCCAAGCACTTCCTTTTCATACTTAGAGTAGTCCTCTTCTCTTTTCTCTTCCCTTGTGGCAAAAAGACCCTTACCAAGCAGTGCAGAGCTTCCCTCCAGCCTTTGGAGTAGTTCTCCTCTCTTTTCTCCAAAGGAGTCAAAAGCTCCCGCCTTTATGAGTGCTTCAAGGGTCTTTTTGTTTACCTTCTTGCTATCCACCGTTCTTACAAAGTCTCCAAGAGAAGTCCACGCTCTTTTTCTGCTTTCTACTATTAGGCTTGCGGTGTCCTCGCCCACACCCTTTATCCTCGCAAGACCAAACCTTATGGTCTTTTCACCTTCTATCACAAAGTCTACACCGCTCTTGTTTATATCTGGTGGCAATATCCTAAAGCCTTCGTTTTTTGCATCCTTTAGGAGATTTATAAACTTCTTGTCGTTCTTTTCTGTAGACAGCTTTACGCAGAAAAACTCCTCTGGATAGTGTGCCTTCAGAAAGGCAGTCCAGTAAGAGAGATATCCATAAGCCACAGAGTGAGATTTATTAAAGGAATAGCTGGCAAACTTCTCTATGTCTTCCCATAGCTGAGTTATCTTTCCTTCATCGTATCCTCTTTCCACTGCACCCTTTATGAACTTTTCCTTCATCTGAGCCATTAGGTCTGCCTTTTTCTTACCTATGGCTTTTCTTAGTGTATCCGCTTCACCTGGTGTAAATCCTGCGAGTATCTGCGATGCTTTCATTATCTGCTCTTGATATACCCATACGCCATAGGTTTCTTTTAGGACTGGTTCAAGCTCTGGGAAGGGATATTCCACTTTTTCCTTTCCATGCTTTCTGTTTATATAACTATCCACAAGACCGCTTTTTAGAGGTCCAGGTCTGTAAAGAGCAAGCACCGCCACTATGTCATCAAAGCTGTCTGGGGCAAGCCTTTTGAGTAGGTTCTTCATGCCACTGCTTTCTAACTGAAAGACTCCCGTAGTGTTTCCTTCTCTCAAAAGCTCAAAGACCGCTGGGTCATCAAGGGGTAGGCTTAGGTAGTTTATATCCACACCGTGCCTTTCTTTGATGAGCTCCCTTACCCTCTGAAGTTCTGTGAGGGTCTTAAGACCCAAAAAGTCCATCTTTATAAGACCTATCTCCTCCAACTTTACCATATCAAACTGGGTTGCAATAGCACCCTCTTTGTCATAGTAAAGGGGCAGGAGCTCCTCAAGGGGCTTGGGTGCTATCACCACACCCGCTGCATGCAAAGAAGTATGCCTTGTAAGACCCTCAAGCCTAAGGGCTATCTCCACAAGGCTTTTTAGTTCTGGGTTCTCTTCGCAGAGCTTTCTGAATTTTCCTGCGTTTTCTTCTATATCTGTTCTGTGCCTTCCGTATTTGTTCAAAAGCTCCTCTATGGGAGTTAAAAACATCTCCTCCAAAGAGAGCCATGTGCCTTGCACATCACCCTGTGGTATAAGTTTGGCTAAGGTGTCTGCGGTCTGATAGGGTATGCCAAGGGCGCGAGCGGTGTCCCTAAGGGTTTGTTTTGCCTTCATTACGTTATAGGTGATTATCTGTGCCACGTTTTCAGAGCCATATTTGTTTTTCACATACTCTATGACCCTGTCCCTGTTTTCCATGCAAAAGTCCACGTCAATATCTGGCATAGAGACCCTCTCGGGGTTTAGAAACCTCTCGAACAAAAGCCCGTGCCTTATGGGGTCTACGTCCGTTATACCTAAGGCAAAGGCAAGGAGAGAACCTGCCGCAGAGCCTCTGCCAGGACCCACAGGGACACCTTTAGACTTTGCCCAGTTTATAAAGTCCTGGACTATAAGGAAATATCCTTCAAAGCCCATACGAGAAACCACATTAAGCTCAAACTCAAGCCTATCCCAGTATTCTTTACTATCCCTTGCCAGACCCTGTGAAATTCTCTGTCTTAGACCCTTTATGGCAAGCTCTTTGAGAAAATCTCCAAGAGACACTCCCTCTGTGGGAAAATGTGGCATAAGGTATGAACCACCTTCCAAAAGTTGAAAGCTATCTGCTGTCTTTTCTGCCACCTCAAGGGTGTTTAAAAGTGCGGTCTCCCACCCTTCAAACCTTCCACGAAACTTTTCCCAAACTTCTTCAGGACTGGCAAAATGAAGCCCATCGTTGGCACATTTAAAACCATTACCCTGTTGAATCTCTGTAAGGGTCTTTTTCATCTGTATCGCCATAAGCACCTGATGGGCAAGCCTGTCTTCTGGCATAAGGTAGTGTGAGTCATTAGTGGCAATTAGCTTTACTCCAAGCCTTTTGGCTATTTCTATAAGGTTTTTGTTGGCAGTTTCCTGCTCTGGCAAAGAGTTAGATTGAAGCTCAAGGTATAGGTCCTCGCCAAAGAGGTCAAGGAACTTTTTGACCCACTCTTGAGCCTTTTCTCTTTCGCCAATGCTTGCGTAGTATGTGGGAACTCCCTTCAGACATGCGGTTATGGCTATTAGCCCTTCGTGATGCTGACTGAGAAGCTCATAGTCTATTCTCGGCTTGTAATAAAAGCCTTCCTTATAAGAGAGGGTAGAGAGCCTCATAAGGTTTTTAAGACCCTTGTCATCCTTTGCGATAAGTATAAGGTGGTGGTTGTAGCGGTCTGTTATGTTATCCTCCGAACCCTTACCCTTTCTGTCAAAGCGAGAGCCGGTGGTAAAGTAGGCTTCCATACCTATCAGAGGCTTTATGCCTACAGACTTCATGCTTTTGTAAAAGTCCAAAATGCCAAAGAGGTTTCCATGGTCTGTTATGGCAATCGCCCTATATCCCAGTTCCTTTGCCCTCTTTGCCAAGTCCTTTATCTTTATAGCACCATCCAAAAGAGAATACTGTGTATGAAGATGTAAATGGACGAAGTCTCTCATGACCACCTATAGGTTATAAAGCTATATGCCTTTTATTGCAAGCCTTTAAAACCTTGAACTATAAAAGCAAGCCCATACTAGCACCAAACCTCAAGAAACTCTGAACTTTTTTTAGCCAGTGGGCACTTTGTATTTTTCCTGCGTCAAGAGGTCTATACCCACCTCAAGGTTTTCCACCCACTCTATAAAACGGTTTACCATGTCTTTACCTTTGAATATAGCCCCGTGCTGTGGCACTATCATCTCAATGTCAAGCTGACGCACCATGTTTGCCCAGAAACGCAGAATCTTGTTGCTCGTCATGTATCTCCTGTGGAAGCCTTCCATATACTTTATATGCTTGTCAAAGTCCTCCACCACAAAGTAGTCCTGCCCAAGGGATGCTCCCAAGTCTCCGGAGAAAAGTATCTTTGAGCAGGGGTCGTAAACTTGAAAATTGCCCTCTGAGTGTAGGAAGTGTGCAGGTATGATGTAGAGCTTACAATCTCCACCGAGAGTTAACACCGTTCCACCATCGTCTATAGGAAATACTCTATCTTCAAGTTGAGAGTCCAACCCAAAGTGTGGTAAGAACCTCATCCAGAGTTTGGAAATGTAAGCGACCGCCTTTGTAGTCATAAGCCAGCCGTTTATAGAGGCAACTATGTCTGGGTCTTGGTGAGAGAGGAATATATACTTTATCTGGTTGGGTGGTATATAAAGAGATAGGTCTGACAATAGCTTTGAAAAAACCTTATGACCTCCAGGGTCAAGGAGCATGCCTTCACCCTTATGGATGATAAGCACTTGGTTTGCCTGCACTGCAGAAGCAGGGGTCAGCTCTTCAAAGAAGACCACCTTGTGGTCTGGAGTGTTGAATATAACATTTTTCATATCACACCTCCAACATGATAAAGGTCATAATTTAAATATAGCACGCAAGTAATGAGATTTAAAGTGTTTTAATTTTAATCCACCTCAAGGTATCCAAAGCCTTGACCTGTCCTTAGACCAAGCCCATATTGGTAGACAAACCTCAATATTTCCGGATTGCTCGTTTTTATGCTAAACCTTCCAAGAAAAGCCCTTATATGCCCTCCGTAGTGCTTTATGAATTCTTCCTTGAAATATTTAAAGCTAAAAGAAAACTCTCCTATCTCTGGCTCGTAGCCCTTTATGACCCTAAAGCGTCTGAGTATGTTCTCAAGAAGAGCATCCTCAAAGCCTTCTTCCATAGGAATTGGATATCTTACCCTCTGGCTGTCTTGTGAAAATCCTGGCTTTTCCACTACTACAGGAGACAGGCTTTTAAAACTGCCCTTTGACCAATCTCCTTCCCTTTCTAACTTAATCTCCTTTATAACAAACTCCGCATCTCCTACCTTGTGGGTTTTACCCTTCAGAGAAGATAACCCATTGTAGAGCCTTAGCCCATACACTGGGTCTCCTGTGGAGATGCGTAGGTTTATAAACTTTACACCGCTTATGGTTTCTTCCTCAAAGACCACATCCTTTCCAAGGTATACCGCAAAGGTGTAGGGTCTTACTGGATTTTCAAGAAACTCCCTAACTCCAAAAACCCTCTTCATCAGGGATATGAGCCTGCGTCTGTAGTCTATGGGTATTTGCTCTCCCCTTTGACTTTCCATTTTTACTAAAAAACGCATAGAGAAAATTTTAAACTGTCAGAAACTGCAAAAAGTGTCTGTTAATATAAGTAAGTAGAACAACTAAGGGAGGTCAAAAATGGCTGGATTAACCCTTACGGTAATAACCCACAGGGCAAGCTCTATCAACTACGGAGAGAGTATAGGTAACGTGTCTGTGCTTAAGAAGGCTACTCTTGCAGATAACACATAGCTAACCTATGCATCTGACAAAGCCCGAAAGTATGGGATAAGAAGGCATGAAAAGGTTTGGGTGGAAGCTTTTGGATGAGAAGCTAAAGGAGTATATTGCAAAACACTCCTCTAAGGATACTCTTGATGAGGATAAATTTGACGAGGACCTGATAAAAGACTAAGAGGAGTCTGACCTTTTTGGCGGACTTTTTACAAAGCCTAAGGATAAAGTTAGTAGGAATAATCCGCTGAGTTCGTTGGATGCTGATGCGGTAATAAGTGTAGTCAAGTTAAGTTACGCTTTTTCCATAAGTCCCTTTAAATCTGATATGGATTTTATAGATATCTAAAACACCTCTATGGAAAAATTGAAAGGGAGCTTGCTATAGTAAACTCCGAACAGCACACCTCACATTACATTTACATCCTTACCTTAGACCTTACAATATTGCACTCAACCTTGCAGGACCTGGCACTTCTGGCAAACCACCTTCACTTGGGAGGGGTGCCCATTTGACAAAAGGCTTGATATGTCTTATTATTCTTTATGTGGCAAGTTGAGGTTGCTAATCCACCGTGTGAAGTTGAAACCCTAGATTGAAAATATAGAGCTTAGGCTATAATTTATTAGCCATGTTCCAGTTTACGGAAGAGCAGATAAAGAGGTATGCAAGGCATATTATCCTGCCGGAGGTTGGTGGCAAGGGGCAGGAAAAACTTCTCAAGTCAAAGGTGCTTGTTGTAGGTGCTGGTGGGCTTGGTTCTCCTGCCATATACTACCTTGCTGCTGCTGGTGTAGGCACGATTGGCATAGTGGACTTTGACGTGGTGGACTATTCTAATCTTCAAAGACAGATACTCCACAACACAGAAAGGGTAGGCGTTCCTAAGGTAGAGTCCGCACGCATGACGGTGGAAAAGCTAAACCCAGACGTGAAGGTAATAACCTACAACACTATGATAAATAAGTCCAACATTATGGATATCATAAAGGACTACGATGTGGTGCTTGATGGGACTGATAACTTCCCTACGAGGTTTCTCATTAACGATGCTTGCTACTTTCTTGGAAAGCCTCTTGTTTCCGCGGCAATGTTGAGGTTTGAGGGTCAGATATCTGTTTTTGACTACAGAGACAAGGAAAACTCGCCCTGCTATAGATGTTTGTATCCAGAACCACCACCACCGGGGCTTGTGCCTTCTTGCCAAGAGGCAGGAATATTGGGGTCCATAGGTGGTATAATGGGCTGTATTCAGGCAACAGAAGCTATAAAGGTTCTCTTAGGTATAGGTGAACCTTTGGTGGGTAAGCTTCTCATAATGGATGCTTTGTCTATGGACTTTAGAAAGGTAAAGCTCCGCAAGGACCCCGGCTGTCCTCTGTGCGGAAAAGAGCCGAAGATAACCGAGCTTGTAGAATACGAACAAGTTTGCGAGGCGAGGTTTTAGTCAGAAAAGCTGACTTTTTGGCGTTAAGTATTGTATATGAGAGACTTGACCATTCTTGAGGGTTTTGTCTTTGAGGGGGCTTTTAAGATAGGATTTCTACAAAGGGTAGCACCTGATTATCTCAAAGGTTTTAAAAGAATTTTCTTTGACCTTTTGAAAACCGAAGGGTTAAAGGAAGAGCTTATAGAGGAGCTTCAAAAGCCTATAGAGGAGTGGGGCAATATTGGCACAACTATAACACCTGAAAGTGCGGAGAGGGTATATACACTTACCACTTACTTGCTTGGATATTATGGTGGTCTTTTGTATGCGGAAGATGGCAAAAACATACATCTTGAGAAGTTTGAAATGGGTGAAGAGTCCTCAGAGATTGTTTGGAAAAACGCAGACCTTGTCTACACAAAAGGTAAGACTTTATACATAGTGGACTTTAAGCTCTCTGGACTTCTCTCCTGGCTAAAGGAAGTCTTTGATAGGGGAAGAAGTGAAGACTTTAGAGACTTGCCAAGACTTCCGGTGGTTAACCCCGGAGTGCCAGTTAACATTTCCTTGGGAGAGTTGGACTTTTCTAAGTTTGTTAAAAACTTCCTATCTCTTAAACAAACGCTTATGGACCTAAAAGATGTCTTTGTGGAAATAAAGGGCTTTTCTCAGTTGATTTGTTATGCGGTGGACTATCTTACGGAAAAGGGAAATCAGGGACTAAGGGAGCTATGCCTTGAGCTGTTGTATCCTGCTGCGGAGTCCTATAGGATAAGGTTTGTGCTTTCTAAAGATGTATCTGAGCTTTCCAAATATAGTGAGGAAGTAAAGGAGATATACAAGAGTTTAAAAAGCAAGGAATGGGCTTATAGTGAGATTGACGAAACTGTAGAAAAGAGGGCAGGAAAGAGAAGAAGGTTAGAAGAGAAACTAAAGGAAGAAATACAAGGGTATCTACAAGAGATAAAGCAAAGAGAGAATAGCCCTGTTGTTGTAAACACAAATCCTATACAAGAAGCAAGGAGAGATGTTAAGGAAAAATTGGAAAAATTCCTCTCCTCTCAAGGAGACTGCAAAGCTATTGCACTACTTCATTCCGCAGGTAGTGGAAAAACTTCTACTTTGAGAAACCTCATACTTAACTCTCAAGGAAAACACATTGTGCTATACATGGCAACGAGGGTAAGCCTTGTAGAAAAGGAAAAGTATAGTGTGGAAAACAGCGGAAAACCTGTAAAGGTTATATACGAAAGAAAAAAAGCACAAGAAGGTAAATTTGTAAGACATATAGGTGAGGGCTTTACGGATGTGGAAGATAGAGAGGGTATAATCAGGAGAATTGTGGACAGGGTCTTGGAGGCAGTAAGAGAAAACCATTCACAGATATGGGGCTTTGCAACTATACAGGCTATTGTGGAAACACCCAATAAGAATACCGCAAAGTACCTTGACAAACTCTTAAGGTCAGGCATACATACCAAAAATTACCACATCCATATTATTCTTGACGAGTTTTTGGGCTACAGAAACGGTCTTGATGCGGTGCATAGAATGTTTGAATTTCTTTCAAAGGTGAAGAAAATGGGAGGGAAGGCTTATTTGTATCTTTTTGATGCCAATGGATACTCTCCAGAGCTTTTGGAAAGGCTTATGCATGAGTTTAAGTCTTATGGGGTTGTCCCAGATTCTCTTATCCTTTGTGATTATAAACCCTCTTTGCAAGTTCAATATGATGGGATTCCCTTTGAGATATATGCTAAGCACGGATACCCTGCAAAGGGTCTATACATACACAAGAAGTTTATACTTGACGTAGAACAAAGGGAACAAGAAGAGCTAATAGAACTTATAGGGGACCACGTTATCCAAAACCTGCAAAAGGAAAGCACTGCCTTCTTGTATGTGCAAGACAAGGAGATGATAGCAAAACTTTCTAACTACTTTAACACCAGAGGTGTTTCTAACCTCTACATAACCGCAAGTTCCAGAAAAAGTCAAAAGGATATAAACGAGGGAAGCCAGGATGTTATTATGGGCACTTCTGCAGTTTCAAGGGGTCTTGATTTTAGCAGACCGCACAAACCTGTGGAAAAAATCTTTATAGTCATAACAGACTGGGGTATTGAACAAAACCTTGTTGAAGTTATACAAGCTATTTCAAGGGCAAGGGGTGATGAAATCACAGAACAAAAACCCAGGCATATTCATCTTATTCATGTAATTCAAAAGGAAAATCCATACACTGTTGAAAAGATAACCCAGCTTGTGGAATATCAGGACAAAGACTTGGTAAGTCTTTTTTACAGAAGAGAACAGTTAAAACAGAAACTATTGCTTGATTCGGTGGTCCAAAGGATTATAGAGGACTTTCTTAGAACTCCAGAAAGGTATGTTATAGTGCCTATTCCTGCACAGCATATCACTATTTATAAACCGCATCGCTTTTCTGAGCTTGAAAATATAATAAAGTTTCTTGAAGATGTCTACATGATGGAATCAAAAGACCAGGAGGTATCAAAGTATATACGTTTGCTGGCAAAAGAGATTCTATCCGGCATGTTTATGTATACAAATGATGTGCCAAGAAAACTTGAAAACGTGGAATATTATCATCCATACATACTTATAAGAGGCAGATTGCATATGGGCTTTGATAATGAAAAGAGAAAGAAGGCAAAGTTTTATTTAGAAAAGGTCAAATCTAAACTTATGGAGCATAACGAAGAAAGAACAAGAGAAATAGAAGAATTTCTAAACGTTATTGCACCTAAGGAGGTATACGAGACCATCTTTCTTATACCAGTTTACTCTTGGGTCTTTACACAGTATGTTTTGGGCGAACCAAAGGACGAGTATCTTAGGTTTAATATCTCAAGCAGGGTGGGCAGAGGTGGTGCGGTGGTGCTTGGTGCAAGCATGGACATAACCACAAGCTGTAAGAACATCCAAGGGCAAAAGGAATATGCAGTTATTCCTCTTGGAGAGGATTATCCTTACAGAGAGGTTTTAAGTGGACGCTTTGCCAAGTTTCCTATAGAATTTATTTACAAGCTTCTTGTGGAGGGGTAATCTATGGAAAAGGAGTTGCCTGCAAGACAGTGGGATGATAGGATGGATGCCTTTTCTAAGGGTGAGCCTTTTAGCAGAAACTTTGTTTGTGCTGGACTTTTCCACAATAGAAACTCACAATACTTAGACAATATGGCAAAGATAGCAAAGAAGTTTATAGATAAGCAGAGTGTGGATGCAGAACTCAAGAAGTTTTTAGAAAATCTAAACTACATGGTCTCTGGAAATGCCATATATAGTAGGCAGGCGGTCAATAGATGGGTAAGCCTATTTAAGGTTATGAAGTCAGAGCAAAAGGTAGGTTTTTATAGGAAGGATGAAAATGAAAGGTTTAATGTTGCAGAGCTGGACTTGGGAAACCCCTCTGATATTCAACACTATGCGGGTATTATCTTTTTGAGGATAAGAGGGCACGAAGACGAAGAGCTTTCTGAGGAGCTAAAGTATGACCTAAGGCAGGAACTTTTAGAAGACCTGCTTGAGGTAGCAGAAGACCAATGGGTAAGAGAGTATCTTGAAAGGGTCAAGGAAATCTTAGAGGACATTAAGCTTGGAGTGTATGGTTCACACTATCGCTTTCCCTTCTCTACTTTAGCTTACTACCTTTTCCCTGTAAACTTTGACCGTTTTGAGAACGTTATACTCGTTTCAAGCGTTAGTATGTATAGCAGGAGACCAGATACCAAGCAAAATCTCTGGCAGGAGCTACAAAAAGCCAAAGACTTTGAAGACTTAAAAGGACACTTGGAGAGCACAGGTAAGAGCCTGAAGGACTTGGAGGAGCTTTTAGACCAAGCTTTTAAAGAGGAGAATCTCACCAAGCTTCGCAAGGAGTGGCTAAGGTTTATTAAAAAGGTGCTAAGTGGAGGAATAAAAAATAAAAAACTTGTGGGTGCTTTCCTTAAGAAAAGGGATACAGGCAAGAAAACTTCCGTAAGCTACGGTTATTACCAAGTGCCAGCAAGGAACTTGGAGCTTTTTATACTTTACGAGGATGGAATAGACAACAGGCAGATAGAAGCCTTAAAGAACAGATTGGCTAAATTTAGATATGCTGGAGATGTGAAGATTAGTGTGAAGGATGTGAGACCTATACACAAACTTTTTGGAGGAAAGGAGTATTTTGAGATTTTAAAGGGTTTGGAAAACAACTCAAGAGAGCTAAAACACGAGGAATCTTTGAAACTTCTCCATGCCCTTATGTATTTTACCGCAAGATTGAACGGATTTTTGAGACTTAGTTTGGAGCAAAAGGAAAATGTCTCAGGAGCACTTTTGCTTTTGAATACAGACCTTGAAAGGGACCAGAGGTATGACTTTTGGGATAGTATAAGTTCTCTGTATGATTACTATGGCTTGCCCTTCCAGACTGCAACAAAACGTTTTCTTTCCACGATTAAAAGCGATGCGGTGATTAAAAATATGCTTATAAGCCTCTATAAGGACTCCAAGATACTACACTTTAACTTTGATGGCTTTAAACTTCCAGAAGAAGTTGTAGTCTACGTTATACTTGAAAAGCCATCGCCACGCTTCTTCTATGAGAAAGGTGAAATGTCCTTAGTTTCTGCAAGTAGACACTACATGTATGAGGTTTACACTATTGAAACAAAAGGTAATACCGCAAGCATCGGGCTTGAGGATAAGTTCTTTGTGATGTGTGATTATTTTGGAGAAGATGTGGATAGATTGAGGGAATACATAAGGCAGAGGATGGAAGACAAAAGGAACAGGTTCTGTTTTATTAGTGCGTTAAAGGACGGATATGCAAAGGTCCTCTATGAGGATATGTGTAGCTACAGTGATTTTGAAAGAAAAGCCCTTTTCGTGAGATACAAGGAACTAAAGACCGCATATGTTTCTCAAAAGGCGGACAATGACTGTCTTGTTATATACACCCAACAGTTTAATGAACTTGCAAAGAGCTTGGGTATTAGGCTTGAAGAAGACGCAGCAGCCATAGCCATAAAACCTGCAAGACCTTCAAAGGAATTTGAAGACATACATCATCCTGCCCTGCAGGTCTTTTATACAGAGAAGATAGGATGGTCTTCTGATGAGGTTTACTCTCAACAGCACAATCTTTTCCTCTTCACCCTTATAGCCCTTTCCATGTATGAGAGTGAAGCCTTTCAAGTGGCTTATAGCAAACTAAGCCTATACTCAAAGGAAAGGAATGTTTACTTGACTATAAATCGTCAAGCCAATGATGGAGTTAAAAGTTCCTACGTGTTTCCTCTAAGAACTATCTTGTATGAACTGGTAGAGTTTTTCAGACATCTCCCTGGTGATAAGGAAGTGAGTTAAAATATATATTCCTATGGAGCTTATAGGCATAGAGGACTTTCTCAAATTAGACATAAGGCTTGCGAAGGTGCTTTCTGCAGAAAGGGTAGAGGGTTCAGAAAAACTTTTAAAGTTGAGGGTTTCTCTTGGAGAAGAGGAAAGAACCCTTATGGCTGGTATAGCAAAGCACTATAGCCCAGAGGAGTTGGTGGGTAAAAAGGTGCTAATGCTGGCAAACCTAAAGCCAAGAAAAATATTCGGCGTGGAGTCTCAAGGTATGGTGCTGGCACTTTCTGACGGAGAAAACCTATCTGTGATTGTTCCAGATAGAGATATAAAAGAGGGTGCAAAGGCAAGTTAAGGCATGAGGTTTATAGAGCCTATAAAAGGACTTGAGCTTGAGTTTGCTATTATACCTGCTGAAAGGATAGTTATACCCTCTATTCAGCGTGAGCTTTCGGATATGCATATAAAGAGGCTGATGGAGTCTATGGAAAAGGTGGGTTTTGTAGAGCCTATATCAGTAGTTCCTACAGAGGATGGCTATTATGAGGTTATAAACGGACAACATAGGGTTGAGGCTGGTAGACAGCTTGGCATGAAGGAGTTCCCAGCCATAATACTGCCACCTTCTGCAAAAGACTACATAATAGCCTTAAACATAGAGAAAGTCCCTTCCTTAAAGGACAAAGCCCATCAGGCTTATGAGATATTTATGTCCTATCTCCAAAGGGACGCAAACCTTCCCGAATACCGTTTGGAAAAGTTCATAGAGGATGCTTATCTAATTACTGTAGGCTTTGTAGTAGACAAATACGGAGACAAGAAATTCCCCGGCTACGCCTTTGAAAAAGTTCTCAAGAAGGTGGATGCCTTTCTGGAAAAGCCTTTGAGTGAAGCGGAAAAGGAAAGGGAAGAAAGAGCTAAGGTTCTCCTCAATGCAAAAGAGGTTCTAAACAAAAGATACGAAGAGCTTGGACTAAGAAACGCACTCCAAAAGGAAGCCATAGTATCAAAAGCCTTTCAGAGTGTTTATGGAAAGTATGTGAAAATGCTAAGCGACGACTTTTATCAGGTTTTTGACAAACTTATTCCTGCTATAGAAAGCGTTAGCTTTGAAGAGGGAGAGCTTGAAGAATTTTAGTTTGGTGGAGGCGGCGGGAATCGAACCCGCGTCCGAGAACCTTCAGAACCCAGAGCCTCTACAGGCTTAGCCAGCGTTTTACTTCTGACCTCTTAGGCGTCCACTGGCAAACTCCCAAGAGGCGAGCAGGGAAGTTTTTCGGTGTGAGCCAGCCCTGCACCAGCTCGCACCTACACCCCTGTCTCTAAGCCCTGTCAACCACCCAGAGGCACAGCGGTTGCAGAGCCACTGCCTTTAGTTAGGCAGCGAGAGCGAGTTCCCTTTCGGGAAGTGTTTTTAGTGGCTCTTTAGGTTGCCACCCTGCCTGCAACCCTGTCCTACAGTCCTCGTCGAACCCATTCGCCCCCTAAGGGAACTCTATAAAATATAAATACACATGCCAAAGCTGTCAAGACTAAAGGGTATAAGGAGAAGGCTCAAGCTGAAAAAGAAAAGGGAAAAGCAGTTGATAGAAATATATCAAAGTAGGCTAATAGAATCCCTCAAGGAGCTGAGAATACCTCTTCTCCTAATACATTTTTCCCTAAGTATAGGCACGTTGGGATATATGCTACTCTCTGATGGCAACTTTATAGACTCCATATATATGACTGTTATAACCATAGGAACCATAGGCTTTGGAGAAATAGCCAAAGGGACAGACACTCCAGCAGGCAGAATATTCACCACCTTTCTTGCCCTAATGGGTATAGGCGTATTTACTACATCGGTAACGGTAATTGTCAGACTTTTTCTTGTAGGCGATGTGCTAAACCTAATAAAATACATAAAGATGCTCACAGATATTGAAAAGTTAAAAGACCACGCCATAGTGTGTGGATACAATAAAACCTCTGCATGGCTTGCGGAGGCTCTGCGTAAAAGGAAAATTGATTTTGTGGTAATAGATGCAAGGGAGGAAGCCCTAAAGTATTTACAGCTACACAACATAAGGTATTTCATAACAGAGGAGCCTTTTAAAAAGACCGCCCTTAACTCTGCAGGAATACATAGGGCAAAGTATCTTATTGCCAATATGGAGGATGAGGCAAAAAACATAGCGGTTATTGCCACTGCAAGACTTCTTGTGCCTGATAAGAATAAGCTATTTATATATTCTACCGCACCCACTGACGGCACAGCCCAGAAGTTGGAAGAGCTTGGTGCCAACAAGGTTATAGTTCCAGACAAGCTAATAGCCAACAGGATATTCTCATATATGCTACACGAGGCGGGAGGCTATGTTTCTGACCTCTTTGATAGGATAGCTTATGGTGAGGAGGCGGATCTTGAGATAGTGGAATTACTTGTCCAAAGTGGTAGCTCTCTTGTGGGTAAGAGACTTAAAGAGATAGACCTAAGGAGAGTATACGGCGTTACTGTTGTGGGTATAAGGAGGTTTGATGGAAGCCTGGAGCTTACAGTGTCAGGAGACACGCAGATAGAAGAAGGGGACACGCTTTTATTGCTTGGTAAGCCTTCAAACATAAAAAAGGCTATGGATTTCTACAAGGAGGTTTTAATATGAGGTTTAAAAAGATAATGACAGACTTTTTCCTGCTTATGGCTCTTACTACGAACATTAGCTTTATATTTAATCCTAATCCCTACGAGCTGGTAATAACAGTTATAGCAAACCTAACTGCCACCATACTGAAGCTCGGCGAGGGTAAGATATTGGCAACTGAGATGACCGCAGCGAGCCTTGTGGCAGACCTTCACCTCATACCTGCGGCCTTTATATACTTCTTGGGAAATATCCCAGAGGCGGTCAGCCTTGCTATTGGTGCCCTTGCAGCAAACATCATATCCATACTCCTCTCCATCATAGAAGCCATCTTTAGCTATCTGTCAGAGGAGTAGGCTATCCATCAGCCTTAGCTTTTCTCCTTCTATAGCCTGTCCAAGCTCTTTACCTTCAAGCCCTTTAAACCTTTCAACATCTACCTTTACATGGCGAAGTTTTTCCAGATACAGCTTTACCTTGTCTCTTTGATAGACCATAAGAATTAGAAGAAAGGCTGTGGGCTTGCCCTTAAGGGTTAGGTAGACTTCTGAGTTTTTCTCTGCGGTTTTTAGGGTCTGTATGACCTTGTGTAGGCTATCCTTTAATAGCTTGTAGCTTTCTCTTACCCAAGAGGGTGCGCTAATGTCTCTTAGGATAGGCTCTCCTGTTTCCTCTTTGAGGTTCTTTATAAGCAGTAGAAAATATACCCAGCCATAATCTATTTTCTCTTGAGGAAACTCTATTTTATGCCAGCTTATTATCTCCCTTAGCCTTTCTAAGCTCGTTTCTATTTCTGGCTTGAACTCAAAGCCTTCTATTACCTGCTCAAGAACCCTATACCTTTTGTAAAGCCTGAGAACCTCCAAGAGTTTTTCTTCTCTGAGAGCGAGTCTGAGCTCGTTTAGTATCCTTCCCTTCGGAGCTTTTTTTATTAGACCCATCTCCACCGCACTCTTAAGGAGCTTTTCTGTGCCCTTGGATAGTTTAAAGTCAAACCTACCTGCAAATCTCAAAGCTCTGAGGATTCTCACTGGGTCTTCTACAAAGCTCATAGGATGCAAAACTCTTATTATCCTGTCCTTGAGGTCTCTAAGTCCTCCAAAATAGTCTATTAGCGTGCCGAAGTCTTCTGGGTTTATAGAGAGAGCCATGGCGTTTATGGTAAAGTCTCTACGAAGCAGGTCTTCCCTTAGGGTAGCCCATTCCACCACTGGGTAAGACCCAGGATGAGGGTAGGTTTCCCTTCTTGTGGTGGCAAACTCTAACTTGTAACCTTCTACTTTCATGTGTGCGGTTCCAAACTCAGGAAAAGTGTGACAATCCACATTCCACTCTTTTGCCAGCCTTTGTGCCAACCTTACCGCATCGCCCTCCACCACAAGGTCAAGGTCCCATATGCTTTTTTTCATAAGCAAGTCCCTTACCACACCTCCCACAAGATAAACTTTATAGTCAAGCTCCTGTGCCATATTTCCTATTTTCTCTAACATAGGCTTTAATTCTTCTGGCACGGAGAGCCTTCTCTCGTAGGCTTTTGTTTGCTCTATATGTTTTCTGTAGGCATGAAGCAGGTCAAATCTTGTTATTACACCCACCACCCTTCCTTCCGAAAGGACTGGTATGAGCTTTTCTCCGTGTTTTGAAAGGATATTCTCCGCATCCCATACAAAGTTTTCTGAAAGGAGTGTATGAAACTCTTCCACCATAAAGTCTCTAACCTTTCCACTCAAGCCGTGCTTTTGAGCTCTAAGAAGGCTCTTCTTGTATACAACTCCCACAAGCCTGCCCTCGTCATTTACCACCGGCGCACCCGCAAAGTTCCTTTGAGTTAGCTCAAGAAGTGCAAGGCTTATATCCATATCCTCATGAAGAACAAAGGGTGGATAGCTCATTATATCTCTCACCCTTAGTGGAACTCTCTCCCCCCTCAGTAGAGCCTCCAATACAGCCTTGAGCCTTTCTCCAGAAACTCCTTCAAACTTCCCCGCACTTGCAAATTCATGCCCACCACCACCCAGCCTTTTGAGCACCTCAGACACATCAAACTCACCCTTCAGAGAGCGTCCAAAAAGGTAAGTTTTGCTACCTGCCTCAACTATAACGAAAAAGGCACAAGACTCCCTTATATCCCTAAGCTCGTATACAAGGCTCAGAATCTCTGGCTCGTATTCTTCCATTCTTAGAACCACAAGGCTTACCCTTTTGCCTTCCACAAACAGGTTCTCAAGGCTAATTAAATGCTTTGAAAGAAGGTCTATATGTTCCTTGCTTATGCCACCACTTAGAAAGTTTCTAAGAAGTTTAAGGTTTAAGCCTTTTTGCAAGAGCCACTCTATCGCCCTTGCATCTCTGTGCGTAGTTCCCTCGTAAGTAAGCATGCCCGTGTCTTCGTATATACCAAGAGCCAATATGGTGGCGGACTCGCTGTCTATGTCCTTTCCCTTTTCCATAAGCTCCTCTACAATAAGGGTTGTGCAACTTCCCACCGCATCCACTTTTCCCTCAAAGCCTTTGGGTGCAGAGGGATGGTGGTCAAATATGTATATCTTGCCTATTTTTTCACCGAACCTTCGCAGGTATTCCTCATAGTTATGGCTGTCTACAAGCACAAGCTCAAAGCTCCCGGGCAGGTCTTCCAAAACTCTAAACCTTTCTTTGAAGTGGCTAAGCACCTCGCTGGCTCTCTTGGAAAGGTAAGAGGGTTTGAGAAGGAAAGCATCCTTGTAGAGAAGCATAACACCGTAGGCAGAGGAGAGGGCATCTAAGTCTGCTCCTTCCTGAAGAACAATTATTTTAGTCATGGGTTTAAAATTATATTGTGGAGAAGATAATAATGACTTTTGCTGGACTTTTTTTGGGCTTTGCCTTTGTGGAATTCACCTACAGACTTGCAAGCCTTAGACTAATGCCCGTTTATATGCTTAGTCTTCCTCTTAAGCTCTTTATGTTTGCTCTCGTCCTTTTTGCCTGCTATACTTTTAAGGATGCATACCATTTCCTTTTATGTTTTATTGGCTTTATCCTTGGCTTTTTTCTTTCATTAATTTTTAGAGGGTATACAAGAAATGGAAGACCTGAAAGTGCTTGAGCCTCTCTTTAGGAATACTCTTTTTCAGTTTTTCCTCTGGATGGCATTAATTCAGCTTCTTGCTCAGGTGTTTCTAGATAGGCGTATAGCCTTTTGGGTTTCCTCCATAAGCACTACCCTTTTGTGGCTTAAGGTTTTTGACCCCATAACTCCCATAAAGGCTTGGCTGACTATCCTTCTAATATTTTCCCTATACCTTCTTCCTAAGGTCTTTTTCCATTTCAACCTATTTCTATATCTAAAAGGGAAAAAAAGATGTCCCGACTGCTACAGTGAGGTTCACTGGAGAGCTAAAAAGTGTCCCTTCTGTGGTTATGTCTTCAAGGGTGTGGAAATACCAGGCGGGGAGGAATAAATTATAGATAACTCTATCCACAAGGGGGCAAGGTATGGCAATGGTTGACCTGTACAGAACTTTGAAAAAACAAGTCTTTAAGGTTTTTATGGAAGAAAGGGAAAAGAGAAGGACAGCCTTGAGGCTTAGGTTCGAAGTTCAGAAAAAGTCCTTTGACAAAAAAGGAAACCTGCATTAAAATATTTAGCCTGTAGGGGCGGTAGCTCAGTTGGGAGAGCGCCTGCTTGGCGTGTAGGAGGTCGGGGGTTCAAGTCCCCTCCGCTCCACCAATCTCTTTTATATTCCCATATCCTGAGCCTGCTCTTCTGTTAAGTGTCTATCCTCCTTAGACTCCCTCTGCAGAGATTCACACCTATCAAGAAGTTCCTTCAGCCTTATAGGTGCTTCAGTAAGTGGCAGAGATGAGTCATATATTTCCGCTTTTACTCTACACTCCTTCATGGCTTCGTAGAGCATCCTGAGACCCTTTTCCGCTTCTGGTCCGTTTCTACGCACCACCCATATCCAGTCTGGATTGAGTTTTCCCTCTTTGTAGAGGTCTCTTATGGCGTTTGCCACGCCTTCACCCAGAGTTACATCTATCCTTGTATTGTTGGCGGTTCCACCACAGACCAATACTCCCCTTATACCGGGCTTGGAGAGTATTATCCTTGTTATCTTATACATCTTCTCCGCAGGAGGGTTTCCTCCTATGTCGGTAAAGTTGGCAGGCTTTAGACCCATGGCATAGGTGGTTTCTATGGTAACTGTTGAACCTCCACCTCCAAAGGTCATCATGGCAATATCCCCGTCCACTTCCACATAGGAGCCAGCCTTTCCTCTGTGGTCATCTCTGTCTATGAGAGAGGCTTCTATCTCCCTTTCTGTGGGTGGTCTCTTCATAGCGGTTCTCACTCCGTATATCTTAGCGGGTGGGACGCTGGCATCGTCGTCAATGGTTACTACCGCATCAAGGGCGAGGACTCTCTGTTTGCCACCCACATTGCATATGGCAAGGGGGTTTATCTCCAAAAGCCTTGCCTCCGCTTCCCAGAAGGCTCTCCACATGTTGGCTATAACTTCAGAAAGCTCTCTCAAAACTCCCATGTATTCCTGAGGAAAGCCAAGCTCAAGGAGATAGTTTCTAACCATATGGGGATATAGCCCCTTCATTGGGTCAATGACCCAGCTTTTAACCTTTTCTGGTGGGACCTCCTCTATGTCCATACCTCCCTCAAGGCTGAGGGTAAGCACCGGTGCCCTAACCTCTGTAGAATAGGTAATAGAGGCATAGAGCTCCTTTAGTATGTTAGCCTTTTCGCTCACAAGCAGACCCACGGGCATCTCACCGTAAACTGGGTAGTTAAGAAGGGCGTTAAAGGTTTCTACCGCTTCTTCAGGGTTTTTGCAAAGTTTTACCGCTCCAGCCTTACCCCTTTTGCCTACGAGCACTTGAGACTTTATTACGCACTCACCCAGCTGGCTCATGAAGTTTACAATATCATCGCTCAGGTGGTCTCCGAACATATACTTTGGAGTAGGGACTCCGTATTTTTTAAAAAGTTTGTCGTAGGCTTCATATTCATAAAGGTTCATAGGCTTCCTCCTTTCTTGGAAATTGGTATGATTAAAATTATACCATTCTGGTAGTTAACAGAAGCCACAAATAGAGTTAATATATTAATGTGCGTAAAGTCCTTTTTATCTTTTTGGGTTTCTTGGGTGTGTTCCTCTTAATGTCCTTAGCCTTTATACTAATCTTGTCTGCCAATCTTCCTCCAGTGGAAGCCTTAAGGGACTGGAAGCCTCCGGTGGCTACAGTGGTCTATGACGCAAAGGATAGACCCTTTGGTGATGTGGCGGTGCAAAGAAGATACTATGTAAGTCTCAAGGATATACCACCTCATGTTAGGCATGCTTTCATATCCGCAGAGGATAAGAACTTCTACAAGCACCCTGGGGTCGACCCTGTAGCCATACTTAGAGCTACCCTTACTAACATAAAGCATAAAGAAATTCGTCAAGGTGCATCCACTATAACCCAACAGGTGGCAAGAAACCTCTTTCTAACACCAGACAGAAGCCTAAAGAGAAAAATAAGAGAAGCTCTTTTGGCACTTAGGATTGAAAGACGTTTTACAAAAGACCAGATATTAGAGATGTATCTAAATTACATATACCTTGGTCAAGGAGCCTACGGCGTGGAAGCGGCCTCAAGGATATACTTTGGGAAATCTGTAAAGGAGCTCACTATTGATGAAGCTGCAATCTTGGCAGGTCTTCCAAAGGCACCTACACGCTATAATCCCTTTAGAAATCCAGACAGGGTAAGAGAGAGAAGAGATTACGTGCTTCGTCGCATGTATGAAGATGGATATATCACTGAAGAGGAATACAGAAGGCTTATAGAAAAGCCTATAAAAGTTAAGTTAGAGAACAGATATTACGGGATGGATTATTTCCTTGATTATGTAAAGGACTATCTTGCGGACAAGTATGGTGAGGTTATCTTAGCCGGAGGATACAAGGTATACACCACCGTGGATAGGGACCTTCAGGAGCATGCAAAGGACGTGTTGAAGCGAGGTATTATGAGAGTTGCCAGGGCAAACCAAATACCCTTTTTACCAGAGGACCCGTATGAAACTGCAAAGAAGTATGAGGAACAAAAGGTTGAACTAAAACCCGGTAAGGTATACATAGGTAAGGTGCTTTCTGTAAAGGGACAAAAACTTAAGTTGGAGCTGAGGGAATACCAATTTGAGCTTGAAAGAAGGAGCCTGCCTGTTGAGAAGGGAGACTTTGTGCTTGTAAGACTCTATCAGGACAGAAGGAGCAGGGAGATAAAAGCGGAAGTGCTTCCAGACCTACAGGGTGCTCTTGTAAGTCTTGATGTGAAAACGGGTGCCATAAGGGCTATGGTGGGTGGATATTCCTACTTAAGAAGCCCCTACAACAGAGCTGTTTACGCAAAGCGTCAGCCTGGGTCCGCTATAAAGCCTGTAATATACCTTGCAGCTCTCATGAAGGGTTATACGCAAGCCAGTTTAATAGATGCTACTCCAAGGAGTTTTTATGATCCATCTACAGGCAGGAATTGGACTCCTGATAACTATGATGGTGCGGAGTATGGGCAGATTACTCTAAGAACCGCCTTGGCAAAAAGTGTGAACACTGCTACGGTAAACCTTCTTGCGGACATAGGCTTTGACCTGCCTATAGAATTGGGAAGACTTCTTGGTATTGACCTAAAACCCTACTATTCTATGGCTCTTGGCAGTATAGAGGTTACTCCTCTACAGCTAACATCCGCCTTTCAAACCTTCGCAAACCTTGGGGTAAGATGTGAGCCATACTTTATAAGAAAGATAGTAGCACCCGATGGCTCTGTTATTGAAGAAAACTCTCCAAGGTGTGAGCAAGTTCTTCCTCCACAGGAGACAAGAGTTCTCGTGGACATGCTAAGAGCTGTAGTGCTTGAGGGGACTGCGGTGTCCGCAAGCTCTTTGCAAAGGGTAGTGGCGGGCAAAACTGGAACTACAAACGATTACATGGACGCATGGTTTGTAGGCTTTTCACCTGACATAGTGGCTGGCGTATGGGTAGGCTTTGACATAAGGAGGAGCATGGGCAGAGGAATGGCAGGCTCAAGGGTTGCACTTCCCATATGGATAGACTTTATGTCTGTTGCTGGCTATATGTATCCTAACAATGATTTTCCCATACCACATGGTGTAGTGTTAGTGGACTGTCCAAAGCCTATGCTTTTTGTGGAGGGAACCGAGGGCGTATGTGGAGGTGAAAATCAAACAGAGTCTCAGGAGCAATGGAACGAGCTTGAGGGTATTGTAGACCCTAAACATATAAGGAAAGAGCCAAAGGTTGAGGAAATTCCATAATGAGAGAAATCTTGCTTGAAAGCACCTTCGTGAGTATAGATGTGGAAGCTACAGGGTTTGACCCTTCAAAGTCTGAGATAATTGAAATTGCCTGTGTTAGAGTTGAGGGTGGAGTTATAACAGAAAGGTTTTCAAGCCTTGTATATCCGGGATACCCCTTGCCTCAGAGAATAACAGACCTCACAGGCATAACCAACGCCATGCTTGTGGGAAAGCCAAAAATGGAGGAAGTTCTTCCAAAGTTTCTCAAGTTTGTAGGTGATAGTGTTATAGTCGCCCATAGGGTGGAGAAGGATATCGCCTTTGTAGACAAGTATTACAAACAGCTATATGGCAAAAGGTTTAGACACCCTCACATATGCACTCTCAACCTTGCCAAAAACATACTTCCGGACCTTAGGAAGTATTCTCTGAAGGACCTCGCGGACTACTTTGGGATAGAATACAAACGCATCCACAGAGCTATGGATGATGCCCAGATTACTGCCCTTGTATTCCTTGAGCTCCTAAAGCTCCTATGGTACAGGCTTGGCATAGGAGATTACTTAGGAATAAAGAAACTCTCAAAGGGGTAGAAGGTTTCTTATTTTCTCAACAAGTCCACTTCTTACCTCTACTCCATCATCCTTTAGCTCTTTGGCAAGCTTTTCAAGAAGCCCCCTTAATGCACCGTTCACATCTTTGGGAACTTCTATGCGAAAGGTTATTATCAGGTTTCCCGCCGCATTGCTCGTTGGAAATCCGTAGCCCGGTAAAGTCTTGGTTGACCCGCACTCTGTTCCCGGCTGGATAAATACTTCTATTTCTCTCCCATCAAGCCACCCTATCTTTGTAGTTCCGCCGAGCACCGCCATAGGAAAGGATATGAACTTTTCCATATAGAGGTCTTTGCCTATTTTCTTAAAAACTTCATGTGGCTTTATGCTTATTCTCAAATACAGGTCTCCCGGCTCTCCACCCCTTTCTCCTGTATGACCGAAGCCTGAAACCTTCAAAACCTCACCCTCGTCCGTCCCGGGTGGAATGCTTACCCTTACCTTGCTTCTTTTTGCAACCCTACCCCTTCCACCACAGGTGGGACATAGGTTCTTTATTATGTAGCCCCTTCCTTTACAAACAGAGCAAGGTCTTGGGAAGTTAAATATGCCACTAACCCTTCTACCAGTTCCTTCGCAGGCATTACAGCTCACCTTTTCCATCTGACCCCTATATCCCTTGCCTTCACAATCGGGACAATCTACCCAACGGTCGTATTCTATTTCCCTTTCGCATCCGAGGGCGGATTCTTCAAGACTTAGCTCTAACTTTAACCTTATGTCCTGTCCCCTTTTGGGTTTTGGTGCTCTTCTCATACCCTGCCATATGCTTTCAAGGAAGTCTTGAATGTATTCCATGAAGTCCCTGTATTTCTTCTCATCTCCGCTCTGAAGTATACGGTCGTATTCCTCTCTTTTTTGCTCGTCAGAAAGTATATGGTAGGCTTCGTTTATTTCTCTAAAACGTTCACTTGCCTGTGGGTCGGGGTTTACGTCAGGATGCCACTCTTTGGCGAGCCTCCTGTAGGCTCTCTTTATCTCCTCTTTGCTGGCGTTTCTTGATACACCTAAGGTCTGGTAATAGTCTTTTATAGGCATTGGGGATATAATATAAGCTCTTTTTTGTTAAAATTAAAGGTATGTTGGTGATTATCCTAACAGTGTTTCTTATCTCCACCTTAGGCTATGCTAAGGACCTTTTGATGGCTTCCTCCTATCCTATATACTATCCCTTGAAGTATTTGGCGGGCGACAGGTTTGAGGTGGATGTGCTTATAAGGTCTCAGGCAGACCCTCATCACTACGAGCTAAAGCCCGATGACATCAGAAGGCTCCAGAGGGCAAGGGCTTTTCTGTATTTAGGTTTAGAGAGGTGGGAAAGGAGAGTAGCCAATACAGTGGGAAAGGGCAGAGCTTACCCACTCGCACAGGGTTTAACGCTTATAAGGTCAGGAAAGGGCTACGACCCACACCTTTGGCTCTCTCCCAAGGCATACATGGGAGTGGTGGAAAACATACAAAAGGTTTTGTCTCAATTAGACCCAGCTGGTTCTGAACAATACAAGAGGAGAGCAAGTGAGTATATGGAAAGGCTAAGGGCTTTGGATAAGGAATACAGGGAAGTGCTTTCCACGTGTAAGACAAGAACCTTGGTGATTACCCACCTCTCTACCGCATACTTGGGAAGGGACTATGGACTTGAAACGGTGGGTTTAAGGGGCGTGCATGCAGAAGAAGAACCAAAGCCCTCAGAGATAAGGCGTATGGTAGAGAGAGCGAGGAAAGCTAAGGTGGGTGTTGTTTTTGCAGAGTTGGGGCACGACGAGAAGCTTGCAAAAAGAATAGCACAAGAGGTGGGTGCAAGGGTCTTACCCTTTAACTCATCTCTCTTTCCGGAAGAGAGAAATGACGACTACTTTTCTATTATGAGAAGAAACCTAGAGAGGCTTTCAGAGGGGCTTGAGTGCCAGAGAAAGTAGTAGAGGTCAAAAACCTGCACTTTAGCTACAGGGAGGATGAGCCTCTTATTGAAAACTTGAGCTTTTATGTGGAAAAGGGGGAGTTTTTTGGAGTTCTTGGACCAAACGGTGCAGGAAAGAGCACGCTCTTAAGAATTTTACTTGGCTTTACAAAGCCTCAAGGGGGAGAGGTAAGGCTCTTTGGTGAGAGCTTAGATAACTTCAATCAGTGGGGTAGGATAGGCTACGTGCCTCAAAGGTTTTCTGTAGAAAAATCCTTTGCAGGTAATGTGGGGGAGCTTCTAAGAGCGGTCGCACCCAAAGAAAGGGTAGGTTGGGTTATAGCCTTTTTACACCTTGAAAACCTGCTAAATAGACCCTTCGTGAAGCTCTCTGGTGGAGAACAGCAAAAGGTTTTGCTCGCTCTTGCTCTTACCACAAACCCAGACCTTTTGGTCCTTGATGAGCCCATGACTGGTCTTGACATACACGCTCAAGAACATATAGAGCATATCCTAAAGGAGGTAGCAAAGGATAGAACAGTGATAGTGGTGTCTCATGACGTGGGCTTTGTGCTTAGGAACGCAAAAAGGATTCTGTGTATTGGTATGCCCTTCTGCAGGGTCATAAAGCCTGAGGAGTTTCAAGACCTTGTAAGAGAACTCTACAGATTGCATCCTTAACGAAGACCTATGGGACAGGTGGTAGCCCTAATCTATGGAGGTCAAGCAACTCCTGAAGTAAACTACAACCTTACAAAAGCTACCCTTCGCAGGCTTGCGGATGCGGACTACAAGGGTGCTATCTTTTTCCACCTTAGAATATGGGTTCCAAAGATGGTAGAAAGGGCAGTACAAGAAGACCCAGTTATAGCTAAATATTTGGCTGAAAAGGAAAACCTCTATACGGTGACCGCAGACCTTCAAAACAAGGTAATAAGGCTATGGCAGGTTTACGTAAAGGATGGAAAGCAGTCAACGGTAAAAGAACTTGGAACCATACCTATGAACCCTGCTTGGGAAGACCTTCTGCGTAGGTCTCTATAAACCTTCTGCGGGCGAAAGCCCGCCTTCTTACTTTATAATAAAGTTTTATGTTACAATTCCTCGTTCTTTTTGTGTCTTTGCTCCTTGCCTGTCAACCTTTGCCAAAGGAAGTGCCTCTTGAAAAGTATAGAAATCAGTTTATAGAGGGTGAGGTTGTTCTTGATGAGGCTCTCAAGGACAAAGTTCCAAAGGGAAACACCTTTCTTATAATATCTGTTAGAGACCTTGAAAATCCCATGCCTTTGGCAGTCTTGAGGGTGAAAAACCCAAAGCTACCCTACAAGTTCAAGATAACAGGCAAGCACAAGCTAAGCCACGATAGAATCATGGAAGGACTGGTTATAATAACTGCCAGATTGAGTGCTTCTGAAGGGGCGGAGGCTCAAAAGGGAGACCTCATTGGCTTTGCTAACGCACAGGTTGGAACGAGGGGTGTGATAATAAAAATAAACTCAGAGGTGGAATGATGGACAGGTTCGTGAAGGCTTTTGTGGAGAGAGGCAAGGCAATTGCGGTGCTTCCAGCCTTGAGCCTTTTTATAAGTGCGGTTTTTCTTGGCTTTTATGGTGTTTATCTTTCCTTTGAAACCCTCTACAAGGTCTTTACAGACCCAGAGTATTTGGATACCGCCATACTTTCCACTAAGTTTATAGCGGTTATGGACATACACTTACTTTCGGTGATACTCTACATCTTTGCGGTAGGTCTTTATGAGCTCTTTGTAGGAAAGTTAAACGTTCCAGATTGGTTAAAGATTGAAAGCATAGACCAGCTCAAGGCTAAGCTGGCAAGCGTAATAATCCTCATACTTGCCATAACCTTTACAAAAAACGTGGTAAAGTGGAAAGAGCCTCTTGAAACCCTTCTCTTTGGTATAGCTATTGCCATAGTGGTTGGCGTGCTTATCTTTTATTACAGGGTAAAAGAAGAGCATTGATGGAAAAGGGTTTGGACTTCAGGGAGCTTACCATAGTCAATGAAGTTGCCAAGATACTCAGTAAGGGTTTTGAGTTTACAAAAAGTCTTGAGGAGGTTCTAAAGGTTCTCTACTCCTACTGGGATGTAAGACACAGCTATGTGGCACTCTACAGTCCTGAGATAAAGGCTCTAAAGATAGTCAAAGCCTTTGGGTTAACAGAGGAGGAGGCGGAAAGGGGTATCTTTAGAAAGGGTGAGGGTATAGTGGGAAAGGTCTACAAAGACGGCGTGCCTGTCTTTTTGTCAGATACAAAGATAAACGCCTACCTAAACAAAACTGGTCTCAGGGAGAGGCTTGAGCCCGGTGAGAGTTTTGTGGCAGTGCCTGTTAGGGTGGGTGGTGAGATAATCGGCGTGCTTGCGGTCTTTAAGGACTTTGGAGAGGAGAGCGTAGAAAGGGGTGTGGAGCTTTTGCTCATAATGGGGACTATGATAGGCATGCTCTACAAACTGGACGAGAGGATAAGCCAGGAAAGACAAGAGTGGGAGGAGGAAAAGAGACTTCTTACAAAGGCTTTAAGCGAAAGATACAGTGTAGAGGGTATAGTTGGCAAAAGCCCAGTGGTGAGGAACCTTCTTGACCTTATAGAAAGGATTGCACAGACCGACGTGAACGTGCTTATAACCGGCGAGAGTGGGACGGGTAAAAGCCTTGTAGCTAAGGCTATACACTTTATGAGTAAGCGTAAGGAAAAGCCCTTTATAACCATAAACTGCAGTGCCATACCTGAGACACTGCTTGAAGCGGAGCTTTTTGGATACGAAAAGGGTTCATTTACTGGTGCATACACTTCAAAGAAGGGAAAGTTTGAGCTTGCAAGCGGTGGAACCGTTTTCCTTGATGAGATAGGGGACATGCCTCTTTCTATTCAGCCCAAGATACTCAGAGTAATACAAGACAAGGAAATAGAAAGGCTTGGCAGTGAAAAAACCATAAGGGTGGACGTGCGTATTATCTCCGCTACAAATAAGAACCTCTCTGAGCTTGTCTCTCAAGGACAGTTTAGGGAAGACCTATACTACAGGCTAAACGTACTTCCAATTCATATTCCGCCTCTAAGAGAAAGAAAGGAGGATATACCCATACTGGTAGACCACTTTCTGGAGGTTTTCAATCAAAGATATGGCAAAAGGGTCAGGCTTGACCCAAGGGTCATTGAAGTTTTTATGGATTATCCTTGGCCTGGTAACGTAAGGGAGCTGGAAAACACTATAGAACGGCTCGTGATACTCAGAGATGGTTTGATAAGAGAAGTGGACTTACCACCCTACTTTTTTGCAAGGCTTTATGACACAGGTCCCAGAAATATGCCACAGGTTATACAAAGCACGGAAAGGGATGAGATAATAAAAGCTCTTGAAAAGACAGGTTATGTGAAATCCAGAGCGGCAAGGCTTTTGGGATATACCCTGCGTCAGCTTGACTATAGGATAAAAAAGTATCAGATTGAGATAAAGAGGTATTAGAGGTGAAAGTCAGAATAAAGAGGCATCCTAAAGGTGTTGAGGAGTTTGAAGTTGAGGTTTCTCAGAAGATAACCCTCCTTGAGCTTTTGTATAAAGTTAAAGAGGAACTTGACCCTACCCTCGCTTTTAGGAGTATGTGTAGGGCGGGTATATGTGGCACCTGCGCGGTAAAGCTCAATGGAAAGCCAGTCCTTGCATGCTCCACATGGGTTTCTGGAGAGGACATACTTGTTGAACCCATTGACCGTTTCTCCGTAATAAAAGACTTGGTAGTCGAAAATGAGAGTATGGAAAAGAAACTAAAAGTTGCTAAGATATGGCTAAGGGTTGGCAAAGAAGGTATAAGTTTGCACGAAGAGGTGAACCGTAAAACCTCAAGGAGTTGGGATTGTATACTCTGCGGTGTATGTGATAGTGTATGTCCTGTGCTATCAGAAAGTGAGCTTTTTGGTGGTCCTCTGAGCCTCACAAGGTTATACAAATACCTTCATGACCCAAGAAATATGGACTACGAAGCTACTTTGAAAACTTTGCAAAACCTAAAGCCAGAGCTTTGCACCCACTGTATGAACTGCTCTTATGCCTGTCCCAAAAGGCTTATGCCAGAGGGTCTAATAAGAGAGGAAGAAAACCTACTTGTGGAAAAGGGTCTGCTCCAAAGGCAGGTGGGTGGCTTTGACTTTTTGAGTTTTTGATATGCTTTCCGATTGGGAAATGTTTAATGTAGGAGGTTTTTTATGAAAAACTTCTTGAACCTTGAACTTTCTGAGCTTGGTGTAGGCACGTATCTTGGAGAGCTTGACCAGAGGACCTCTCAGGGATACAAAGAGGTTATAAAGACTGCCCTTCAGAGTGGTATAAATGTGGTGGATACCGCCATAGTCTACAGATACATGAAAAGCGAAAGGGACATAGGAGAAGTGCTAAGAGAAGTTCCAAGAGATAAGGTAATTGTGTCCACAAAGGGTGGCTATGTGCCTTACGATGTGGACTCAGGGATTGACCCAAAGGACTACTTTTACGAGAACTTTGTAAACACAGGAATAATAAAGTTGGAGGAAATGACACCTCAGGGGCATTACCTGTCTGCCAAGTTCATTGAGTGGTGTCTTAACAAAAGCCTTGAAAACATGAACACAGACTACGTGGATATTTATTTTCTCCACAACCCAGAGGAACAGCTTAACTTCTTTGACAGAAAGACCTTTAATACAAAGATAAGGGAGTGTTTTGAGTATCTTGAGTCTGAGGTAAAGAGGGGTAGAGTAAGGTATTATGGGCTTGCCACATGGGGAAGCTTTAGGGTTTCTCCTGCAAGCATGCAGTATCTAAACCTTTCTGAGCTCCTAAGCTTCGCGGAAGAAGTGGCAGGTCAAGAGCACCACTTTAGGTTTATTCAACTACCTTATAACCTCGGAATGCCAGAAGCCTACACTTTGAAAAACCAAGAGGTAAAGGGTCAGAGGCTCTCCACCCTTGAAGCCTGCGAAAGGCTTGGTGTATACACTTACATAAGTGCCAGCATATATCAAGGCAGGGTTATAGGAAGAGTTCCAGAGGAGCTAAAGCAAAGGCTCAAGGTTGAAAAGGACGTGCATGCGAGCCTTCAGTTTGTCCTTAGCACTCCCGGTGTTGGCACTGCCCTTGTGGGTATGAGCAAGTTGGAGCACTTGGAGGAAAACCTTCAGATATTAAGCGTGCCAAGGCTAAGTGAGAGGGAGTTTTTAAGCCTTTTTAAATAGCATCAAACTATCCAAGATTTAGGCTCACTGCTTTCGGAGGTTTAGCCTGTAAGCATTTCCTGATTTGAGGGTGCTCCAACTTAGGAGTTATGATTTAGATACAGTTTGAGGGGCAATAAAAAACCCTGCGTGCATAAGCGGTAAGCATGAGCCATGAGGAACTTTTTACTTTTTGTGGAAAACAGAGACAGGTTTGCGGTGGGGCTTTTTAGACAGTTCAAGATTGAGGAAACACCCAGCAGGGTCCTTATAATCACGCCTACCCTTGAGCAGAAAAGGTGGGTGCTTGAATACATAAGGGCAAGGCTCTATGACTACGGAAAGGAAATATTGGTAAAATCTCAGGAAGAGGGTAAAAGGCAGGAAGAGGAGCTCACAAAGGACGGTCTTTTGTCCTCTTTTAGCTTTGATAACTTTGTGGTGGGAAAGTCCAACCAGCTCGCATACAAGGTGTGTCTTGAGGTTTCTAAAAATCCGGGTGTATATAGCCCTCTCTTTATATACGGCGGTGTGGGTCTTGGCAAAACTCACCTTTTACATGCGGTAGGTAATAGGTCAAAATCCTTAGGTTATAAGGCTATATATAGACAGGCATTGGAGTTTTCTGAGGAGATGATAAAAAGCCTCAAGAACGGGAAAATAGAGGATTTTAGGAAGACCTATTCCAACGTGGATATATTGCTTTTGGATGATGTGCAGTTTCTCTCTAGCAAGGAGAGAACACAGATAGAACTATTTAGAGTATTTGAAGTCCTGCAATCTAAAGAAAAGCAGATAGTGTTTGTAAGCGATAGGCATCCAAAGGATATAAGAGATGTATCTGAGAGGCTTTTGAGTAGGTTTGCAAGCGGTCTCATCTTAGAAATAGGGCTTGATGCAGAAACAAAACTATCTATAATAAGGCATAAGCTACTACTTTTTGGACTTCCTACAGACAAAAGGTATATAGACTACGTTATGGAAAATACCGGCTACAGCGTAAGGGAGATAGAGGGCTTTATAAAAACCTTAAAGTTTACTGGCATACGGGAAGAAGACTCTACAAAAACAGCCTGCAAGGAAGAAGACTTAGTAAGACATGTGGCTAAATACTTCAGCCTTAGACCTGAAGACCTAAAGAGGGAAACAAAGGAAAGAAAGGTTCTAAAGGCAAGGCAGACCGCCATGTATCTTTGCAGAACTCTTCTGCATATGTCCTATTCAGAAATAGCAAGACTTTTTGGAAAACCAGACCACACCTCTGCTCTATACTCCATAAAAAAGGTAGAGGAGAAAAAACAGCAAGACAGGAAGTTTGCCTACATGCTTGAGATGTTGGAAAAGAGCGTCAAAAAACATCTGGGCTTAAATTAAAAGATAGCTATGCTTGTGAGGTTAAGCCTTGAAAACTTCTTCTTTATAAAAGGTGAGGAGCTATACTTTGACAGAGGGCTCACTGTTATAACTGGGGAGACTGGGACTGGAAAGTCCCTTACGGTTTCTTCTTTGCTTTTTCTAATGGGTAGAGAAGGTGAATATCCAGAGGGAACTTGTGTAGAAGCGGAGCTTGACCTTGGGGAGGAGCAGGTTGTCTTAAGAAGGGAGATAGTCAAAGGCAGGAGTAAGTATTATCTGAACGGGAGGGGTAGCACAAGAAGGGTGGTGGAAGAAGTTTTGAGTTCTAACATACTTCTTCAGGGTCAAAATGACAGGACGAAAATCTTAAGGGTGGACTTTCAGAGGGAAGTCTACGACCGCTTTGTGGGTTGTGTGGAACTAAGAAGAGCTGTAGAAGGAGCTTACGAGGAGGTCTTGGAGCTTGAAGAGAAACTAAAAAGCATAAACCAAAGGAAAATTGAAAGAGAGGTGAGAAAAAGGCTCATATCTGAAGAAATAAAACAAATAGAAGAGGTAGGGCTAAAGCCAGAGGAGTATGAGTTTGTGAAAAAAAGGATTGAGGAGATAAACTTAGCAGAGAGGGTAAACAACATTGTATTTCAGGGGCTATCTAACCTTGAGAGGTCTATGGAGGGTCTGAGGGAATTGAAAAGGGCACTGAGGGAACTATTGAATATTGGAGTTTTGCAGGACAAAACCCAATCTTTTCAGCTTCTTGAGGATTACCTCGTAGACCTTGAAAGAGAGCTAAAGTCAAAGGTAATATCTTATAGCCAAGAGGAGCTTGACCAACTTAACGAAAAGGTATACAAGGTCCAAAGGCTTGAGAGGAAATACAGAAAGGACTACAGGGACATATACGGGTATATGCTAATGCTGAGAGAGGAGCTTGACAAACTTCAGGAAGAGGAAAACACGGAGCTCTTAGAAAGGGGATTAAACTTAAAAAGGGATGAGCTTTACAGACTATATGAGGAGCTTAGTAAGAAGAGGCTCTTGGCAAGGGAAGAGTTTGAGAAAAAGGTAATGGAATACCTGAAAAGTATGGGGCTTGAGGGTGCGAGCTTTAGGGTCTCCTTTGAGAGAAAGGAGGGAAGGTATGGCAGGGAACAGGTGAGGTTTTTGTTCTCTTCTTATGGAAAGGAGGAAAGGGACATATCTGAGGTGGCATCTGGTGGTGAAATATCAAGGCTTTCTCTTGCTCTCTTCATGCTCTCTCCACCTGCTCAGACCTACGTGTTGGACGAGGTGGACACTGGCATAAGCGGTATAACTTCCATAAAACTTGCCAAGCTCCTCAAGGAGCTTTCAAAGAAAACCCAGCTCATAGTCATAACCCACTCGCCTGCCATAGCCAGTGCATCAGACAAGCACTTTACTACCAAAAGGGAAGCCATGGGAGATATTCCTCTTATTAGGGTAGTAGAGCTTTCTGAGGAAGAAAAAATTGAAGAAATAGCCAGGCTTATGGGGGCGGTAAACAGCAAAACAGTGGAAGGGGCAAGAGAGCTTATAAAGGAGGTCTGCGGTGTTTGAGGAATTGCAGGAGCTAAAGGGCAAAATAAAGCCTTACGTGGACAAGAGGCTATCTGAATTCAAGGAGCTTGGAAGGACTGGAAAAACTACCTTTGACTTTAGACCCTTTGCCAACTACTCTTATGAGGCGGACATATTCTCTGAGCTCTGCTTTTGTCTTCTTACTGCCAACTCCTCAGCTCTTATGGGTATAAAACTACAGAGCCTCATAGGGATAGAAGGCTTTATAAGTATGAGCCTTGAGGAGCTTGAAAAGACCATATCTTCTGTAGGACATCGTTTTGCCCGTCAGAGGGCGGAAAGAATAGTGAAGGCAAGGGAAAAGTTTGAAAGGATTAGGGAGCTCCTTTCCGGCTCAAAGGAAGGGAAGGTTATAAGAGACCTGCTAAGCGATACCTGTTCCAAATACAAGGTGGAAGGGTTTGGCATAAAGGAGGCTTCTCACTTTCTGAGGAACATAGGCTTTGAAGATGTGGCAATAGTGGACAGACACATTTTTAGATATCTTAAAGAAAAGGCTCTCCTACCAGACTATAAAACCATTACAAGACGCATATACCTTGAGGCAGAAAGAAGGCTTGAGGAAATATGCCAAAGGCTTGGAATGTCTCAAGGAGAGCTTGACTTGTATATTTTTTACCACAAGACGGGGAAGGTGTTAAAATAGCGTTATAAAAGGAGGTGAAGCCATGGTTTTGGAACTTACAGAAGACCTAAAAACTGGTGTGGAGGAGATGGACAAGGACCACCAAATGCTCGTGGACTACCTTAACGAGGTTTACACACTCCTAAAAGAGGGCAAAAAAGAACAAGCTATTAGGATTTTTAAAGAGGAGCTACTCCATTATGTGAACTGGCATCTTACAAGGGAGGAAAAATTTATGGAGGCTATCGGATATCCAGAGTTTGAAAGACATAAGAAGGCTCACGATATGTTTAAAAAAGTCATACTTGACCTACTACCAAAGGTAGGGAGCGGAGATGTGGAGGCTTTTAGAGAATCCTTAGCCCTTTCCTGGGGATGGCTCGCAGGACATATAGGAAAGGTAGACAAAAAATACGGAGAGTATGCAAGGGAGAAGGGTTTGATATAATATATTATGTCAGTCCCCGTAGCTCAGAAGGACAGAGCGCGAGATTCCTAATCTCGAGGTCGGAGGTTCGAATCCTCCCGGGGACGCATTTGCCATGATAGAGATAAGTGTAGTCCAGGGAAGTCTCCTTGAGGTTCAGGCGGATGCCATAGTAAACCCTGCCAACTCTCTTGGTCTTATGGGTGGCGGTGTGGCTGGAGTGATAAAAAGGTTTGGTGGTGAGGAGATAGAGAAGGAGGCAGTTTCAAAAGCTCCTATACCTGTAGGTTCTGCGGTCTTGACCTCTGCAGGAAAACTGCCTTTTAAGGGCGTAATACACGCGCCTACTATGGAAGAACCTGCTATGGAAACCACAGAGGAAAAGGTAAGAAGAGCGGTAAGGGCGGTTTTGGAGCTTGCGGATAGGATGGGTTTTGAAAGCATTGCCATGCCTGGTATGGGAACGGGTGTGGGAAGACTTCCAAAGGATGTGTCCGCAAGAGCCATGATTGAGGAAATAAGGAATTTTCAACCAAAGAACCTCAAAAAGGTCGTACTTGTAGACCTTGATACGCAGATGGTAGAAGAGTGGAAAGGGCTTCTGTGAATGCGTCTTATTCTTTCTGGTGGGTGGTTGGGTGAAGAAGGTTTTTTTAAAGCCAAGGTAAGGGATTTAAAGGTCTATAATTCTCTCAAGGATTTCAAAAACTTAAACTATGGCTTTGCCTTGTTTTCTTATTCTTTAAGCTCTGAAATCTTAGGCTTACAGATAAAAAGTGGAAATTTTCCACCTATTGTATGTCTTGAGATTGAAGGGTTTGAGAGGTTTTCTTATGAGCAGAAGGAAATAAGACTTGAGAGGGTTTCCTCCTCCTTTACTGCAAAGGACTACATAGATGCGGTTAAAGAGGTCAAAAGGCTCATATCAAAAGGCGTAGTATATCAGCTAAACCTTACCTGTAGGTTTGATTTTTTGCTTTATGAAGACCCTCTTGACCTTTTTGTAAGATACTATATGCGTCAGCCAGTGCCATACGCCTTTTTCCTTGACCTTGAGGGCTTTTATGTTATAAGTGGCTCTATGGAGCTTTTTCTAAAGAAGGAGGGAGACCTTATACTAAGCAAACCTATAAAAGGGACTGCAAAAAACAAAGAAGACCTTTTAAAAAGCGAAAAGGACAAGGCGGAAAACCTCATGATAACGGACATGGTAAGGAATGACTTATCAAGAATAGCTCTGTCTGGAAGTGTAGAAGTGACAGAACTTTTTAAGATAGAAGAATACAAAACGCTTTTTCAGATGCATTCCACAGTGAGGGCAAGAACAGAAAAAAGCCTGCAGGAGATACTCAAAGAGACCTTTCCACCCGCTTCCGTGGTAGGTGCTCCCAAAAGAAAGGCAGTAGAAGTCATAGACCAGCTTGAGCCTCACAGCAGAGACTACTACTGCGGAGCGGGGGGGCTTATAAAAGGCGGGGATTTTCTCCTAAGTGTGCTAATTAGAACTGCCACAGGCTCAGGTAGAAGGGTTTCCTACTTTGCGGGTGCAGGCATAGTTTGGGATTCCTCTCCAGAAAGAGAATGGCAAGAAGTGATCTTAAAAACGCAAGCCTTTGACCCTGTGTATTAAAATTCATAAATGCCTTCAAAAGACATAGCCCTCAAAGACATCTTTGAAGAAATCCCACACAGGCTTAGCAAGATACTTGCACCAGCACCAATAAAGGAACTGCTACCCACCAACTTCCCTTCCACAGAGTTAAGAGTGGACTTCTTGGCAAGGCTTGAGGATGAAAGCGTATTGCATATAGAATTCCAGTCCTTCAACGACCCTAACATACCCTTCAGAATGCTACGCTATTACCTTGCCATATGGGAAAGATATCCAAACAGTCCCATAAAACAGCTCCTTGTTTATGTGGGAAACAGAAAGCTAAGGATGAAATCAAAGCTAAGGCTTAGAAACCTTACCTTTAGCTATGAGATGCTTGACATAAGGCAGATAGACTGCAGAGTGCTTTTGGAAAGCCCAGACCCTATGGATAGGCTATTGGCATGTTTGTGTGGGGTAGAGGACGAGTTATATCTGATAGAGAAACTCATAAAGACCATGGAAGGCATGAACGAAGAAGAGAGAAAAGACTACCTTTTGAAAGCCTTGACGCTGACAGAACTAAGACCTAACTTAAGGATAAGGCTCACGGAGGAGGTCAAGCACATGCCTATAGTGGTTAGACCTGAGGATGTAAGATTGCCAAAGAGGAAGTTGAGAAAGGATATTCTTTATAGGCTTGGATTGGAAGAGGGTAAGCAGATTGGAGAGTTAGAGTTTGCACAAAATATGGTTATAACTCTCGTAGAGAGCAGGCTTGGCTATGTACCAGAGGGTTTGGCAGAAAGGGTAAGAGAGATAAAAGACAAAGAGTTTTTACATACCTTGATTAAAAAGCTAATAAGCTCTGAGGATATTTTGGGAGTTCTGAAAAGAGAATTAAGTGTTTGATATTCTCCTCTTTCTGAAAAACTCCTTCAACAAACTCCTCGCTTCCTCTATAGGTAGATATTCCCACTTTACTCTGTGGTTAAAATATGGCTCGTCAAGGAGGTTAAACCTACTCATAACCGCACCATACTTTTCATCAACTGCAAGAAACACAACTCTTTCTACCCTTGCCAACACCATGGCATAGGCACACATGGGACATGGCTCAAGGCTTACATAGACCTCACAGCCATAGAGGTATTTCTCACCGAGTTTTTGCATAGCTTCTCTAAGGGCGAGCATCTCTGCATGTGCGGTAGGGTCTTTTAACTCCTCTACTCTGTTGTGAGCCTTGCCTATTACCACGCCATCCTTTACCACCACACAGCCCACAGGCACTTCAGACCTTTCAAAGCCTTCCTTTGCAAGCTCAAGGCATACTTGCACAAACTCCTGCATCGTATTAAATTTAAACCATGCTTACAGTGGCCCTTGCCTTGTGCCAAGTTTTACTCTTTGAGCAACCCGGTTGTGCATCCTGTAAAGCCAGCTACAGGGAGCTTAGCAAGTATCCAAACCTAAAAGTAGAGGTTTACGATATAACCAAGGATAGGGAACTGGCTAAAGCATATGGAATTGTAGGCTCTCCAACGGTTATATTCTTGAAAAATGGGCAGGAAATAGGCAGAGTTTTTGGATATATACCATCCATGATAAAATCTCTGGCGGAGAAGTGTTCCTAAATGTATTAGAAACTAATCACTGAAACAATAGAAAGCTCTTGACAAATATAGAAGGTTAGTTTATGTTTTTTGTCATGAAACTTTCACAATGCGTTAAAAAAATAGGTATAAGCTATAAGAGAACTCGGAGGCTTTTCAAAGGGGGTATAATATCCAATGCCTACAAATAAACCAATAGCAGTCGGAGAATATCCTCAATATGCTAACAGAGGAAAACAAAATAAACTCCTTACACTCCTCAAAGAATACAGAAAAACCGCATACAAAATAGCAAAGAATCAATGGTCTATCTTTTTTGCAGAAGCCAAGTTTGACAGATACGCCAATATAAAGCACATCCAAAGCAAACTATCTGAGAGATACAAACAAACACGCCTATGGCAAGTAGTATCCCTGCTTGAAAGCTGGACTTCTAACCTCGCAAATAGATTTAGGCAAATAGTCATTAATTCAACTCTACCACAAGAAAGAAAAAGGGCTTTGCTGTATCTGAATAGTTTCAAAGGATGGTTTTTGAGAACACCACCAAAGGAATGGATAACTCAGAAAGATATGAAACTTGCAAGGAAGATATTCAAGCACATATACCACCAATGGAGAAAGCCATCCTTTAAACATATAGCAATGCATTTAGACCAGAAGGTTGCAGTGCTTGAGAAAAACACACATAGCAAAAGTTTTGATTACTGGCTAAAGGTCTCAACCCTTGAAAAGAGAAAGCCAGTTTATATTCCTCTCAAAGCAAACAAATACATAGAAAACCTTGAGGGAGAATTTATAAACTTCTATCAGTTAATAGAAGAGGACGGAAAGGTGAAAGTAAAACTTGTCAAGGAGATAGAAGATAAAAAAGACAGATACATTCCAGCGGTAGAGGAGATAGGGATAGACATAGGGCTAAGACCTTTGATAGCAACCAGCGAAGGAGACCTGATAGGGAGGAACTTCTTTGAGTTTTTGAAAAGCTATGATAGTAAGATAACCAAGAGGATGGCAGAACTACAAAGGAAAGGACTAAAGCCATCAAAGGACAAGAAATACAGAGAAATCCTCCGAAGGTTTAGAGAGTTTTTGAGGAGTGAGATAAACAGGTATATAAACAGGTTGATAGAGGTGTATAGACCAAAGAAGATAGTAGTGGAGAAGTTAGACTTCAGAAGTCCAGAGTTATCAAAGAGGATGAACAGGCTAATTCAGAACTTTGGCAAGAGGTATATAAAGGAAAAGCTAAGGAGGTTGCAAGAGGTATATGGCATACAGGTGGTGGAGATAAATCCCGCTTACACATCGCAGGAATGCAATAGTTGTGGATACATAGACAGAAGGAACAGGAAGGACACAGAGGAGTTTGAGTGCAAACTTTGTGGTAAAAGAGCAAATGCACAGGTAAACTCAGCTAAGAACATACTCAAGAGAGCGTCTCTCTTGGGTTTAAGACCTACTACTGCGAAAAAGAAAGTCCTTGAGGTGCTGATAAAAAGGCACCTTGAGAGACTAAAAGGCTGTAATAGTGCTGCCTTGGAAGTCCTAAGGGCTAATCCATACTACAGGGACTTCCTAAACCCCTGCGGTGGTAGGAATAAATTTCTATGAAAGGGGGGAACTATTACCTTCTCAAAACAGAGCCTTCTGAGTATTCCTACGATGACCTTCTCAGGGATGGAATAACCCGATGGGATGGCGTTAAGAACCCTCTTGCACAGAAATATATAAGTCTTATGAAAGTGGGAGACACATGCTTTATATACCATACGGGCAACATAAAGGCGGTAGTGGGACTTGCAAAGGTAATTTCTAAGCCCTATAAGGATGATAATAATCTCTGGGTTGTGGATTTAGAGCCCGCGGGTCTTTTGAAAAAGCCTGTAAGTCTCAAGGTTTTAAGGACTGAACCACTTTTTAAAGATTCTCTTCTCCTAAGGATGCCAAGGTTATCTGTTGTGCCATTAAACAAAGAACAATCAGAAAGGATTATGGAGCTTTCAGAGGCTTTCAATTAGACTTCCCGCTTGCACTATTTGACTGTTTGGCACCACAAGGTCTGCACCAAGCTCTTTGGCTTTTTTCATTAGTTCTACGTTTTTATGCCCACAGTAGGCTATAACCTTTGCACCCAAAGCTTTTAGCTCAGCAACCTTTTCCACAGGAAACTGCTCAAGGCTTATGAGAACCATATCCTCACCTTCGTAGTTGATGCCAACCCTTACCTCATGACCACCGAGGGATGACCTTATCCTACTAAGAAGTATTAGGTTCTTTTCCATGAGAAGGATTTTCATGCCTTAGCTCCTCCAAAGATTTTAGAAAGCTATTTTTAAACTCTTCTTTAAACTTGTGAGACCAAAAGGCTACCTTTAGGGTATTACCTTCAAGCCTTGCCCATACTTTCCGATGGACTGTGTAAAAGGCAAGAATCATTCCACCCACAACCAGTATAGACCCAAGCCATATTATGGGTGTGCCAGGCTGGCGCGAAACCTGAAGACCACTAAAGAACTGAGGCTCAAAGTCCACAAGGAAAAAGACATAGGGAAACTCCGCAAGCTGTGGTATCACAGATTGGGCAAAAACTGTAAGCTCTGGCGAGTAGACCACAGGCACATCGTAAGCCTTCCCGTCCATAAGAACCTTTATCACAAGGGCAGGCTTGAGCTCACCTTCAAAGCCTTTTTGCTCGTCTTCTATGTTTAGAGTAGACCTATCTATTGCCAAGAGCATATTTTTAAACTCGGATACTTTGCCAGCTTTTAGTTCCACTTCTCCAACAAAAGCCTTCTGCGGGTCTTGTGGTGCGAGCTTTTTGTCAAAAATGGCAATCTTAGCCCTGCCTGCATCTCCTGTTAGCCCGTAGGTTGCTTGAAATATTCTATATGTGCCAAAGTCAAAAGGGGAGTTTACAGCGGTCATACCTTCCGAAACTGCCTTTCCATCCTGAATTATCCTTATATCGCTCTCAAAGCTCGCTATGGCATCTTTGAAAGGTGTTTCTTTAGTTTTTCCCTTTCTCTGAAACTCTTCTTCGTAGCTAACTATTCTAAACTCTTCCAACTCTATCTGAAAAGGTAGCTTTATAGCTTTTTCTTTGGCAGGTATGAATAGGGTATCACTCCTTGAGCCCTCGGGAATTATAACTGTTCCCCTTATGCCCCATATGGCATCTATTAGTCCACCCGCCATTATAACAAGGAGACCTATGTGAACCACATAAACACCAAGACGAGCATACCTTCCCTTTTCTCCATAAAAGTAGGTCTTTCCACCCTCCTCTTCCATAAAAACCCTAAATCCGAGCTTTCCCAAAAAGCGTGCTACCTTTTCCTTTGAAGGGTTTACCTCTATGGATATGGCTTTTAGGTGTCTTTCCATGTTTTCATCCAACCTTTGAAACCTTTCCTTTGTAAAGGTCTGGACCCATACTCTTGGAAGTCTTTTGTAGGAGCAGGCTATGAGGTTTATGGCAAGGAGCACTATTAGTCCGATGTAATACCATGACCGGAAAACATCCGTTATCCAAAGTCTCCAAAGCCAATAACCTACATCCGCACCAAACCTGTCAAGGTAAAACTCTATAGGTTGGTTTTGCTGAACGTAAGTGGAGCCAAGCATAGAGAAAATGGCAAGAACTACCATTATAAAAATGGCGAGCCTAAGGTCTGCAAGAAAGTCAAAGAGAAAAGTCCAAAGGCTTTTTTTCTTCGCGTATTCTTCTTTTAGGAAACTGTAGACGCTCAAGGCGTATGAGAAAAGGGCAAAGGTGAAAAGGGCGGACGTGCCACCAAGAAGGGCAAAGTAAAGAGTGCCTCTCTCCTCAAGATGAAAGAGTCCAACTATAACAATGGCGGTAAAGAGGAGAAAGGAAGCCACCAAGAAGGCGTAGCCTCTATAAGCGTTTTTTACCTCAACCATGACAGATAAAAATATAAGGTGTATAATTACAAAATGCTAATCTTTGAGCTCTCTTCAAAGGGAAGAAGGGGCTATCGCCTGCCAGAGTTGGACGTAGAAGAGGTTAACCTCAAAGAGCATCTTGGTGAATACTTCCGAGAAGACCTTAAATTTCCAGAGGTCTCCGAGCTTGATGTGGTAAGGCATTATACAAGGCTTTCTCAACTTAACTATGCCATAGATACCACCATGGTTCCTCTTGGCTCTTGCACTATGAAGTATAACCCAAGAATAAACGAAGAGCTTGCAAGACTTGAAGGTTTTTTGAACCTGCACCCTATGACGCCAGAGGACTATGCTCAGGGAACTTTAAAGTTTATGTATGAACTAAAGGAGTTTCTCAAAGAGATAGGTGGCTTTAGAGAGGTTTCTCTGCAACCCGCAGCTGGAGCTCATGGAGAGCTTCTGGGTCTTTTAATGATACTTGCCTATCACAGAGATAGGGGAAATTTCCACAAGAAAAAAGTCCTTGTTCCAGACACCTCTCACGGCACAAACCCTGCAACCGCTTCCTTGTGTGGCTTTGAGGTAATAACGGTAAGGAGCAACAGAGACGGAGAGCTTGATTGGGAAGACTTTCAGAAAAAGCTAAGCGATGAGACCGCATGCCTTATGATAACGAACCCTAACACTTTGGGTATATTTGAGAAAAGGATAAGGGATATAGCGGACGCCCTTCATGAAAGGGATGCCCTCTTGTATATGGACGGTGCTAACATGAACGCCCTTGTGGGGATTGCAAGACCAGGGGAGTGGGGTGTGGATGTGATGCATTTTAATCTTCATAAGACTTTTTCCACACCTCATGGTGGCGGTGGCCCGGGTGGTGGTGCGGTAGGCGTTTCAGAAAGGCTCGTAGACTATATTCCTGTCCCTCATGTGGTCTTTGAGGATGGTAAATACAAACTTGACTGGGATAGACCCAAAAGCGTGGGTAAGCTCCTTGCCTTTTATGGACATGTAGGTGTCTTTGTAAGGGCTTTGGCTTATATACTCTCTTACGGCTCGCAGATAGACTTGGTTTCAAAATACGCTATCCTCAACGCCAGATATTTGAGAACGCTTCTTAAAGACCTCCTACTTGACCCCTATGAGCATGTCCCTTGCATGCATGAGTTTGTCTTGTCCGCTCAAAACCTCTTAAAGTGGGATGTAAAGGCTATGGATGTGGCTAAGGCTCTATTGGATAGAGGCTTTTATGCACCCACCGTATACTTTCCACTTACGGTAAGGGAAGCTCTTATGATAGAACCCACAGAAACGGAAAGTCCTCGGACCCTTGAAAGATTTGCTAAAGCCTTAGAGGAGATAGTAAAGACCGCACAAGAAAACCCCGAGCATCTCAAGTCCTCTCCTCACAAAACGCCAGTGAGAAGAATAAAAGAAGCGGAGGCAAACAGAAAGCCAATTCTTAGAGCCTCATTGGCATAACCACGCAGAGGTATGGATCACTTTCTTTGTCATCGGACTCAATAACCACTGCACTATCTGGGTCCACTATCTTTATCCATACCCTATCCACATCAAAACTGTCAAGGGCTTCAATAAGGTATTTGCCGTTAAAACCTACCTCTATAGGCTCACCGGTATAATCCACATCCACCTCATCCCTTCCCTCTCCATACTCTGGGTCTGATATTTCAAGAAGGGCAACGTGGTCGGAAAAGCTAATCTTTACAGGAAAGGCGGAAGACTCAGCTATGGCGGAAAGTCTCTTTAGACTCTCAAGAAGGGCGGATTTGTTAACAACCACTTCGTGGTTGAAGTGTTTGGGTATGACTATCATATAGTCTGGGTATTCACCTTCCAAAAGCCTTACTGACAGGCTCCAGTCCTCTCCTGTAAAATGGGCAAAGGACTCATCCTTACCACATTGCACAGACCCGATGTAATCTTTCATAAGACCTTGAATGACCTTTAGGCTCTTCCTTGGTATGAGAAGCTCCATAGGGAAAGGAGAATTCCTCCAAAAGAGGGCAAGCCTGTGTCCGTCTGAACCCACAAAGTGAGTCTTCCCATCCACCTCGTGAACATAAAGACCTTGCAGTGCATAACGAGTGTCATCTTTTGATATAGCGTATTCCACTTTGTCTATTGCCTTGATAAGGTCTACCGAAGGAAGCTCTGTGGAGGTTTCTGGTTGAGGAAATTCTGGAAAGTCCTCTGGGTCAAGGGTCGTAAGCCTAAAGGTGCTCCTGCCACCTCCTACAGTTAGCTTGTCTTCCTTTAGCTCAAGGTAAACGGTAGCAACGGACATACTCTTTATCACGTTGGTGAGCTTATCTGCGTTAACTGCTGTTTTACCCTCATCTTCTATCTCTGCGGATATACGCAAGGACAAGAAGTTTTCAAGGTCTGTTGCCTTTAGAGTAAGAAACTCATCCTCTGCGATTAGAAGGAAGTTGTTCAATATGGGTAGAGCGGACTTCTTCTCTGTGGCGTTCTTTGCCTTCTGAAGGGCAGACAAAAATTCTCCCTTGTCTATTCTTAGTTTCATGGTATATATTATAACCCAAACTGTGATGAAGAAATATCCATCCTATCTCAACTTAAGCGAGGAGGAGTGGCTCGCTCGCATAAACAGGGCTCTTGATATGCTCTCTAATTGCCGAGTGTGCCCTCATATATGTGGTGTAAACAGGTTGAGGGACGAAAGGGGGTATTGCAAAACTGGTAGATACGCAATTGTAGCGGACTACTTTCCTCACAGAGGCGAAGAAAAACCCATAAGAGGCAAAAGGGGTTCTGGAACGGTGTTTTTTTCCTATTGCAATATGAGGTGTGTTTACTGTCAAAACTACACCACAAGCCACTTGGGAGAAGGTGAGGAACTAAAACCAGAAGAACTTGCGGAGGTCTTTTTAAAGCTTCAGAGACTTGGCTGTCACAACATAAACCTTGTGAGCCCATCCCACGTGGTGCCTCAGATACTTCAAGCTCTGTATATTGCGGTAAAGGGTGGTCTAATAATTCCTATAGTGTATAACACTTCCTCTTACGACAGCCTTGAAAGCCTTAGGCTTCTTGACGGTATTGTAGACATATATTTGGCGGACTTCAAGTATGGAGATGACCTCGCTGGCAAGAAATACTCAAAGGTAAAGGACTATCACAAGGTAACCCTTCAGGCGATAAGAGAAATGTATAGGCAGGTAGGAGACCTTAAAGTAGACCAAGAAGGCATAGCCATAAGGGGTCTTTTAGTGAGGCATCTCGTCCTGCCCCAAGATGTAGCCAAAACAAAAACTGTGATGGATGAGCTAAGGTCCATCTCACCTCGCATGGCGGTTAATGTAATGGACCAATACATGCCATACTATCAAGCCCACAAGTATCCTGAACTTTCAAGAAGGATAAGCAAAGAGGAATTTAGGAAAGCCCTTGAGCATGCTAAGAGCTTGACGCTTATATTAGACTGAATAAGTTTTTCTAAAAACCCATGGTAAGGCAAAGAGAACCTATAGTTGCCATAGCAACTCCTTTTGGTGAAAGTGCAATTGGAGCCATAAGGCTTTCTGGTCTTGGTGTGTGGGAAAGGATAAAAGAGCTATTTATCCTCAAAGGAAATTTAAAGCCAAGGTATGCACATTTTGTGAAATTAAAGGACAAAGATGGTAGCGTGCTTGATGAGGGAATTTTAATCTTTTACCCATCTCCAAGAAGCTATACAGGTGAGGATATGGTGGAGCTTTTCCTGCATGGAAACCCTCTCATCTTAAAAAAAGCCCTTGAGCTTTTCCTTTCAAAGGGTATAAGGTTGGCAGAGCCTGGAGAATTTACCAAGAGAGCCTTTTTAAACGGAAAGTTGGACCTTCTGCAGGCGGAGGCGGTAGGAGACCTTATTGGTGCTAAGTCCGAGCTGAGTTTAAAGTCCGCCCAAAGACAACTCCAAGGAGAACTCTCTTCTCTTATAAGTTCCCTTAGAAACAGACTTCTTGAGCTTCTTGCCTATGTGGAGGCGGATATAGAGTTTTCGGAAGAGGATATTCCCACTCTAAGCAAGGAGCAAGTAATAAGCCTTCTTAAGGAAATTCTCAAGGACATAGATAAACTTCTCTCAACGGTAAAGACTGGAGAGTTTCTCAGAAGGGGCATAAACCTTGCCATAGTGGGGAAGCCAAACGTAGGTAAATCCTCTCTCTTTAATGCCTTGCTTGGCAAAGAAAGGGCCATAGTTACAGATATTCCCGGGACTACAAGAGACTTTTTGCAAGAAATTCTAACTCTTAAGGGTATACCAGTAAACCTTATAGACACCGCAGGCATAAGATATACCCAAGACCCAGTGGAGAAGATAGGAGTAGAAAGAAGTCTCCAAAAGCTCAAAAGTGCGGACATGGTCCTCTTTGTGGTGGACGTTAGCAGTTCTCTTGAGGAAGAAGACCTTAACATATACTCCATGGTCAAAGACCTTGAGCATATTGTGGTGGCTAACAAGATAGACAAGGGTGTTGTGGAAGAGGTGCTTAGGTCTTTCCCTGAGGCTGTGGGGGTAAGTGCTTTAACTGGCTATGGATTGGAAGAGCTAAAAGACGCCATTTTGCAAAGACTTGGTCTTCATGTAAGTAATAGCTTGCAGGTATACATAACTGTGAGACATGAAAACCTCTTGAAAAAATCCTCAGAGGTGTTAAAATCTTTAATATACAAACTGGAGAGAGAAGAACTGTTTCCAGAGATACTCATGCTTGATTTGAAGGAAGCACTTAACTATTTGGAAGAAATTCTTGGGGTTGTAAGCACGGAGGATATTTTAGGTAGCATATTTGCAAGGTTCTGCATAGGAAAATAAAGGAGGTTTTGGAGCATGGAACAAGTTCAAGAGAAAAAGGTTTATACACTTGAAGAGCTTAAGAAGCTATCTCTGCAGGAGCTACAAAAAATAGGCAGAGAGCTTGAGCTTTCAAGGGTAACGGGGTTGAGGAAGGAGGAGCTTATAGAGAAAATACTCACTGTGCAGGCAAAAGAGGAGGGATTAAACTTTGTAAAGGGTGTATTAGAGATCCTGCCTGAGAGCTATGGCTTTATAAGAAGCTCCGAGAACAATTACATGCCCAACTACACTGATGTCTATGTGGCACCCTCCCAGATAAAAAGGTTTGGACTGAGAACTGGTGATACCATAGTAGGCTTTGCAAGACCGCCACAGGAGAAGGAAAAATACCAAGCTCTTATAAAGATTGAATCCGTTAATGGATTACCACCAGACCCAGATATTCTTAAGGCAAGACCCAACTTTGAAAAACTCACTCCCTACCACCCAACAGAAAGGTTTAACTTAGAAACATCCCCCACAGAACTATCTACAAGGGTTATAAGCCTCATAGCACCCATAGGAAAGGGGCAGAGAGGTATGATAGTGGCACCACCAAAGGCAGGAAAGACAGTGCTTCTACAGAAAATAGCAAAAGCCCTTATACAGAATCATCCTGAGGTGCATCTGATAATCCTGCTTATAGACGAAAGACCAGAAGAGGTCACAGAAATGAGGAGGATAGTGGGAGAGGGTGCGGAGGTGGTTGCCTCTACCTTTGATGAGCCACCAGAAAGACACATGCAAGTGGCGGAGCTGGTTGTGGAAAAGGCAAAGAGGCTCGTGGAGCTAAAGCAGGATGTGGTAATACTCTTGGACTCTATGACCCGTTTTGGAAGGGCAGCCAATGCAGTTACACCTCCCACGGGTAGAGTTTTGACTGGTGGTATAGAAGCTACCGCACTTCAAAGACCTAAAAAGTTCTTTGGTGCTGCACGGAACATAGAAGAGGGTGGCTCTCTAACAATAATAGCAACCGCTCTCATAGAAACTGGTTCAAAGATGGACGATGTTATATACGAAGAGTTTAAAGGCACAGGAAATATGGAAATACACTTAGACAGAAGGCTAATGGAAAGGAGGATATTCCCAGCCATAAACATAGAAAAGTCTGGCACGAGAAAGGAGGAGCTTTTACTTGAGGATTGGGAGCTTCAGAGGATATGGGTCTTAAGGAAATTCTTAGCCACTATGGACGCCATAGAGGCTATGGAGTTTCTTCTTGATAAACTCAAGAAGTTCAAAACCAACAAAGATTTCTTAAAGGCTATGCACTCGTGATAAGCTTGCTTGAATACCAAAAAAACCTCGGAAAGGGGCAGATAAAGGCAGTAAACCTCATACACGGCGAGGAGGAATACCTCATAAAGAGCTTCCTTGACAAGCTAAGGGAAATGATGCCTGTGAGGATTTTGTGGAGTGATGAGCTAAGTCTTGAGGATTTTATCGGTTTTGTAGGCACAGCTGGTATGTTTGCAAAAACAGAGGCTCTATTTATCTACATGGCTGAAGAGTTCTTTAAGGGTATAAAAAACCACAAGAACCTAATTAGCTACTTGGAAAGGTTAAAGGACAAAAAGGTCTTTTTTTACGTGAGTTATAAGTTGAGTGATAAGGACCTTCAAAAGGAGCCTTTTTTGAGTTTGTCAAGGTTAGGTGATGTTATATATGCAGGCAAGCTGGATAAAAGAAAAGTGAGGGAGCTTGTAAAAAACAAACTTCAAAGGGAAGGTATAAGTATAGAAGATTCTGCCCTTGACTATCTTTTAGAAGCAAGTTCTTACCAGCTTCAAATCCTAAGAGCTGAAACAGATAAGCTAATACTCTATGGAAAAAGGAACATAACCCTTGAAGATATCAAGTCTGTGGTAATTGCGGAGCTTGACCTTAGCCTTTTTGACCTGTCTGATGGTTTGTTTCTCAAGGACTACGAGAAAGCTCTAAATTCTATCAACTCTGTTTTAATGGCTGGCATACACCCACTGCAGGTTTTAACTTTTCTTGTAAACTATACTCTAAAACTATACACCGCTAAGACCTTAGTGCAAAGGGGTTGGGAGGTAGAAAAAGCTCTCTCCGAGGTGGGTATAAAACACAAGTTTCAGGTTTTTAACTTTAAAAAATACCTTACAGCTAACTCCCTTGAAAACCTTAGCCTACTAATAAGAAAACTCTACCTTTTGGACATAAGCGTAAAGGTTTACTACTCTGACCCAGCACAAGCTCTAAAGAGATTTGTGATAGAATACATGCTACATGAGGAAGGCACATATAACCAGACAGACACGGGAAACCACAATAGAGCTGACACTGAATCTTGACGGTGTTGGAAACTACAAGGTGGAGACACCCGTAGGTTTTCTAAGCCACATGGTAGAGACCCTTGCAAGACATGGAAGGTTTGATATTGAGCTTTACGCAGAAGGAGATGTGCATGTCTCTTATCATCATACCGTGGAAGACGTGGGTATAGTGCTGGGTATGGCTTTTTTACAGGCTCTTGGAGACAAAAAGGGTATAAATCGCTACGGACATGCTATAGTGCCTATGGACGAAGCTCTTGTTCTTGCAAGCATAGACCTCTCTGGCAGACCCTTATTCTTTTACGAGGACTTAAACCTAAGGGGTAAGATAACAGACTTTGACTTTGAGCTAATATGGGAGTTTTTTAAGGGCTTTGCCTTAGAGAGCAAAAGCACCCTTCACGTTAAGGTTCTTTCTGGCAAAGTTCTTCACCATATAGCGGAAGCGTGCTTTAAAGCCTTAGCCCTTAGCCTCAGACAAGCGGTAAGTATAAGTGGCAACCTTATCCCCTCAACAAAGGAAAGCCTATAGCTATTCATACACAATGAAGCCGTAAAGGTTTAAAGCACGAAGTCTTTCAAGTTCTTTAATGGTTTCCTCCCTGCTCTCAAACTTTCCATAAAGAACTTTAAACACCCCTGCACTTTCCACAACCACCACATCCTTTAGGTTTAACTCCCTTTCTAACCTGTCCTTCCAAGCTTTTGCTGAATTGGCTGAAGAGAATGCACCAACCTGTATTCTATAGAATCTACCCGTTTGCTGAGTAGGTTCCGTAATTTTGGACTTTGTCTGAGTATCCCTATTGGCTTCAGGCGCCCCCACTGGCACTTGCTGTTGTAGAGGTTGGGCTTGCTGAGCTGATTGAGGATGTGGTCTTTCTTGAAATCTTGGTGCATTCTGTAAATTTTGTTCAGCAATAAGAACAAGGCTCAAAAGCTCGTATGCCTGAGACTTTAGCTGACCAGAAACTTGCCTGTCTTCAATAACCCTTCTTATGTAGTCTTTTGCGGAAGTGTAATTACCAAGTTTGTATTCCGCCTTAGCTATACTCAAGTATATGGAAGGGTTAACTATGCCATTACTTATTAGACGCTGATAAACATCCCTTGCAGTCCTATAGTCTCCCTCTTCCTCGTAAAACTGTGCAAGCTCAAACTGGGCATCAAGAAACATAGGGTTGTAAGCAACCGCTCTACGGAGGTTAGCAAGATAGTCCTCTCGCCTATCCATAGCCTGATAGACCTTTGCTAAGGAGTAAAAAGCCATGTGCTTTTGAGGAAATGCTTCGTCTTCAATAACTTCTCTAAGAACCCTTATAGCCCTCTCATAGTCCTTCTGTCTATAGTAGAGCACTCCTAAGTTGAGCTTTGCTTCTGTATATGTTTTATCCACTTGAAGGGCTCTAAGAAAGGCATTCTCTGACTTTTGGTATTCTTGCACCTCCATATAGGCGAGCCCAAGGGCATTCCAAACCTTTGGCTCGTTGGGTGCAAGCTGTGAAGCTCTAAAGAAGTTGGCTATAGCCTCTGAGTAGTTTTTAGCTATGTAAGAGGACATGCCAAGGTCATAAAGATATTGCCACTGGGATTTAGAAACATCTTCTTGCTTTGGAGCACAGGAAAAGATAAAGAGTAAAATTAAGAATGTGAATTTTCTCATTGCTTAACTATAGCACCTCCAAAGACTCCTCTCAGTTTCCTTAGCTCGCTGTTTATATCATCAGTCCTTACCAAAACCCTAACCTTGTAAAAGTTATCCTCCTCAACTATGTTGACCCTATAACCCATTTTTCTTGCTCTTTCCGCAGTTTTCTTTGCACCCTCTTCATTCGCAAAGGCTCCTATTTGAACTGTATAGGTTTTTAAGGTTGCTTTTGCAGCCTCTTTACTTTCTCTAACTTCCTGAGGTTTTTCCTTACCCTTTTCTTCTTTTGCTTTTTGAGAGGGTTCTATCCTCTTTTCCTCCCTTATCTTTTGAGCTATCACATCTTGCTCTTTGGTTTTTGGAGCTTCCTTTGTTTCTTGCTTCCCTTCCTGTTTCTTAACTTCTGCTTTAGGTTCTAACTCTGCAGATGCAGGAGTTTGTTGAGCCTGTGGAGCTTCTTCTCTTTGTGGTGAGGGCTGAACCACAAGGGGCGGTGGCTGAACCTGTTCTTCTTTGGTCTTTAGCCACTCATTCAAACCGAGATAAAAAAACACAAGGGCAACAAGTACTCCAAGAAGTATCACAAGCCTTTCTCTTTTCACAGCTACCCTCCTTTATGATATTATTATAACCCTACAAACCATCTTAAGGTTATTTTTAGACCCTCTTCAAGGGGTATTTGAGGAAACCAACCCAGCAGTTTATTTGCTCTACTTATGTCTGGACATCTTCTAGGTGGGTCATCTTCTCTTGCTGGGAGAAACTCAATCTTTGATGAAGATCCAGAAAGCTCAATAACCCTTTCGGCAAGTTCTAATATAGATACCTCCTCAGGATTTCCCAGGTTTACCACCGTGCCAGCAAGACCTTCTCTAACAGATAGTCTAAAAAGTCCTTCTACAAGGTCATCTATGTAGCAAAAGCTCCTCGTCTGCAAGCCATCTCCATATATGGGTAATGGCTCACCTCTGAGGGCTCTTTCTATAAAGGTGGGTATTACTCTTCCATCATTTCTCCTCATGCGTGGACCGTAGGTGTTAAATATCCTTGCAATTCTCACATCAAGTCCATGTTCTCTGTGATAAGCCATACACAACGCTTCAGAAAACCTCTTAGCCTCATCGTAAACGCTTCTTGGACCCACTGGGTTTACATAGCCCCAGTAGTCTTCTGGTTGAGGATGGACCTGTGCAGAGCCATAGACTTCAGAAGAAGAGGCAAAGACATACCTTGAACCCTTTAGCTTGGCAAAACCCAAAGTGTTGAGAGTGCCAAGGGAGTCTACCTTCATGGTATGTATGGGATGGTTCATATAGTCCACAGGAGACGCAGGACAGGCTAAATGGACTACGAGGTCTACCGGACTTTCCACGTATATGTAGTTAACCACGTTGTAGTGTATAAAGCGAAAGTTTTTCTTTTCAAAAAGGTGGGCTATGTTGTCAGGACTACCTGTAAGGAAGTTGTCCATGCCTATAACATAGAAACCTTCCTTTAAAAACCTCTCCGCAAGATGCGAACCTATAAAGCCTGCCACACCGGTTATCAAAACCCTCATCTTCCCACAGGATAGTATTCAAAACCTAAAGCCCTTACCTCTGATGGTTCGTATACATTTCTGCCATCCACTATAATGGGTAAAGCCATAAGGCTTTTTACCCTTTTTAAGTCCGCTTTTTTAAACTCTTCCCATTCTGTAAGTATAAGCAGGGCTTCCGCATTTTCTACCGCACTGTAGGGGTCTTTTGCATAGCTTATGCCCTTACCTTCCGGAAAGAGGAGTTTGAAGTTCTCCATAGCCTTGGGGTCATAAAGGGAAAGTTTTGCACCCTCCCTTAGTAGCATATCCACTATCTTTATGGATGGTGCTTCTCTTATGTCATCCGTATTGGGTTTAAAGGCAAGCCCCCAAACCGCCAGCTTTTTGTCTTTGACGCTCCAGAAAATACTTTTTACCTTTTCCACAAACCTTATGGGTCTTTCTTGGTTTATCCTGTCTACCTCTTTCAAAAGTCCAAAGTCAAGCCCGTAGTCTTGGGCTATCCTTATAAAAGCCTTCACATCCTTTGGAAAGCAAGAGCCTCCGTATCCTATACCTGCATTGAGAAACTCCCTTCCTATGCGTTTGTCATAGCCCATACCATCCGCAACCAGCTTTATATCCGCACCGGTCTTCTCACAAAGGTCTGCGACCATGTTCATAAAGGATATCTTCATGGCGAGGAAAGAATTGCTTGCATGTTTTATGAGCTCTGCGGTAGCTGGGTCTGTAAAGATTATGGGACAGTTAAAGTCTTTATAGAGATCCTCAAATATCTTCTTTGCCCTTTCGCTTTCCACTCCCACCACTATCCTATCAGGTTTTAGAAAATCCTCTATGGCGGAGCCTTCTCTAAGGAACTCAGGGTTTGACGCCACATCATAGGGTATATCTGGACTTTTTATGTATCTTTGCACTGTCTTTTTTATAAGCTGGTGTGTGTTTACTGGAACGGTGGACTTTTCTATGAGGAGCTTATAAGAGGTCATGAGCTTCGCGGTTTCTCTTGCAACCTCTTCCACCTGTGAAAGGTCCGCAGAGCCATCAGGTCTTTGTGGCGTCCCCACACAGATAAATATCACATCAGAAAACTCAAGCCCTTCTTTTAGGTCTGTGGTAAAGGACAACCTACCAGCCCTTAGAGATTCCTGCATAAGCTCCTCAAGCCCCGGCTCATAGATGGGAGACTTACCAGCCTTCAGGAGCTCCACCTTTTGAGGAATTTTCTCCACCACCATAACCTCATGCCCAAGGTGTGCAAAGCACACGCCCGTTGTAAGCCCTACGTATCCTCCTCCAACTACAGTTAGTTTCATGGCTTATATTTTAAACCATTGAAGTTTAGTCCAATGCGGAGAGTTGCGGATAAATGTCCTTAAAAGAGATGATCCTCAATACTGAAATGATACTCTTCTACCTTGGATTAAGCTACAAGGGAGTGTGGAGAGGGTTAAAGGTTGTCTGGAGGAAGGTAGTTTAGTCTTGAGATTATTTTTTCTTCTTGCTCATTTAGTTTTATATTTCTTAGTTCGTAAAGGAATCTTACAAATTCTTGCTCCGAAAGCACCCTATCCTTGCTTGCAAATTTAGACTGCTTAAGACTTTCTTCCGCATAAGAATTAATAGGTTTAACCTTAAAAGCCCAAGGGTTATCCCAGTAATAAACCACAAAAAATGGAATTTTTGAGTTGTCCGCAAGTATAGAAATAGCCTTTATACTTTGCTGACTAAGATTTCGCAAGCTACCGGTATATCTTTTATAGTCTATTAGGGCGACTGGAATACCTGTATTGTATTCTATCATTATAAAATCAATATCAATAGCAGGACAATTGAAACCCCACTCTCTATGCCTTCTGCTTAGCTTTTCATCCCTCCAACCAGTTCTCTCTTCTCGCGTTTTACTGTAATCCCTCATGAACTTATGCATACTATTCCCTCCTCTATGAGCTCCTTTATTCTTGCTTCAGTAGTCTTTATACATTTCTCATCCACGTCCATTCCTATAAAGGAACAACCATGCAGAAGAGCGGATATGGCGGAGGCACCACCTCCTACGAAAGGGTCTAACACCACCTGTCCAGGGAAAACAAATTTATCCATGAGTAGATAAAAGCCCTCCACAGATTGCCCCCAGTGATGATACCTTTTATCGTTGTTGTTTACACTGGTTTTTACAACATCTCCAAAGCTTATATACTTATATTCCTTGCTTTTTGTAAATATAAGCAAAGGCTTCCAAAAGCTATTGCATCGGACTTTCCAAATGTAAGGTGATTGTCCACCGGGTGTTAAATACGCCATCGTCCACTGATAGTATAGCTTTTTAGAAAGTAGAGAAATGACCTCTGGTAGATAACTTTGACCCGTCATAACAATACATAGACCCTTTTCTTTTAGAGCATAGGCGGAAAGCTCTCCAAGAATTTCGTATAGATAGAGATATTTCTTTGAGTATGGAGGGTCTGTGATTACAAAATCTACAGATTCTGGCTCTATATACTTTTTGTAATTCTTAACATCATCGGGTATTAACCTATAAAATACAGGAACTTTTTCTCTTTTTAGCTTCATTCTCAGCTTTCGCCTCTCCCTTTTATCTTTTATTAATTCACACTGCTTCTGATAAAACTCTGCTATGTTCATAGCTCTTTGATTTACCTTATGTATTTAATTATACTCATATCCTTTTGGTCTGCTATTATTCTCATAAGAGCCTCGTAGGCAATCCTGTAGCGAGTATAGTCCATTATACTCTGAGACAGCTCTGCATCCTCAAAGTCAGATTTTTGTTTGTTCAGGTTATCCCTAAGATTTTCTTGCACTGGCTGGAGGTTTTTAACCTGAGATAGCACACTACCCACTTGAGACCTTCTATAAGAAACCCTATCAAAGGCTCTTTGCAAAAGCATAAGGTCAGAATCGTCGGGATAAAGTGAGGAGCTTAGCTTGTCCCCGACCCTTTTGACCGCCTGTAGCACATTGGGAGAATAAAAGTCCGCAGTTCCCGAATCAAAGTCTCCACCACTTGTATCGGAGACAGAAATTTCCTTGCTTATGTCCACTGGCATGAGCATAAGAGAGTATGTTCCATCTGGATTTTGGCTAACCTTTGCCTGAAGAAGGTTTGAGTAGTTAGAGTTTATAAACTGCACAAGGTCGTTAAGGGTCTGGGTTGTAGTGTAATTTATGTTAATAGCTGTTGTCCCTACACTTACGTTTAGAGTGCCAGAGGTATTAAAGTTTATCTCAGGGTTTGAAAAGGTAGCCCTTGATATAGCCACATTCAGACCAAAAGTCTCTCCTCCGTTTAAAAAGGCGTCTACCTTGTAGTTATCCGAAAGCCAAACCTTAAAACCTTCCGTGCTTGCCACATAATCGAGAGTATTTTCATCAAAGGGCTTTTGAGTAAGGCTTGCACCTCCGAAGATGTAGTTCCCTCCCAGTTGGTCATTGACCCTATCAAGAAGAGCCCTAAGGCTTGAGGAGAAAAGTTCACCTATTGCTATAAGCTGGTCTGACTGAAGAACCTGATTCTTTGCCTGTATGGTCTTGGCATAAAGTAGGTTCAGACTGTCCGTAATCTTTCCAAGGTTAAAGTCCGCGTAGCTCAAAGCTGTGTCTGCAAAAAGTCTGTTCTTTGAATATTGAGAAAGCTGAGAGATATCCTTTTTAAGCTCAAGTATATTGTATGTAGTTGATGGATCATCGGATATATTTCTATACTTCCTGCCCGTGGATATTTCCAAAGATTTTTCTGCGAGCTGTCTCCTTATTCTTGCATCTTGTTCCTGAAAAAGAGAAAAAAGCAAATTATCTGGCACTTTCATAGCTTTTCACCTCATACCATATTTAGCGTAGCTCTTAGCATCTCATCCATGGCATTTATGGTTCTTGCCAATGCTTCGTAGCTTCTTTGTATCTTCATAAGCTCAATAAATTCATTATCCACAGAAACGCCTTGCATTTCCTGAAGCCTTGTGTTTAGAGAGTTAAGAAGGGCATTTTCTATATCGTACTTAGTTCTTAAGTCTCTTTGTCTTGATGCCACACTATCCACAATCTGATTGTAAATAGACTTTGAGCTTTCCCACCAGCTTCTTGAAAAATCCATAAACTCATCCACCTTTTCGTAGTCAAGGTTTTGTATGTAGTTGTTTATGTTTGAATTTAGAGCCATATCTCCAATACCTGTTCCAGTAAAAAGAGGTTCAGACCTGTGTATTAAGTTGTTACTATCCTCTATTGTGTAAGATGGGTCATTGGCAGTTATACGCATAGTGTAAGTGCCATCTGGGTTTTGAATAAGGCTTGCGGAAAAGCTACTGCTAAGTGCTGGGTCTGTGTTTATAGTGTTTATGATATCGTTTAGGCTATCTGTAGATGAATAGCTAAGAACCAAAGGACCACCAGGGAAGTTAAAGGTTATACTTCCAGAAAAGCCAAGACCTGCATTTGGATCGCTAAGGTTTCTTAGCCAAAACCAGCTGTTTCCCGCTTGACTGTTAAGAGGCAGTTTTACCTCGCTTATTAGCCTTTTAGAGAACTCTTCCAGCCTGTTTATATAGCCCAAAAGGTCTTGCTGAAAGTCCAAAAGCCCTCTTACTCTTCCACCACTTATGAGACCACTTATGTCTACTTCTGAGCCATCCTTTGACTTCCAAAGAACCCGCCTATTGCCAGCGTCGTATTTAAGCTCCCAGTTGTAGCGGTCTTCTACGAGCACAAAGCCGTGGCTGGTTTCTACTCTGACCCTGCCTATATCATCCTCTTGGACTTGTATATTTATAAGCTCTGATAGCTCTCTAAGGTAGCTGTCCCTTTGGTCAAACAAGTTTTTGTAGTCCCTGCCCCTCGCATAAGTCTGGGCATAGCCGGTGAGTATTTCTTGGTTTATCTGAGCGAGCTTCTTTGACAGGGTATTTATCTTGTTTATGTATTGTCTCATATCGTAGTCTGTGCTGGCAAGAGACCTTTCCATGTCCCTTCTTCTATCCTTTAGATAAGAAATAAGGCTTTGTGCGGAATTTAATAGCTCACTCCTCGCTCCTTCGTTGGTGGGCTCTTTCATAAGGTTCTGATAGACGGTAAAGAAGCGGTTTACATATTCGCTACCACCGAGCCCCTGAGTAAACTCCTGAAAAAGGTTTTCCACTTGAGAGTTTCCCTTTATGGTGGTATCAAGAGCAGAAACCAGAGAGAGCTTTTGATTTCTCAAAGACATGTAGTAGAAATTCTGACTTCTTATTATGTCTTCCAGCCTTATACCCACAGGAGCAAAGCTCTTTACCACGGGGTCTTCTTGGGCATAGTCTGGATTGTTAGCGTTAAGTATGTTTCTGTTTCTTATGTCCGCAGACTTCCTAAAAAGCTCAAGTCCCTGAGCTACTATCCCAAAGGTAGCACCAAACATATAAACCTCCCTCTTAATAGTATCGTAAAATAGGATCTAAAATTTAGCAACTTTTTCCTCTTAATATCGTGGCACATATACTCCTTCCCTTATCTTTATAAGGTGATGCTTTCTTCCCGTGTCTTCAAGAAGAGTTTCTTCAGAGGTCATCTCCTCCCTTAACTCTTCCGCAAGCTCAATGGCATCCTGTGGAGCTTCTTCACAGACCTCAAGGTTAAAGTCCTTGGAGAACTCCTTAAGGAGAGCTTCCGTGACTTCCTTTAGGTTAAAAATCCTGCACAACTCTCTTTCTAACCACGATATGTTTTCCCAGAGGCTTTGTCTCACCTTCTCCCTCGCATACTTGTTTGGAAGATTAAAAAGCTCCGCCATAAGGTCTGGGTCAAACCTAAGGAGTATGTTTCCCACAAAGACAAAAAACTTTCCTACATCTCCAGCACCCTGACCGCTTATCTTTCTTTGAGATGAATTTACTACGAGGTCGTTTATGGGCTTGTATTCCACCTCAAGCCCAAGCCTTGCGTAAGCCCTTATAACAGGTTGTGAAAGTTTTCTGTAGGCATCTTCTACCTTGAAGGGAACAACCTCTTTGGGAAGTATGAGTTGATAAAAAACCTGACCTGGTGATAACAAAACCGCACCGCCACCCGTCTGCCTTCTTATGAGACCTATACCCAAATCCTTGCATTTTTTAAGGTCAATAAGTTCATAGGCTCTGTCAAAGTAGCCAAGACTTACGTAGGTATCCTCTGGTTCACAGAGTATGAGACCCTCATAGCCCAGCTGTGCCATAGCGTGGAAAAGCGTAGTAGACAGCATGCGAGGAAGTTTGCCAAGAAGGTAAGCCTTCATGGTATAATTTTAACGCCATGATAAAGGTAGAAATAGTTACACCTCAAGGGCTTCATTTTTCAAGGGAGGTCAACTCTGTAAACATACCCACTGCAGAGGGCGAAATAGGTGTTCTTGAAAAACACATGTATCTTATGACCATGTTAAAACCTGGACTTGTCTACTTTGATGGAAAGCAAGAAAATGGTATAGCGGTAACTTATGGCTTTGTGGATGTAACACCCGAGAAGGTCATCATACTTACGGAGGAAGCCTATAACATAGGAGAAATTGACCCCGGCAAAGAGAAGGAGCTCTTTGACCAAGCGATGAAAAAGTTGGCAACTGCTCAGACCATGGAGGAAATAGAAGAGTTGGAAAAAATCAAGGAAAGGGCAAGAACTCTCCTTGAGCTTGTAGAGAGGTTTGGAAGGGTCTAAGGAGTTTGAATTTTTTAGGGGAAAAGTAAGGTTTAAACAGCCAAAGGCACACAAATTGTCAATAGTAGAAATACTCTTTGTGGCAAATCTCAAAGGAATAAGGAGAAGCTCAAAAGTCCTTGACCTTGGTGCAGGCTTTGGCACTCTTTCCATACTAATTTCCCTCAAATACTCTTGCAAAGTTTGGGCTATGGAAAGGAACCCTATTATGCTCCAGCTTCTCAGAGAAAACATAAAGCTCAACAAACTTGAGGATAAAATCCATGTTCTTGACCTTGATCTCAGACACATACAGGACTACCTAAAGGCTCAGAGTTTTGATGTGGTTGTTGCCAATCCACCCTTTTATAAGGGTAGTCTTTCAACCAACGAGTATCATCACGAGACGGATACAAGTCTTGAAGATTTCATAAAAACAGCGAGTTTTTTGCTTAAAGATGGTAGACATTTTAACCTTTTGGTAGCCTCGAATCGCCTTACAGAGGCTATTATATTTATGAAAAAATATAGATTAGAAATAGAGTCATTAAGGTTTTTCTATCCAAAGCTATATAAGAATGCAAAAATAGTGTGTATACACGCACTAAAGAATCTAAGACCCTTGCCTGTCGTTGAAAAACCTCTAATAATTAACGAAGAGAGTGGTGAATACACGCAGGAAGTCAAAAGTCTTCTTGAGAGTTTTCTATGATATAATTGATAAGATTTAGGAGGCTGTGCATGAGGCTACCTGAGAAACTTGTAGAGAGGATAGCGGATAGGATAATAAAAGAGCTCTATGAAAATGAAGGAATAATAGAACCAGAGGAGCCTTACACCTTTAAGAAAAAGATAATAGCCATATTTAAAGAAGCGGAAGAGCAAGAGAGAATGCTTGACGAAAAAACTAAGGAAATACTCAAGGAAAAGCTCGAGCTTCTTGAAGAAACAAGCCTTGATTATAGGACTGCATATAAAACGGTTAGGAGTAAGCTTGCAGAGGAGATGAACATACACACATCAAGAAGGGAGAGGATGAATCAAATAGCACATAGAATAAAGGACATGATAATGGAAGACCCAGAGGTGGAAATATACGAAGAGCCAAGTGTAATAAGGAATAGGATAAGGGAGATTCTCATGGAGGCGGTTAGAGAAGAGGAAGAGATAGACAAAGAAGTAAGAGAGAGAATAAGGTCTTACTCAAAGAGGATAGTGGAAGGCACCCCCGAGTGGAACCATCTCTACAGAAGAATATACGAAGATGCGCTAAGAAGAAGAGGTCTACTCTAAGGCAGGTAGGCTATAGGGTTTTGCCTTATTCCGTACTTTAGAACCTCATAATGGAGATGTGGTCCAAAAGCTCTACCAGTAGTTCCTACGTTTCCTATTATCTGACCCTTTACAACCTTGTCTGAGTAGGAAACCTTTATGTCCGATAGGTGCGCATAAAGGGTTGCAAAACCGTAACCATGATAGATGATAACTGTTTTGCCGTAGCCCCTTATCCATCCTGCGTATATTACCCTGCCGTCAGATGCAGCGACTACAGGTGTTCCATAAGGTGCGGATATATCTATACCAGTATGAAATTCTCTCCTTCCACCAAGTGTCCGCCAGCCATAGTCCGAGGTTATAACGCCTACCACTGGCCATATATCTGGTTTGACAGTCTCCACCGTCTTGACATTCAGAAGCTCTCTCATGGCTTCTTCTACAGACATCTCAGTGGCTATAATTTTGCTAACCGTATCTACGTCAAAAAGTTCCTCATCAAGTTCATTATTTTGGTAAGAGACCTCTGAAGGGCCACCTATGCCTAAAGGAGACGCATCCATTATTGGCTTGCAGAGAGCTCCCACCAGGGCAAAGGCAAGGACAAATCTTTTCATGGCACTACCTCCCTGGTTAAGTTTCCAAAACTCTACCATAGAGTTGCAAAGATTGTCAAGAGGTTTTATAATATTTTTCCTGTAGGGTGCGTAGCTCAATGGCAGAGCGGGCGGCTCATAACCGCCCGGTTGGGGGTTCGAGTCCTCCCGCACCCATTAGTTTATAAATTTCCCAAGCACATCACCAAAGAAGACAAATATGCCTATCCTAATAGCTCTTGCAATAAGGCTTGCCAAAAGAAAGCTCCAAACTGGCATATGAAAGAGACCAGCAAGCCAACAAACGAGCTTGTATGGTTCGCCTATAAGCACCGCCCAAAAGCCATACCTATTAAAAAGAGCTTCTCCCTTGAGGTAGAGTCTCTGACCGAAGAGTTTCTTTACAAAGGTTTCTCCAAGAATTTTGGCAAGATAGTAGGCTACGATAGCACCCGCTATGTTTCCTACAAAGGCAATAAGCCCTGCCACGTAGGGACTTAGATTAAAGAGAGGAGCACTCACTATAAAGGGATAAGGTGGCACTGGTTGAATTATGGATTCTGTAAAGGAAAGAATGAAAAGTGCAGTATAGCCGTGCTCTTGGACAAAATTTTCTGCCCACTTTTTTAACTCGGGGAATAGGTGCTCTAACATTAGAGCACCACCTCCATAAAATCTTTGGCGGATATCACTGGTATTCCATATTTTTGAGAAAGCTCCTCTGCAACCCTTTCTGGGTCATACTGCAAAAGGAACTCATACCCAAAGTGGGTTAGGATGACCTTTTTAGGCTTTAGAACAGATATTAGCCTTTCTGCGTCTTCAACGGTAAGGTGGTCTATAGGCTTTGTTTTCCTGTAAAGGGTTGTGTTGATTATCATAACTTCCACATTATGCGGGTAGAGTTTTAGCATTCTGTCCTCGTATAAGGCACAAGAGACATACAGAATTCTATCGTTGAAGAGCAAGGCATAGGTTTCTGCACCATGATGGGTGTGTTTCATTACCGCTTTTACACTCACTGACTTGTAGGAGAGCACCTCACCCTCTTTTAGAAAACCTTCTAACGCAAGCCTTTCTCTTATAAAGGGGAGAACAACTCTGTGATGACCTTCAAAAGCAGAGCGTGGAGCAAACAAGGCTACGTGCTTTAGCTTTCCTCCATCTGTGGCAGATTCTATTACAGAGTTGACATCGGAAGAGTGGTCAAGGTGGATATGAGACAAGACTACAAGGTCTATGTTTTTTGGGTCTATACCAAGTTGGTGAAGATATACAAAAGCACCAGGACCTGGGTCTACGTGCACCAGTGAGCCAGATAAAAAAAGTAGAAAGCCTCCAGACCTTCTTAAAAATCTAAAAACGCTTGCTCTACCGCCTGCAGTCCCCAGAAAAAGTATCTTATCCAACTTAGTATAGGATTATAGAACCACTGGGGCAATCCTCTGCAGTTTGCAAAAGCTTTTCGTATACCCGCTCTATTGGGACCTTTATCATAACAAGGGGGATGCCATCCCCCCTATCAACAAAAACCTCTGGTAGCCTATCGTAGCATAGCTCACAGGCGGTGCATGTATCTATGTCAATCTTTATATTTACGATTCCTCTGTTATTATTGACCCACTGGGACATTCGTCGGTAACCTCTTTAACCTCGTTTTCAAGCTCCGCTGGCACTATCATCCATCCGTCCGGTCCAGGGCTTACCACTTCTGCTATTCCATCGCCCCTGTTTTTGTAGACCTCTGGCACTCTGTCATAGCAAAGCTCGCATGAAGTACAGGTATCTGGGTCAACTTTGGTCTTCAGAGCCATATTAACACCTCCTTAAAAGTTTGGGTTTATAAAATATATCACAGGTTCACTTTATCAACATAAACTTAATCATAACTTTCCAATAGCCTCCGCTACAGTCTTCCCTATAAAGGCAGGGTTTTCTATTACTGTCACACCTGCTTCCTTTAAGGCTTGCATTTTTGCCTGTGCTGTGCCCTTACCTCCACTTATTATAGCACCTGCATGTCCCATACGCCTTCCCGGTGGCGCGGTTATACCTGCAATATAGGCAAACACTGGCTTTTTCACATGCTCTTTTATATACTCCGCAGCCTCCTCTTCCGCGGTCCCACCTATTTCTCCTATCATAAGTATAGCCTCTGTTTCTGGGTCTTGGTTAAACATGGCTATAACGTCCTTGTGAGAAAGCCCATGGACTGGGTCTCCACCTATTCCTACCGCAGTGGACTGTCCAAGCCCAAACTGTGTAAGCTGATAGGATGCTTCGTAGGTAAGCGTCCCACTTCTTGAAACTATGCCTATAGAACCTCTTTTGAAGATATGCCCTGGCATTATACCCACCTTTGCCTCGCCTGGGGTTATCACTCCTGGGCAGTTTGGACCTATGAGCTTGGCGTCTGGGTAGTTCTTTTTCATGTAGTCCTTTACCATCATCATATCTCTTACTGGTATACCCTCTGTGATACAGACCACGAGCTCTATGCCTGCATCAAGAGCTTCCACTATGGCATCTCCTGCAAAGGCTGGCGGGACAAAGATAAGGGAGCAGTTAGCGGAGGTTTCTCTGACAGCCTCTTCCACGGTGTTGAAAACAGGTATGCCCTCTACAGACTGACCTGCTTTGCCGGGAGTAACGCCTGCCACCACTTGAGTGCCATAGGCTTTGCATTGGGTAGCATGGAAAGAGCCTTCCTTTCCTGTTATGCCTTGAACTAAGACTTTTGTGTTTTTGTCTACAAGGATTGCCATGACTTAACCTCCTTTGGATGCCAACTCCACCGCCTTCTTTGCACCATCCCACATATCCACTGCGTTTATAAAGTTTAGTCCAGACTCAGCCAGAAGTCTTCTCCCCTCCTCTACGTTTGTCCCTTCCATACGGACCACAACAGGGACTTTTATTTCCACCATTTTTGCCGCCTCTATGAGACCATTGGCAAGCCTGTCGCATCTAAGGATGCCACCGAAGATGTTTATAAAAACCGCCTTTACATTTTGGTCTGCCATAAGTATCCTAAAGGCGTTGGCTATCTGCTCCACATTGGCACCACCACCCACATCAAGGAAGTTGGCAGGCTCTCCCCCTGCAAGCTTTATTATATCCATTGTGGTCATAGCAAGCCCTGCACCGTTTACCATACACCCTATGTTTCCATCCAGCTTTATGTAGTTAAGGCTATACCTCTTTGCTTCCACCTCAAGAGGGTCAAGCTGAGTGAGGTCTTCAAGCTCTTCAAGGTCCTTGTGCCTTATTAGAGCATTGTCGTCAAGCTCCACCTTTGCGTCAAGAAGCACAAAGCTTCCTTCTTTTGTAAGGACAAGTGGGTTTATCTCCACAAGGCTTGCATCAAGGTCAATATACGCCTTGTAGAGAGCCAAGGCTATCTTTACAAACTCGTTTACAGGGAGTCCAAGCTTAAAGGCTATCCTTCTTGCTTGAGAAGGCATAAGACCCAAGGCTGGGTCTATGTGGAGCATGTGTATGGCTTCTGGTTTTTCCTTGGCAACCTCCTCTATTTCCATTCCACCCTCCGCAGAAGCCATCAAAACGGGTTTAGAAACTGCCCTGTCAAGGGTTATAGAGAGGTAGTATTCCCTTTCTATGTTGGTAGCCTTTTCTATCCATACCCTGCTTACAGGTTTTCCATCAGGGCACTGGAAGGTCTTAAGCACTTTCCCAAGCATGCTCTCCACCGCTTGCTGGAGCTCTTCTGCATTCTTTACCAACTTTACACCGCCAGCCTTTCCACGCCCACCGCAATGCACCTGAGCCTTTACCACAAGAGGAAACTCTCCAAGCTCTTCGCACGCCTGCAAGGCTTCTTGAAGGTTAAAGGCTACTCTTCCCTCTGGCACAGGAAGACCATATCTTTTCAAAAGCTCCTTTGCCTGATGCTCGTGCAGTTTCATGCCTGCCTCCGTAAAGGTTTGTGAGTTAAAAGATTATAGCAAAGCTCATAGACTTTTGCCACCAAGCTCAAAAACTAACTCCTTAAACCTCTCCCCTCTTTCCTTGTAGTCTCTAAACATATCAAAGGAAGCACAAGCTGGAGAAAAGAGAATAATGTCTCCCTGCTTGGCAAACTCAAAGGCTTTTGATACCGCAGACTCAAGGTCTTTTGCTAAATAGACCTCGCAACCCCGCCAAGCCTTTGCGATTTTCTCCCGTGCCTCACCTATGAGGATGCTGAGCCTTGTCTTTTTCTTAACAAGCTCCTTTATACCTTCAAAATCTCCACCCTTGTCCTTCCCACCTGCTATTAAGATAACCTTACCATCCTCAAAACTTTCAAGGGCAGACCTTAAGGCGTTAACAGTGGTAGACTTAGAATCGTTGTATACCTCTACACCACCAAAACTTCCCATATACTCCATCCTATATGGCAGTCCAGAAAAGCTGTAGAGAACTTCTTGTATTATTTCCCTTTCCACACCCATAAGCCTTGCCATAGCACCCGCAAAAAGGGCATTGTGCCAGTTGTGTTTTCCTCTTATTTTGAGCCTCTCCACTTCAAAAAGCTCCTCACCAAGAAAGTAGGCTTTGCCTTCCTTTATGTATCCTTGCATACCCTCTTCAAGGAGGAAAAACTTTTTTGCATCACTTGGAGTTTCTCTTATTCTTGGGTCTTTTGCGTTCAATAAGAGAAAGTCTTCTTCCCTTTGCCTTGAGAAGATGTTTCTTTTGCTCTCAAGGTAGTCTTGGAGGCTCGGATGCCAATCAAGGTGGTCCTCAGAAAAGTTTAGAAAAGCACCTCCTATTGGTCTAAAGGTTTTTAAAGTTTTACCCTGAAAGGAGGAGACCTCAAGCACCGCAAGGCAAGAGGGATTGCTTAAGACTATCTCAGAGAGAGGCTTTCCCGCGTTTGCACCCTCTTCCACGTTGGCGTAGACCTCTTTTAGCATAAGGTATGTGAGCCGTGTGGTGGTGGACTTTCCGTCTGTGCCGGTGATAGCTAAGGCTTTGCCTTCAAAGAACCTCCAAGCGAGCTCCAATTCTCCTATAACCTCTATCCCTTTCTCTTGTGCTTCCTTCCAGAGTGCGTGGTGTGGTGGTATGCCCGGAGAGAGAACTACCGTATCCACTATATGCAAGAACTCTTTAAAGTTATCACCTCTTGCATCGTCCCCTGCGTACACTTCAAAGCCTTTAGCCTTCAAAAGGTTAAGGGCAGACCTTCCACTAACACCAAGACCCCAAAGGAGGACTCGTTTCATTAAGTTTAAAATTCTACCATGGCACTTCAAGACAAAGAAAGGTGGGACTTTAAATATCTACAGGGTTGGCAAAGCACGCTCCACAAAGCCCTGGTCGAATTTTTCACCTATGCACCTGTTGGAAGGGCACTTGAGATAGCCTGTGGAACTGGAGAGAATGCGATTTTTCTTGCAGAGCAAGGTTTTACTGTAGATGCAATTGATATATCTATTGTTGCCCTCAAAAAGGCAAGAAGGCAAGCCTATGAAAGGAATCTTAGAGTGAATTTCATATGTGCTGACCTTGATTACTTTATATTGAAAGAAAACACATATACACTTGTTGTGAACTTCTATTATTTAAATAGAAGGCTTATACCCCAAATAAAGAAGGCTTTAAAGCCCAATGGTTTGATTATCTTTGAAACCTACAATGAAAAGCATAGCCTTATAAAAAGAGATTTTAATCCCGATTACCTTCTTAAGGAAGGAGAGCTTTTCAGACTTTTTGAGGACTTTAGAGTAGTTTTTTACAAAGAAGAGCTTAACATATCCACGCTTGTAGCCTTTAAGTAAGCTCCTTATGTATACCTTCCATGTATATCCTTTCAAGAATCTTTCTTGCTATAGGCGCTGCTGCCGCACCTCCAGAACCTCCATGCTCCACAAGCACTCCTATTATAAAAACAGGGTCTCTGTAAGGTGCAAAACCTACAAACCACGCATGGTCTCTAAGATGATAGGGCAGGTTCCTTCTTATTGCACTTAGGGCGGACACTTGAGCGGTTCCAGTTTTGCCTGCTATTTCTACTATTCTTGAAAAGGCGGAAGTAGCAGTTCCTGACCTTACCACACTTCTAAGTGCTTCCCTAACTATGGCAAAATATTCTGGCTTTGCCTTCACTACCTTGTAAACGCTTCTTTTTGCCTTCCATATGGTATTGCCCTCCGCATCCCTTTTCTCCTTCACCAAAATAGGTTTATATATTACTCCATTGTTGGCTATCGCCATCATCATAAGGGTTTGCTCAAAAAGAGTAGACTTCATGTATCCTTGCCCTATAGACATGTTAACCGTGTCTCCACCATACCAAGGCTCCTTCATTCTATTTCTTTTCCATTCGGGTGTGGGTATAAAACCCTTTGCAAGAGGAAGTTCAAAGGGTATTTCCTCGCCATAGGAAAAGCTCCTATAAACTCTCTCCATTTCTCTTGGACCAAGCTTATAGTAGCCAAAGTGATAAAAGTAAACGTCGCAAGAATCTTTTATAGCCCCATGTAGGTTCTCCCAGCCATGTCCTGCTCTGTTCCAGCAGAAAAACTTCCTGTTTCCAAGCTCAAAGTATCCCCTACATACCACACCCTCCTTTGGAGATACACCCTTTTGGAGCAGAGCTATTCCCAAAGCAGGTTTTACAACAGACGCTGGAGGGTATCTTCCTTGCGTTGCCCTATTGAAAAGGGGTTTGAACTTATCACTGTTGTATTGACTCCATAAGTCTGCTATTCTGTTTGGGTCAAAGGATGGATAACTAAGAAGTGTTAGCACCTCTCCCGTCCTTGTATCCATTATAAGAACCGCACCAGCCCTGTGTCCAGAGTCCCTAAAGACCTCGTAGGCTATTTTCTGTACTCTTGAGTCTATAGTGGTTAAGATGGTTATTCCTTTCTCTGGCTCTTTATAGCCAAGATTTCCTATAATCCTTCCCACCGCGTTTACCATAACTTCCTCCGCACCGACCTTGCCCAAAAGCTCTGTATCAATAGCTCTTTCAATTCCATACACACCCACCAGGCTTTGACTTCCTATCCTGTCTGCATATTGCTGATAGTGTCTTTCCGTTGGGTAAGAAACGTATCCCACCACGTGGGCGCATACCTCCCCCATAGGATAGTTTCTTGTTGGCACTGTGTTTATAAAGACCCCTGGTAACTTGTAGCTGTAGTTATAAAATTTATCTATCTCCTCCTGTGTCCTTAGCTCTGTTAAGAAAACAGGTTCTATAGCCTTTCTCTTTTTTATGCTCTCATAGTCCAATTTTACTCCAAATATCTCTTCAACATTTGCTAAAACCTCCCTAAGATTACCCTCTTCTTGAAGTTTTTGATGGTCAAGGAGGAGTATATATTTCGGTGTGTCGTAGGCTAACTTCTCTCCTCTTCTGTCTAAAATATCTCCCCTCTGAGGATATATAATCCTTTTTCTTACATAATTCCTCTGTGCAAGTTTCTTGTAGTATTCACCCTTAAAAAGTTGAAGGTATACCAGCCTAAGAAAGATAAGAGCATAGACAAATGCACCAAAAAGCATAAGAAACAAAAACCGTCTTCTACTCATGGCTCTCTGCTAAGGTATCTTCCTGAGATAAGGTAAAGGAAAAGAACTTCAAGTGCAAGGCTCAAGGGCAAAAGCCAGAGGCTAAGGTCCGCATAGTATCTAATTCTAAACAAAAGGACCAGCCAAAGCTTTTCAAGCAGGGAGAGAAGAAAGTAGGCAAGCAACAAAGAAAGCCTGCTCGGAATTTCTATCCTCAGCCTCATTAGATTAAAAAGAATAGCAAAGAATATATGTCCTGACAGGTGCAATCCAAGAGAATCCTGAAATAGGTCAAGGAAAAAACCTGTAATAAACGCTTTTCTAAGCCATCCTTTGTCTTCCTTAAAGATATGAAGGAAAAGGTAAGCAAGGAGAAGATTAGGAGACACGAGCATGTTATGAAAGATAGTGATCAGCACAGAACCCTGAAAATACGCAAGAAAGAATGCTATTATGTAAAACTTCATAACCTTTCCCTTATGACAACAAGAAGGGAAACCTTTCTTATGTCCAAGTAGGGCTTGACCTTTACCTTTTTAAAAAAGCCCTTCCCATCATGGTATACTTCTTCAACAGTGCCAATTTTGAACTGAGGAAAGGTCCTACCTGGCACTCTCACATAAACCACATCACCAATATTAATCTCATCATCCAACTTGACATGTAGTAAAGACCCTGTAGGGAATCCTCCCCTGTATATATATGCCTTATCTCCAACTCCAGCACTAAGAGTGAATTCCTCAGAGAAAACTGTTCTTATTCTTGAGGAGCTTCCATAAACACTATCTACAATACCTACGAGACCCTCTCCAGAAAAGGACAACATACCCTCGGATATACCCTTATCTTGTCCTCTGTTTATGAGCACAAAGGTGTCCCTACCTGATGGGTCGTAGGCAACCACGTTTGCATAAACTATTGAATATTTGCTTGGATTAAAGGGTATATTCATAGCTTGACTTAGGCTTTTAAGGTTGTTTTCGCAGGCGAAAAGCTGGGCTTTATACAATTTATATTCTTCAACTTCCTTTCTTAATCTGTTGTTTTCTTCGCTCACATTTTTCAAAAACAGGTAAGTCTCTACGATTCTTCTTGTGTTTTCTTGTATATTACCCTTTAACTCCAAGAGGGGATAAACCGCTAATCTAAGAAAGTTATAGACTTGGTTAAGATATGGTAGCGTAGAAAAGTTGATAAAATAAACTACAACGCTCAATAATAAAGCAGTAAAAGGCACAACATAGCTTTTCATATCATGGAAACTTTCCTTATCAGCTCTATGTTATCAAGAACCTTCCCTACTCCTCGGGCAACTGCAGTTATAGGGTCTTCACAGTAGCTGGTCTTTATGCCTGTTTCACGTTCTATTCTAACGTTGAGGTTTCTGAGCAGAGAACCGCCTCCAGCCAAGGTTATGCCTCTTTCCGCTATATCAGAGGCAAGCTCTGGTGGAGTCCTTTCCAGGGTAGACTTAACTGCGTTTATGATAGAAGATAGCACATCCTCAAGGGCTTCTGTAACATCTCTATTGCTTATTCTTACAATCTTTGGGAGCCCTGTTATATCCCTTCCCTTTATCTCCATAGACCTCTCCTCTTCTTCGTATATGGCACTACCGAGCTCTATTTTTGCCTTCTCTGCGGTCTGTTCACCTATTAGGAGGTGATGTTTTTTCTTCACATGTTGTATTATAGACTCAGTCATCTCATCGCCTGCTACCCTTATGGAATTTGAAACTACTATACCCGCAAGAGAAATGACAGCTATCTCTGTAGTTCCCCCACCTACATCCACTACCATATTGCCTATAGGGTCTTCTATGGGAAGTCCAGCACCTATTGCAGCAGCCATTGGCTCAGCTATTAGGTATACTTCTCTTGCTCCTGCACTCTTTGCAGCGTCAATGACCGCCCTTTTTTCCACTTGCGTAACCCCAGAGGGCACGCCTATGACAACCCTCGGCTTTGCTTTGAATATGCTACCACCTATTGCCTTGTTTATAAAGTAAGAAAGCATAACCTTTGTGGCTTCAAAGTCCGTTATAACACCGTCTCTGAGTGGTCTTACGGTCTGTATATTTTCCGGAGTTTTTCCGAGCATTTCTTTCGCCTCTCTACCTACCGCCAAAACTCTCCCAGAACGCACATCTACCGCAACGATAGAGGGCTCATAAAGCACTATACCCTTTCCTTGTGCATATACTACCGTATTGGCTGTGCCAAGGTCTATGCCTATGTTGCTTGCAATAAAACCGAATAGATTTGCTAATTTGCTTAACATTCATAATATTATAAACTATGGAAGCTACTCTAAATAAAAAATATGAGGAGAGACTCTTCAAGTCTCTTGGATACGAAGACAGCAAGGTTAAAAAGGCCGTTGAATTCATAGAAGAAAAACATGCAGGACAGTTCAGAAAGTCAGGTGAACCCTATGTGGTCCATCCTATAGAAGTTGCCATTATCCTTGCGGAGCTCTGTATGGATACGGATACGGTGGTTGCAGGGCTCTTACATGACGTGCTTGAGGATACAGAGACCACATATGAGGAATTAAAGGATAACTTTGGTAAGGATGTGGCGGATATAGTGGAAGGTGTAACTAAACTGGGAAAGATACACTTCAAGGATGTGCAGACTCAAAAGGCGGAAAACTACAGAAAGCTCATCCTTGCCTTTTCAAAAGACCTAAGGGTGATATTCGTAAAGCTGGCGGACAGGCTTCACAATATGAAAACCTTGCAGTATTTTAGCAAGGAAAAGCAGGTTAGAATAGCAAGAGAAACCCTTGAAATATACGTCCCCATAGCAAACCGGCTTGGTCTTTGGAAGATAAAAACAGAGCTTGAAGACCTGTGTTTTATGTATCTTTATCCAAAGGAATACGAAGAGGTAAAAAACTTTGTGGGAAACACAAAAAAGGAACTTGAGGATTATCTCAAGAGGCTTTTTATACCAAAACTAAAGGAGGAGCTGAAAAGGGCGGGCATACGAGCACAGGTATTTTATAGACCAAAGCACTTATATGGCATATGGCAAAAAGCCTTGAGGAAAGGTATAAAACTTGAAGATGTGCATGATATCTTAGGTGTTAGGGTTATAGTAGACACAGTTCAAGAGTGCTATCTTGTGCTTGGCTTAGTTCATAGCGTATTCAAGCCAGTCCCGGGAAAGTTTGATGACTATATCTCTCTGCCTAAGCCAAACCTCTACCAGTCCTTGCATACTACGGTTATAGGTCCAAAGGGTAGGATGGTGGAGGTGCAGATACGCACATGGGAAATGCACGAAAGGGCGGAAAAGGGTATTGCTGCACACTGGGCTTATAAAGAAGGCAAAAGCGTAAAGGATGGTGGAGTATACTCTTGGTTGAAGGGTCTTGTGGAAAGCATAAAGGGAAGCAAAAACCCTCAAGAGCTTTTGGAAAACCTAAAATTGGAGCTATTTTCTGAAGAAGTTTTTGTCTTTACTCCAAAGGGAGACCTTGTGGTTCTTCCAAAGGGTGCAACGCCTGTAGACTTTGCCTATCACATACACACAGATATAGGCAACCACTGTGCTGGAGCAAAGGTAAAGGGCAGGATTGTTCCTCTCAATTATAAACTTCAAAACGGAGATATGGTGGAGATAATAACCAATCCTAACAAGAAGCCTAATCAAGAATGGTTGAATTTTGTGGTTACCTCTAAGGCAAAAAGCAGAATAAAGGCGGTTTTAAAGGAGCTTGAAAGGGAGAAATACATACAGCTAGGAAAAGAGAAGTTTGAGCTGTACTTACAAAAGCTGGGTATTGGCAGAGAAATTTTACTGAATAAACTCACTGAGGAGACAAAGGCAAAGACAGAAGAGGAGCTTTATCTACTTTTGGGAAGTGGAAAGCTCTCAAAGGAAAGGGTATTCTCCCTTTTTAGGAAAATCCAAAAGGAAAAGCCTCCAGAAAGGGTAGAAGATATAATCCACATAGACGGGCTTGGGAACGTGCTACATACCCTTGCGGAGTGCTGTAATCCCTTGCCGGGAGAGGAGGTTTACGGCGTCATATCAAGAGGCAAGGGCTTGGTTATACATTCAAAGGATTGCCCTAACCTAAAGCATCTATGGAGTGTATCACCAGAAAAGGTCATAAAGGTCTTGTGGAACAAGTCTCAGGGGTTGCATCCAGTAAGGTTAAGGCTTATAGTCAAAGACCGTATGGGTATTTTGGGAGAAGTGACTACCACCATAGCAAAATCTGGTGCAAACATAACAGAAGCCAAAACCAAAAGCCTACCCTCTGGTCAAGCACTAATGGATTTTACCCTTCAGTTGGAAAACTACCAGAGCTTTTTGAGGGTCAAGGAAGCACTAAAGGGTTTAGAGGGTGTGGAAAGTGTGCAGAGGTTGATGGGGTAGTTAAACAACCTACCTCGAGCAGGCTTTTATACCCACTT